>CAMNKG010000033.1 GCA_946542135.1 uncultured Bacteroidales bacterium
AAAAAATATTTTCGTGTTTCGGATTTTTATCGTATTTTTGTTCCTTAATTAAAAATCATTATATGGACACGATTATCATCTTAGACTTTGGTTCTCAATACACTCAACTTATTGCGCGAAAGGTTCGCGAACTCAATATTTACTGCGAAATACATCCTTACAACAAGATACCCGCCCTCTCAAGCGATGTGAAGGGCGTCGTTTTTTCTGGTAGCCCCTATTCCTGCAATGCGGCCGACGCTCCGGTGCCGGATATGAGCAATATCAAGGGCAAACTGCCGCTGCTGGCTGTATGCTACGGCGCCCAATATTTGGCCAAATTCGGCGGCGGCAGCGTCCAGCAGTCCAAAATCCGCGAATATGGTCGCGCCAACCTGCAATGGGTCGACGCATCCTCTCCTCTTATGAAAAACATCCCTACCGGTTCTCAGGTCTGGATGAGCCATGGCGACACCATCGAAAGTGTACCCGACAATTATCGCCCCATCTGCTCTACCGACCATGTGAAATATGCGGGCTATCAGATTGAAGGTGAACAAACCTACGCCATCCAGTTCCACCCCGAGGTGCACCATTCGGTCGACGGCCTCACGCTGCTGAAAAATTTCGTCGTAGACATCTGCCATTGCGACCAAAGCTGGACCCCAGAATCGTTTATCGATATGACGGTAAGGCAGATACGCGAACAGGTGGGCAACGACAAGGTCATTCTGGGTCTCTCTGGCGGCGTCGACTCTTCGGTGGCTGCCGTGCTGCTCAACAAAGCGATTGGCCATAATCTCCATTGCATCTTTGTCGACAACGGCCTGCTTCGCAAAAATGAGTTCGAAAGCGTCTTGGAATCTTATAAGGATATGGGACTCAACGTTAAGGGTGTCGATGCTAAGGCCCGGTTCTATGAGGTACTGGCTGGCGTTACCGACCCTGAAAAAAAACGCAAGGCTATCGGCAAGACTTTTATCGATGTCTTCGACGATGCCTCCAAGGAGGTGACCGATGCCCGTTGGCTGGCACAAGGCACCATCTATCCCGATGTCATCGAGTCGAGTTCGGTCAAAGGTCCTTCGCAGACCATCAAGTCGCATCATAACGTCGGCGGCCTGCCGGATTATATGAAACTCAAACTGGTCGAACCTTTGCGCAGCCTCTTCAAAGACGAGGTGCGTCGCGTAGGTCGTCAGTTGGGCATCAAACAAGAACTTATTGGCCGTCATCCTTTCCCGGGCCCGGGTCTGGCTATCCGCATCCTCAGCGACGTGACCCCCGAAAAGGTTCGCATCCTCCAAGAGGTCGACGACATTTTCATTCGCGGACTACGCGAAAACGACCTCTACGACAAGGTGTGGCAGGCTGGCGCTATGCTGCTGCCTGTACAGTCGGTCGGCGTGATGGGCGACGAACGTACCTATGAAAGCGTCGTGGCGCTACGCGCGGTGGAATCTGTCGACGGCATGACCGCCGACTGGTCGCGCCTGCCTTACGACTTTATGGCGCGTGTCTCTAATGAGATTATCAACCAGGTGAGAGGCGTCAACAGGGTGGTCTACGACATCAGCTCCAAACCCCCGGCAACGATAGAGTGGGAGTAAGCCTTCTCTCCAAAAATAGCACCTCGAAATCGTTAACAGTGGATATCGATAACCATAATACCGCCTTAAATTGATTGACATGAAAAAACTTCTGTTTTGTTTGATGATACTCTTCTTCGGCATTGCGTCGGCCCAGGGAACGCAAACGGTGCCGGTGAAGGTGTCCAGTCAGATACAACGCATCAATAACAAAGACTATTATGTTCATGTCGTTGAACAAGGGCAGACGGTATTCTCTATCGCCAGAGCCTATGGCTTGAAATATTATGACGCGGTTATCCGCACCGACATCCATCGTATGAAGGTGGGCGACACGGTATGGCTCCCGCTCAACGAATACAGCGTTGCCGCTGTCTCGGCCAGAGCGGAGGAGACCATATCGTCCAACAGGGTCCACTATGTAAAGGTTGAGGCTGGACAAACACTCTATGGCATCGCACGCCAATACGGTCTCACTGTCGACGAATTGGTGAATGCCAACCCTGCTTTGCGCGACGCTCAGCTTAAAGCGGGTCAGATGTTGCGGGTCCCGATTAAACCTGCTTTGACTATCGAAGAGAAAAAAGCCCTCGAAGAACAGGAACTTGCCAAGAAAAAAGCCGAAGAACAACGTCTGGCAGAAGAAAAACGCTTGGCAGAACAGAAGGCTGCCGAGGAGAAAAGATTGGCAGAACAGAAGGCTGCCGAAGAAAAACGTATAGCCGAAGAAAAACGTTTGGCGGAAAAGAAGGCTGCCGAGGAGAAGAAATTAGCGGAACAGCAAGCTGCTGAGGAAAAACGCTTAGCGGAAAAGAAGTCCGCCGAAGAGAAGAAATTAGCGGAACAGCAAGCTGCCGAAGAAAAACATTTGGCGGAAAAGAAGGCTGCCGAGGAGAAGAAATTGGCGGAGCAGAAAGCGGCCGAAGAAAAACGTTTGGCGGAAAAGAAAGCCGCCGAAGAGAAGAAATTAGCGGAACAGAAAGCTGCCGAAATTGCTTCAAACAATGATAAGGTTGACGCCAAAAACGACGTGCCATCAGCGTCGTCTTCACCTGTCGCCGACCAAAAAACACCCAACACCAAACGTGTTGTCGAAAACCCATATCCTTTCACCGAGGTGCCCATAGGTTTCCCGCTGCTTCCCGCTCCTTACTATGAGTTCTCGACAGCGACATCGTTCAACTACCCTGTACGCGATCTGCAGAAAAAAGACCGCATCTGCGTCTCCGTCATCATGCCGCTGAACCTCGACAAACTCAACGAAGTGTCGACATCCAAATTCGACATCGAACAACGCGGCAAAAAAGAGTATAAGGTCTTTGAATTCATTCAGTTCTACGAAGGTGTCCTTATCGCTCTCGACCAACTGGAGTCGCAGGGCTACAACGTGATGCTCAACGTGGTCGACCTCTCCAGCGACAAGAATGAGGATGTCGTGGCTGCCTTCTACTCGCATAAGATGGAAAACTCCGATTTCATCATCGCTCTCCTCGTCAAAAAACCTTTTTCCAAACTGGCCGAATTGGCCAAGAAACATCAGGTGTTTGTCATCAACCCACTCTCGTCACGCTCCGAAGTGGTGGAAAACAACCCCTATGTGCTGAAATATATGCCCTCTGTCGAAGGCACGGTCAAAGGCATGCTGGATGTCGTGGCTAACCATCATAAGGGTGGCCATCTCTACCTGGTACACTCCAACAATAAAAATGTCAAAAGCGACGAACATCTCTTCCTCGCAGAGTTCCAGAAACAGCTGGCGGCTCGTGGCGACATCAAATATACTCTCTTCGATTGGGCTGCCAATGCTAAACTGATACCTACCCTCAAGGCTACCAACAACAACGTGATTATCAGCGTTTATAATCAAGACAAAAACCGCAATACCATCTTTGCCACAACGTTGCTCAACAGACTGTCGTCTCTCAACACGAATGTGCCTCGCCTGATGACGGTATCCAACTACCTCAACGACTTCCCCAATGTCGATTTCGACCAGCTGCAGCATCTCAACTATACTACGGTCACCATGGGCTATCTCGACTACAACAACCCTAAGCATAAAGATTTTATCGATACCTATAAAAACAAGTTCCGTACCGAACCCAATTCCCTCTATGCCGGTTTGGGACATGACATCATGCTCTATTTCGTGACAGCACTGTCGCAACAAGGGGCCGAATTCTGGCGCAATCCCCAGAATTTCTACACCCCTCAGCTGATGCTTTTCCCTTTCCGTGTCAAACAGTCGTCGGCAACAGGAGGCTACGAAAACCAGCTGCCTGACCTTTACCAGATGCAAAACTACAAACTTATCAAAATTCAATAATTTCCCATCCCCCTACACGCCTTCATGGCTCAACAAAAACAATTATTAAAAGAAAAAACAGATCACTTCATGGAATACCAGTCAACCATAAAGACACCTTTCTCTCTCTCGGGCCCGGGGCTCCACACCGGCAAGTACATCCATGCCACTGTCAAACCTGCCCCCGCTGATTCGGGTATCGTGTTGCGTCGTATCGACCTCAACCCTGCTGTCGACATACCTGCCTTGGTAGATAACGTCGTCGGCACCGACCACGGTACCATCCTCGCTGTTGGCAACGCCTCTGTGTCGACCATCGAACATATGATGTCGGCCTTCCACGGTCTCCACGTCGACAACGCCATCGTCGAAGTCGACGGCCCCGAAGTGCCCATCCTCGATGGCAGCGCCCGCTATTGGGTGGATCAGATGTTGCACGTTGGCTTGCAAGAACAGGACGCCCAACGGCGTGTCTTCCACTTGACGCAAACGGCAGAGTGGCGCGACGATGATGCTGGTATCGTGATGCGCGCCGAACCCGCCGACGATTTCAGGGTCGAGGTACGTATCGAATTCGCGAGCGACCTCATCGGCACTCAGTCGGCGGTCTTGAACAACTATGACCAGTACGTGCCCGAATTCGCCCGTTGCCGCACTTTCGTCTTTCTGCATGAGGTTGAAATGCTTTTGGCTCACAACCTTATCAAAGGCGGCGACCTCGACAATGCCTTGGTCTTCGTCGACAAGCCGTTAGGCTCCGAAGAAAAAGAACGTCTGGCTAAACTTTTCAACAAGGAGCCGGAAAGCATTATGGTGCATGATGGTGTGCTCAACACCATCGACCCTTTCTTCCCCAACGAACCGGCACGACACAAGCTTCTCGATTTCTTGGGCGACATCTATCTGGTGGGAATGCCTGTCAAGGCCCATTTCTCCCTCAAATGTCTCGGTCACCGCGCCAATGTGGCCCTGGCTAAGATTATTCGCCAGCAATTGCTGTCTGTTAAATGAAATAATATAATTGTATCTATAATATATATAATTTAAAAAATGGCTACACTCTACGATTTGCACCCCGATGCTAAAATCGGGAACAACGTAAAGATTTGCAATTTCTCTACTATTTACGAAGATGTTGTCATCGGCGACGACACTTGGATCGGACCCAATGTCACCATCTTCCCTGGTGCACGCATCGGCAAGGGCTGCAAGATTTTCCCTGGCTCTGTCATCGCTGCCATTCCTCAGGATCTGAAATTCAACGGAGAATATACCACTGTTGAGATTGGCGACAACAACGTCATTCGTGAATGTTGCACCATCAACCGCGGCACCTCGGCCTCCGGCAAAACGGTTATTGGCAACAATAACCTCATCATGGCCTACGTCCACGTGGCTCACGACTGCGTGGTGGGCAACAACTGTGTGTTTGCCAACAATACCACGCTGGCAGGTCATATCATCGTAGGCGACTGGACGGTGCTGGGCGGCAAGACGGCTATCCTACAGTTTGTCCACATCGGCTCGCATGTCATTACCATGGGCGGCTCGTTGGTCAACAAGGATATCCCTCCTTTCGTCAAGGCAGCCCGCTATCCTATCTCTTTTGCCGGTGTCAATGCCTTGGGTCTGCAACGCCGTGGATTCTCCCAGCAGGCAATAAATAATATCCAGGACATCTATAGGATTATCTACCAGAAAGGCCTTAATGTCTCCCACGCTGTTGAACTTATCAAGGAACAGTATGGCAATACCGATGAGGGCAAAATCGTTCTCAGCTTCATCGGCAATGCCACTACGGGATTGATGAAGGGGTATACTTACATGAGCAAGGGACACGACCCTGAAGCATAGTCGTTGGGGGGGTACTTTACCCTCTGTCACCTTCGCTATATAAAACAAAATACCGACCACATGGGTGCCGTCGGTGTTTTGTTGTGGACTTATGTAATGTCACATCTTTGAACTCAAGATGTGTTTTCCCCTTTGGCGATAGCTTGCTATTTCTTCACAGCCAGTTTCTTGGCAACAGTGCCGGCAGGGGTCCGTATAACGATGATGTACATGCCGGCAGGCCATTGCGACACGTCGAGCGTGGTCGACAAGCCCTTGACGGCATGGTCGGCCATGCAGGTGCCGTTCAGGGCGAAGGCTTCTACGCGCGTGATGCCGTACGACGACATCAGCTGCACCTGGTGCGAGGCGGGGTTGGGCATAAGGAAGGTCAGCTGGTCGAGAATGGAGGTCTCGATGGCGGCAGTCTGCGAGGTGTCGCAGATGCAGAGGTCCAAAGAATCGCTCCATGTGCTGTATAGCAGCGAGTCGTGCATGCATGTGGCACGGACATAGGCGTTGTAGTGTATGCCGCTGTCCAGGTCGGAAAGCATCATGGCGGGGATATAAGCCGTGCGGATGTCGCCGCTGTCGGGGGGTACCCCCGGTGCGCAGATGCTCACCTCCCATTGGTACTGGTCAACGTGTGATGACCAGAGCAGCACCACCCGGTTGTCGTCCTGTGTGCCGATGCGGAAATCCTGCACGGCGGGGCACTCGAACTGCGGCGGTCCGTCATAGAACGACGAGTCTATCTCGATAATGGGAAAGTCAAGCATGAAATCTGGCGAATACCCCCATTGCCATCGGCTGGCATAGTAGTCCGTATCGCAGGATTCCTCGTAGGGGTTGCCAGTATAAACCGTGTGTCGGAATTTGTACTGATGCATCGGCGTCAAGCAATCTGGTAATGGCCATTGGCAATTTGGTGTATAATACCAGAGATGGTTGAATCCTATCGATCTTGTTACCCATAAGATACCATCATGACGGTCCGGATTTCTTTCACTGCATACTCCGCCTTGACTTATTATAGGAACGCTATTAGCAGTATGTCCCACATAGAATGAATCCAAAACGGTGATAGGCTTTTCAAAGTAGAATTCTTTGATGGGAATGTAATCAGTATGGGGAGTCGGTGTCTCTTCGCAGCAATCAAGTTGGTTTGAAAATTGAGCATAACTTGTGTTGATTTCCATGTATCGATTGGGTTGTGTATGGTCCCATTCGATTTGGGCTAAACGATTGAATGCATTCCTGCCAGTGTCAGCATCCCAGAGTTCAAGATATTCTGAGAACAATGGCTGTGTGTCCAGTATTGTTCCAAATCGGCGAACATGGCATGATGATGCTATTCCAACAATTTTCAAGGGCTGATCAGTGTAACAGTATCTTAAGATAACACCATTCCCATAAATGTCTAGGTATTGGAGATGATAATAAAAGACACTATCGTATTGAGATGGCATGACTGTGTCCTCTATTGACCATTTTAGATTGAGGTGGTGCGTAGGATCACTGAGCCACTGCTCGCTCCACCACTGGTAGTGATAGATGGAGTCTCGTCCTCGTATGGTATCACCCACACGGAAATAAGGCTGGTTCTGGGCTGCGACAAAATTGGTTATTGTGCCCATCAGGATAAGCGTCCATAGTATTCTTTTCATAATCGTATGTTTTATAGGTTGATACTTTATTTGCATATAGTGCTGATTTCCTTTTTGATGATGCGAAAATTTCTTGTGTAACAGTCAAAACTTTGTTGGCATGTTGTGTATGGAGAATACTCCTGCTTTGCGGAGTAGCCAGTTTCATGATAAAATAAATTTGAATATGCTCCGCAGATGGATGGGGCCTGAAGTGGCTGTGTGAAATAGTTTAGCAGTGAGGCATTATTCCAGTCGAAACCACAGGCAAGGGTGTTGCCTTGGTTGTGGTAGTTGTCCAGCGATAATAGGATTCTTTTGTCGAGAAACGTATAGGTGATATTGGTGGAAGCTGTCGGCGGACAATTGATTTCTGCAATAAGGCTTCCGGGATATGGTGGAAAAGGAAGCGTGTCTCCGGATACAAGCAGATGCAACACTTGTTTGTTTTTGCTGTACTTTATACTACATAGAGAATAATACATGTGATTGGAAACGGAAATGTTGTAAGTGTAAATAGGCGACACGCCAGGAATGGAAAGGGTCTGTGTCATGTCGTACACATTGACTAATATGCTATTTTGTAGATTTCCGAATTCATTATTATAGGCTTTGTTGGCCACGGCAACGAGGTTGTCGTAGACTGGGGTCATGACGAAGTTGACCGAGTCGTGGATGAATCCTGTATAGTGCAGCGGGAAGATATAGATGGTGTCCTCATGGCCTCCGAAAAAGACATTGTCCCTGCGGTGGATGCGGTAGGTCTCGCTATGCGCGGGATTGTAGAAATTGCCAGCGGCTACGATGAAGCTGTCTGTTACGCAGACATGGCTCAGACGGTCATATATCGATGTCTCATTGCCGAAGGGAATGCCCATCACGTATTGCCATCCGTAGGTGCCGCCGGCATGGCCCCAAAGGTCGATGAGACACCACCGCCGTTTGGCGATGCCGTCATAGCAAGAGCCTACCATGGCCATGTGCAATTCTTCCTTCTCCACGTGTATGGCTATCTGGTGGAGGGTGTCTACATATTGGGGCGCACAATTGAATTCCTGGTAGTATTTGATGTTTAAAAACCCGCCACCAAAATCAGCCATATTGAACCATCCCCAGAGGCCGCGAGTCGAAGCACCGTTCATGTATCCACAGAAATAGACTCTGTTGTCGTGGATGACGAAATCCCGGACAAACATCTGTTTGTTAAGTATGGCACAAGTGAGCTGCATGCTGTCTTTGGCATAGGCGAAAAAATGACTGTCGGCCGTCTCGATGTAGCTGACTGTCGATGGGAAGTCGTATTCCCTGACAATAACATTTGTTATTTTGTCAGAAAACGGAACCTCAACGATGCGATGCTGTCCATAGGAGTCGTGTACAATATTGAAAATTAATACAATGGATAATAATAAAGAAAGATGATTTTGCCGTTTCATGGTGCGCTGTTTTTTTTTAATTGACATTGCAAAGATACATTTTTTTTTGAATTTGAATGTATCTTTCTGAAAAAAAACTTGAACGTCATGTTCAAGTTTTTTTTTGGATGCATTATCACTAATGTTCATTAGCGTTTTATGTTGGTTGGGGTTGTAATTTGAATTGATGCTGAAAAATACAATTTTTTTGATTTGGAAGGCATTGCCGTTTTTTTTTGTAAATCACGCTTAATGTAAGGCCATTGCTGGATATTCCCGTAAAAAAAACACCGTCCACATGGATGCAGACGGTGTTTCTTTTTGTATGGAAGCTATCCTACGGCAACTCAAATCATCTGTACTGACCGTTTGATGAACTCTGTAAGCGCTTCTCCTTTCAGCAATCCGTTGCTTAAAAGGGCCAGGTCGGTAAGTTGATGAACCAGCTGCTTTTGCTTCTCAGCATCGGGCTCGTTCAGCACCTGGCTGATCAAGGGATGGTTGATGTTGACCACAAGGTTATAGCTGTCGGGCATCTCGCCGTAGAAGCCCATGCCACCACCGCTGGTCTGGCTCATCTCTTTGTAGCGGCGCATGAATTCATTCTGGGTGATGACCATAGGCTGGTCGTCGCTTTCCATGCTTTCCAACACGACGGTATATTTCTGTTTGTCTAACTCATTCTCTATGATGGGTTTCAGCTTGTCTTTCTCTTCTTGGCTCAACTTTTCGGGAATGTTGTCGTCGTGGGCTATCAGTTTCTCCACGGTGTCGGCATCCACTCTTACAAAACGTGTCTTCTCTATCTTTTGCTCCAAGAGGTTGATGAAGTGCGAATTGAGTACACTGTCCATCAGCAGCACATCGTAGCCTTTCTCTTTGGCTTTGGCTATGTAGGCATGTTGCTCTTCAACATCAGTGGCGTAGAGATAAATGACGTTCTTGTCTTTGTCGGTCTGCAAAGCCTTGATTTTGTCGCGATAGTCTTCCAGCTTGAAATATTTGCCTTCTGTGTTTTTCAGCAGGGCAAACTTCATGGCGCGTTCGCAGAATTTCTCTTCGGTTAGCATGCCGTATTCTACAAAGATCTTGATGTCGTCCCATTTGGCCGCCAATTGTGAATTTTGAATGTCGAATGCCGAATTGTCGTTTTCGTCTTTCTTTTCGTTTGTTTTCGACATCTCTTCCAGCTTGTCGGCAACCTTTTTGCTGATGTGCTGGGCAATCTTCTTGACGTTGCTGTCACTTTGCAGATAGCTGCGGCTGACGTTCAGCGGGATGTCGGGACTGTCAAGCACACCATGCAACAGCATCAGATACTCGGGCACTACACCCTCCACGCTGTCGGTGACAAACACCTGGTTGCAGTAGAGCTGTATCTTGTTGCGGTTGGGGTCGATGGTCTTGCGCACCTTGGGGAAATACAGGATGCCCGTCAGGTTGAAAGGATAGTCGACGTTCAGGTGTATCTGGAACAGCGGATCCTCAAAATTCATGGGATACAACTCATGATAGAACTTCCTGTAGTCTTCGTCGGTAAGGTCTGATGGTTTCTTGCGCCAGGCCGGGTCGGTGTCGTTGATGATGCGGGGCTGCTTCTTCTCTACTCGTTTGGGCTGCTTCTTCTTGCCGCCGTTGCCGTCATCGACCTCGTCAAACTCGGTCTCGCTGTCCACCCAGGTGCTCTCCTCGCCAAATCGGATGGCTACGGGCATGAAACGACAGTATTTCTTGAGCAACTCCAGAATGCGCCGCTCCTCCAAAAACTCTTTGCAGTCGTCGGCAATATGGAGGATGATGTCGGTTCCACGCTCTTTGCGTTTCCCTTCTTTCATCTCAAATTCCGGACTGCCGTCGCAACTCCAATGCATCGCTGGTGCGTCTTTGTACGACTTGGTGTCTATCTCCACCTTGTCGGCCACCATAAAGGCTGAGTAGAATCCCAACCCGAAATGGCCAATCAGGTTCTCCTGTACGTCCTTGTACTTGTCAAGAAAATCGTTGGCACCGCTGAAGGCTATCTGGTTGATGTATTTGTCTATCTCTTCTTGCGTCATGCCAATGCCATGGTCGCTGATGATGAGTTTGTTTTTCTCGATCTTCACCTCTACTGTCAAATCCCCCAGCTCGCCTTGGAATTCTCCACGCGACGACAAGGCCTTCAGTTTCTGCGTGGCGTCGATGGCGTTTGAAATCAGTTCGCGAAGAAAGATTTCATGATCCGAATAAAGGAACTTCTTAATGACCGGAAAAATGTTCTCGGTCTGTACATTCAAATTACCTTGCATGATATATCTTTTTTTATTTTTTTTCTCTTTTCGCCTTAACACCTTCAATTTCCATTCCAAAACGGAGAGGTGTGACATTTTGGCATGTTTTTTGCTTCCGCTTTCATGCAATATGCGCGGGGGTGATGCGTTACCAATATATAATACGGAATTCTATGTATCGTTGTTTGACGCTCTTTTTGTTGACCCTTCTGATTGGCTTGAGCAATTATGCCGCTGCTCAGCCTGCGGTGAAAAACTACCAGTGCAAGAAGTGTACTATATCCTTCCTCCTATGGATGCCCTTCCGGATCGTCCCATTCTTGGACTCGGTTGAGCCGTTAATCCCAAAATTATGGATAATTTCGCAGCAATAGACTTCGAGACGGCCAACGGATGTCGCAGCAGTGTGTGCAGCGTGGGGGTCGTCGTGGTGCGCCAGGGTAGGGTGGTGGATTCTTTCTATAGCCTCATCAGACCTGAACCTAATTATTACGCGTGGTTTTGCCAACGCGTGCATGGCCTTTGCCATGACGATACCGACGATGCTGAATTGTTTCCGGATGTTTGGGGAAAGGTGCATCCTCTTGTCGAGGGTCTCCCTCTGGTGGCTCATAATGCCATGTTTGACGAAGGGTGCCTTCGCGCCGCTATGCAGGTCTACCGTATGGATTGGCCTGACTATGTGTTCTTCGACACCCTTCGGGCTTCACGACGCAAACTCCGCAATCTGCCTAACCATCAGCTGCATACCGTGGCAGCAGCCTGTGGCTTCAATCTGGAAAACCATCACCATGCCTTGGCCGACGCCGAAGCATGCGCTGCCATTGCATTGAAATTGCTTTGATTGCTGCCTGATCTCCAAGCTATTTCTTCACCGCCAGTTTCTTGGTGACGGTGCCGGCAGGCGTCCGTATGATGATGATGTACATGCCGGCAGGCCATTGCGACACGTCGAGCGTGGTCGACAGGCCTTTGACGGCATTTTGCCGTTTCATGGTGCGCTGTTTTTTTTAAATTGACATTGCAAAGATACATATTTTTTTGAATTTAAATGTATCTTTCTGAAAAAAAAACTTGAACGTCATGTTCAAGCTTTTTTTGGGATGCATTATCCCCAATGTTCATTAGCGTTTTATGTTGTTGGGGTTGTAATGTCAATCAGCTGGGCACTATCTGCCATAGGCTGTAATGGTATCATCCTATCTGCCGTGGAATTGCCATCCTTCTACCTCTACTTGTCTGGTAGGATTAAGAGGGTCTTGCTTATATTGGGGTTCTTGCCAATAGGGTGTCTGAATGTGATTCTTCTCAATGTCGAAAAAAACAGACAGTGTGCATCGCACGGCAACAGCATGACCATTCAGGGTTGCCGGTCTCCAATGAGGCAACAGCTGTACCACTCTTACGGCTTCTTCTGCACTGCCTCTTCCGGGGTCGGTTATGGCTACAGGACCCGTCACGGCACCATTAGTGTCGATGGTAAAGGATACATACACATTGCCTCCTATTCCGTTCTTGAAATAGTGTATTTTGTCTGCAATAAAATCATGCAACGCCTCATTCCCTCCTTCGAAAGTTGGCGCTATATCATATCGCCCCTCAAAGCGGACTACAGTGTCGGGCTCTATCTTTCTTTGGGCTGACAGGGGTATCGTTATCCCCAACATAAGGAGAAGAAATATTCTTGAGAATAGATGTGATGATTGCATGGCGTGGGGTATTTGCTATTCTTGAAAACCATTTAATATGACAACAATTTCTCCTTTTACTTCTTTGCCGGAGAAATGATTGTAGACCTCTCTTAGCGTTCCCCGTGCTGTCTCAGCATGCACTTTGCTGATTTCGCGACTGACGCTGACCTGGCGCTCTTCTCCTACCACCTCCATCAGCTGTTCCAAAAGTTTGACAAGCCTGTAGGGACTCTCGTAGATAATCATGGTCCGGCTCTCTGTGGTCAAGCGTTGCAGTGCCGTCTGGCGCCCTTTCTTGTGCGGAAGGAAACCTTCGAAAACAAAACGGTCGCACGGCAGTCCGCTGTCTATCAGTGCTGGGACAAATGCCGTAGCTCCAGGTAGGCACTCCACGGCTATGCCTTCTTTGACGGCTTCGCGGACCAACAGGAATCCAGGGTCGCTGATGCCGGGCGTTCCGGCGTCTGTGACGATGGCAATAGACATGCCGCTCAGTAGTTTCTCTACCAGTTTGCCTACCACCTGATGCTCGTTGAAAATATGGTACGACTGCAGCGGGGTGTCGATACCATAGTGCTGCATCAGCACGCGGCTGGTGCGGGTGTCTTCGGCAAGAACAAGGTCCACAGATTTTAAAACCTCGACGCCACGAAAGGTCATGTCGCCGAGGTTTCCTACCGGTGTCGGTACAAGATATAGTTTTGAATGTTGAATTTTGAATGTCGCGTTTGTCTCTTCCATTGCGGTCAATATTCGAAATTCAGTATCCAAATTCATTGTGGGTGTTATTCTTCCTCGAAATCGTCGGGAATCTCCATGTCGTGGTATACGTTGGTGACATCGTCATCCTCTTCAAGGATGTTGATGACCTTCAAAACCTTGCGGATCGACTCCTCGTCAATGCTGCGCGTCGTGTTGGGTATGCGCTGCAATTCGGCGCTTTCATATTCTATACCCATGGTTTCGAGCATCTTGACCATGTTTCCGAAGTCTTCGTAGGCGGTGTAGAGGGTCAGGTAGTCGTCGTCAACCTCCATCTCTTCCAATCCGCCGTCGATGAGTTCCATCTCAAGCTCTTCGATATTCATATCGGGCTTGCGCGGAATGACAAAGACACCTTTGCGGGTAAAAAGAAAACTAAGGCTGCCGTTGGTCTCAAGCGTGCCGCCGAATTTGTTCATGATCGACTTCACATTGGCCACGGTACGGTTGTTGTTGTCCGAAAGTGCTTCGATGAAAAGGGCGATGCCGTGGTTGACGTGGCACTCAAAAGTGAGCTCCTGCATGGCGGCAGCGTCTTTGTCGTTGGCTTTGTTGATGGCACGCTGCAAGGTGTCTTTGGGCATGTTGCATCCGCGGGCATTCTGCACGAGCAGTCGCAGACGGGGGTTGCTGTCGGGGTCGGGGCCGCCTTCGCGCACGGCGATGGCTACTTGTTTCAAGATGTTCGAATACTGTTTGGAGCGCTTGGCATCTGCTGCGCCTTTGGCTCTCTTAATCTTTGACCATTTATTGTGTCCTGACATGATAAAAATTATTTAGTTATTTATTATAATTATTTGTATTCTTTATTCTATGCTGTGGATCTTTTATGAAATATGGAATTGGATATAGGTGATGGGCTTGCCTTCTTTCAGAAACATGGACTCGTAGAAGGTCTGCACCGCCGTCGCCATACCGCTATAGCCTGAAGCATAGAGGTCTGGGGTGTGGAAATCGACTTTGTAGCCCGCCGGCGCTATCACCTCGTCCATGGTGTAGTCGTATAGCTCTCGCGAGTCGGTCTTCAGATGTATCGTGCTGCCGGCTTGGAGCATCGGTCGGTAATAGCCAAGGAATCGTTCGCTGGTAAGCCGTTTCATGGGCTTCTTGGGCTGCGGGTCGGGAAAGGTGATCCATATCTCCGACACTTCGCCGGGACCAAAGAATTGGTTGATCATCTCGATCCTCGTCCTCAGAAAGGCTACATTCTTCATATGCTCCTCATTGCTGGTCTTGGCACCTCGCCACATGCGCGCCCCCTTGATGTCGACTCCAATATGGTTGCGGTTGGCGTTCTCGCGAGCCAAGGCAATGGTGTACTCGCCTTTGCCGCACCCCAACTCTAACACGATGGGGTTGTCGTTGCCGAAAAAAGCATCCCAGCGACCACGGTATTCAAAACTGTGCGCCTGTAGCTCCTCAAACGACACCTGAAACAGGTTCGGGAACGTCAGGTTCTCTGCAAATCGCGCTAATTTATGCTTCGCCATGTTACCACTGTTTGATGCTGATGTCGCCTTTATACCATTCTTTGATGTGGTTGAACTTCGCGTCGGCCTCGGTACGGCTGGCGGCGCTGCCCATGCTCACGTAGTAGAGCCCGTTGCGGTTGATGATGTAGGCATCGCAACCTTTGCTCTTGAGCTGAGAACACATCTTGTCGGCACTCGCCTTGTTGACGTAGAACCCTGCAACGATGTCAAAACCTTGCTTCGAACTTGTGGCTACATGCGAGCGCGTGGGTTGCGGCTTTTGGGCCTTGGGCGCCTTGGGGGTCTCTTTCTTCACCTCGGGGCGCTCTTCAATGGCATTGGGGTCGGGTGTGAGTTCGTCGGCAGGAACGATTTCGCTTAGCAGTCGCTCAAGCACTTCATCGCTCATGAGCTCTGACATGATGATGGCTCGTGTCTTTTTCATCTTGGTGTTCTTGAGCATCGGCAGTGCGGCTTCGTGCACATAGTCGCCTTGCGTCATCAATTGGGTGGCACTGAAATCTTCGCTTTCTATCAAATCGGTGAGGCGGTTGTCGATGTAGTCGCTTACATGGTACAGGAATGTCTCTTCATTCTTGCTTTGGTTCAGCGCTTTGAGGTGGCTGGAGATATGGCTCTTCATCGCGAAGAGTATCTGGTCGCGCTCTTCGTCAAGCTCCACTTCCGAGAATTCCAGACCCTCGGTGCTGAAGGTGAAATCTGTAATGTTGTCGCGCGCTGCGTCACGGTCGTAGTCTGTCGGAATGGTGGGGAAGGTCGGGGTGGCTTCGCCTGTGGCGGTCTGTGCCGGTGGAATGGGCAGATATTGGGCCACCCAGTTGCGTCCCTTGCTGTTGAAAAGATAGTGGTCTATCACTGCTGCGCAGGCAAGGAGGATAATCAGGATGGAAAGAATCCAAAGCAACGCTTTCCAAAATGATCCTTTTTTCTTTTTCTTGCCGGTTTGCTGTCCCTCTTTCTTCTTCGAGGCTTTTTTCTGCTTCTGGGAAACCTCTGCTGTCGCTTCGCTCGACACACTCATATTGTCAAGCACCTTGAGGGTTTGGTCTATGGTGGCCGAGGAACTTGCGGTTTCCGGTTTCGGTGTCTCTGCTGTTTTGGCCTTGACTTCCGGTTCGGGTTCGGGCTCGGGCTCGGGCTCCGGTTCGGGTTCGGGCTCAGGCTCCGGTTCGGGTTCAGGCTCGGGTTCGGG
>CAMNKG010000034.1 GCA_946542135.1 uncultured Bacteroidales bacterium
AACATCGACTTGTGGATGGACGAGACGGTGCCCAACCCCGACATACGACTGCGCGACGACGTAACCGAGGGCTACAACATCATTCCCAACTTCTTCATCAGCGCCGCTATGATGAAGGGCGACTACAGCTATAACCACCGCGAGATAGAAAAAACTGAGACAGTGGGCAGGAGGAACCCCGAAATCAAATACCAGTTCAAAGACCGCCTGTTCGACCGCGACACGATGCTGCTGTCGCGCTACAACGTCAACTTCCTCTTCGTGGTGTCGCTCTATGCCCGCAACCGGCAGGCAGAGAAAGCCGCATGGCGCGAGGAGGTGAGGCGACAGTTCCGCGACGAAATACGGAAGGTGCTGGCAGAGCAATATGGATTCTACGCCATCACGGCACGCGAGGGTGTTGACGGGACAAAGGAGCTGCACACCAACTTCCGCCAGCTGATTGGGAAAGTGTATGCACCATTCCAAGACAGCGACAACAATCAACACTACTATTCGTTGGCATTGGACAACGACCCCTCTTGCAGCGAAGAGAACGAAGAGGTGCTGGCGCTGTTGAGACCTCTGTTCCATATAGCAGAATGTCCCATGGGAACCGACCCGCAGACGGTTCTGCCTCGGGTGGATCAGAGCTGTATTGTTGCCGCTACCCAAGAAGTACCACCAATAGGCAAAGGCCCCTATCTGCTGTCCACCATCGACACTCATGTCAACGAGGATGTTGCAGGCATTTTGGATGGCACAGCCAGCAGCTTTATATCAGGATACAACACTTTACTGGCTGGCATCGATTTCTATCAAATCAAATACTTTGCCGCTGTTGAAAACCACTTGGTGCATGGGTACTACAAGGTTCTGTCGTACACGGTTTTCGACGCAACGGAATTGCTTTCGAGAGCACGCATCACGGGCAACAAGCAATATAAGGGCTACGACAAGCCCTATCGCGTCAAGTTGGAATTGGGAGAATATACCCGATTGGCATCGCCATTCACTTACGGATTGCAGGATGCTCATAGGGGTGTTGCTATGCCCGCCAAGGTGTTTAAAGATTACAGCAGGAAAGGTGTTGAAATGCATGAAGAAAAGGAAATAAACCAATAACCATAAGCTATGACCCGACCCACCACACCGCAGCTTTCGCTGGCGGAGTTCGCGCAGCGGGGGATTGACTGCTTTGAGCGGGAGTTCGACCCGGCGACGGAGGCTTACTACAGGTTCTTCGACTCGGAGGAGGTCATTAAGGAATGCGAGGCGCTGGGGTTCGAGGGACTATAAACATTATATTTTGAAGAAAATTGTCACTATTCAAGAAATTATTTGTAATTTTGCACCGGAAACTCAAAACGACAATTTGAAAAATAATGAATAAAACTGTACTAAAACAGATATTGACATCCAACCAGAAGGATGTGGAAAACTATCAGGTGGTGCCTCGCGAACTGCCTTCCGACGAGTTTGAGCGGCGTGTGTTTGTCGGTGTCCGCAGGGCTGGCAAGTCGTTTATGCTCTATCAGAAGATGCAGCAGATGCTAGCCAACGGTTGCGGCTGGGATGGTATACTTTACCTTAATTTTGAGGACGACCGCCTGGTTGACTTCACAGCCAATGACTTTGAGCTGATTCTGGAATGCCATGCCGAGATGTACGACCAGCGTCCTATGCTCTTTCTTGACGAAGTGCAGAACATCGACGGGTGGGAAAAGTTTGCGCGTCGAATGGCTGATGCCAAGTATCGGGTTTGGATTACCGGCAGCAACGCCAGAATGCTTTCATCCGAGATTATGACCACTCTTGGCGGCCGCTACCTTACCACAGAGGTTTATCCCTATAGTTTTCGGGAGTTCCTCAATGTCAAGGCTGTGGCATATGATGAGCGCGCTTTGTTGGCCACCGAGTCGCGTGCCAGGGTGCTGCGCCAATGTGGAGAATACTTGCATTGGGGTGGCCTGCCGGAATCTGTCGGACTCAGCGTGAAGCGCGACTATCTGACCAGTACCCTACAGAAGATTTACTTGGGCGATATCGTGAGCCGCAACAAGGTCTCCAATGCCAACCTCCTGCGCCTGCTGCTCAAGAAACTTGCCGAGAGCGTCCGTCAACCCGTCTCCTACAACCGACTTGCCAACGTACTGTCGTCCGTGAGCGGAAAGATCACTATGCCCACAGTCAGCAAATACATCGAGTATGCCGAGGATGCGTGGTTGCTCCTGCGTCTGCGCAACATCTCTGCCGCCTTTGCCGACAAGGAGTCGTTGTGCAAATACTATTTTGTTGACAACGGTGTGCTCAACCTTTTCCTGCTTGACGGCGACACCGCGCTCTTGGAAAACCTTACCGCCCTGACCCTGTTCCGCAAGTACGGTCACGACAAGGACAACGAGCGTGTGTTTTTCTACAACGACAAGGTGGAGGTGGATTTCTATATCCCCGAAGACAAGCTGGCCATACAGACATCATACAGTATCGGACAGACAGAGTCTACCTTTGACCGTGAGGTCGATGCCCTGAAGAAGCTGCCCAAAGTCCTGCCCTGCAATCGCCGCGTTGTAGTGACCTACGACGAGGCGGACTCCATCAACGATGAGTTCGGCACCATTGAAGTCCTGCCGCTTTGGAAATGGATGCTGTGTTGATAGCATCGAATGTCTAACTTTGCGCAGCGATATATCGACTACTTCGAGCGGGAGTTCGACCCGGCGACCGAGGCTTACTACAGGTTCTTCGACTCGATGGTTTTGTAAAGGTTAAAGATTAAAGGTTAAAGGTTAAAGACGGGCCTGTCGGTTTTTTTTTCTCGCAGAATGCGCAGAAAGCGCGGATAGCGCAGAAATTGGGGGGCGACCTGGCGGGACGGAGTTTTAAACGGAGACGAACATGTTATGAAAAATGTAGAAATTCTTGTTTTTTACCAATGGAAAAGTGTAATAAAATGCGTTGTACTATATTGGAAAAATGTAATTACATATCTATAAAGTAATATTATACAACCCGTTGTCGGAATTAAACCAGTGCATATTTGACTCTGGTCGGGCTATCAATCCCAGACTGCACTTTGTTTGTAGATTAAGCTTCTCCGAAGCTTCTTTGTTGTAATTGCGGATAGTCGTTTAATATATTGTTTTGTATAACTTGTATGATACCAACTCAACTAACTAATACTGTGAAAAATATCTTTATCGTCATCATGGCATTGTGCCTGTTTGGCTGTGCCAAAGAGGAGGCTGTGCGTGAGCTGCATAGCGAGGCTGACCTTGGGGGGCTGAAGGTGGGCGTTACCGCTGGCAGCGCCTACGACTTGCGGCTCAGCAGCCGCGACGACATCACGTTGCAGCGCTACAACACGCTGAGCGATGAATTGCAGGCTCTGAAGCTGGGCCAGATCGATGTCATAGCCAAAGACAACTGTTCGCTGACCAAAGGCGAGATGCGGCGACTCGGCGTGCGGGTGGCTTTTTTCGGCAACGATTCGCTGCCCTGCGGCATCCCTTTCCGCAAGAGCGACAGGGCGTTGTGCGACTCGCTGTCGCATTTCATCGACTCGTTGCAAGCCACGGGCGAACTGCAGCGATTTGTCGACCGTTGGCGTAATTGCGACGATCCGTCGGATGTGGCCATGCCCGACTTAGGCCTTCAGCCCCAAGGCAAGCCGCTGAAGGTGGGCGTGTGTCTGGAGCTGGCGCCAATAGCCTATCAGGTGGCTGGCGCGTGGGTTGGCTTCGAGGCGGAGCTGATACAGCGTTTCGGCCGCTATGTGGGACGTCCGGTCACATTGGAGTATTATCCTTTCTCCTCAATCCTTCCGGCGCTGCAGGCAGGCAGCATCGACCTCATCATTGGCGGCGTCTACATCACCGAGGAACGCCAGCGCGAGATGCTTTTCAGCAGTTCCTATTTCAGCGCCTGCACCGCCTATACCGTCAGGGATGGGGCAGCACCGACTGTCGGTTTCGGTGCTCGCTTCAAAGAGATGATTCACAACAACCTTGTTGTCGAAGCACGGTGGCGCTACATCGTGGAAGGCCTGTGGGAGACGGTGAAGATCTCGCTCTTCGCCATGGTCATCGGCTCGCTACTGGGTGCGGCTATCTGTTGGATGCGTATGAGCCGCCGCCGTTGGATTGCGGCGTTGGCATCGGTCTACATCAACCTGATGCGGGGCATACCGATGCTTGTCTTTCTGATGATTATGTTCTACGTGGTGTTTGCCGGGACGGGTCTTGGCGGCAGCACGGTGGCGGTCATCTCCTTTGCGCTGGTCTTTGCGGCCTATGTCAGCGAGATGTTCCGCACTGCCATAAGGGCTGTAGGCAAAGAGCAGACCGAGGCAGGTCTGGCCTTGGGTTTTTCCAAATGGCAGACTGTCCGCCTCATCGTGGTGCCACAGGCTATCCGCAACGTGATGCCCGTATACAAGGGGCAGGTCGTTACCCTCATCAAAGGAACCTCGATTGTGGGATATTATTGCCATACAGGACCTTACGCGTGCCGGCGACATCATCCGCACGCGTACCTTCGACGCCTTCTTCCCGCTGCTTATCGTCACCGTGCTCTACTTCCTGTTGGCTTGGATTATTGGCAAGGTGCTTGATTTGGCGGTAAGGAGGAGGTAGATACGGAACTTCGGCAAAGAAAAGGGTGGCGGGACCTTAGCGTTTGTTTGGGCAACATATTTTTTGTATCTTTGCAAACTGAAAAACGATAATCCGAAGGACTAAAGACTAACAACAACAGCCATTTGCAGAAAGGATTAAAATGCGCAACAAAGAGCGTTCAGAGATACTGAAGATCGGAATACCCGCCGTGGTGGAGAGCCTGCTGGCGGCGGTGGTGACATCGATAGACACGCAGATGATCTCGCCGTTGGGCAAGGGGGCTGTGTCGTCGGTAGCGCTGACAGCGCAGCCGAAACTGCTTTTCTTCTCCATCTTTTTTGCATTGGGTATAGCCGTGAGCATCTTTGTGTCGCAAGCCTACGGCAAGAAAGACCGCGCGGAGGCCAATGCCTATTTCCATAGGGTGCTGCGGCTGACGGTGGTGCTGTCGGTCGTGCTGGGCGTATTGCTGTCGGTGTTTGCCATGCCGGTGATGCGGCTGTTCAGCCGACAGGCGGAGACCCTTGCGATGTCGGTTGATTTCTTTCGGATCGTGACGGGATATATGGTCTTTATGGCCCTGTCGACGGTCATCAACGCGGCCATGAGGGCCATAGGCAAGACCAACGTCACCCTTGTGGCCGGCGTGCTGTCGGGAGCCGTAGACATACTGCTGAACTACTGTCTGATAGAGGGCCACTGGGGATTTCCGCGGATGGAGATAAAAGGCGATGCCATTGCTACGGTGGCGGGGACGGTGGTTTCGTGTGGGGTGAGCATCGTGTACCTTGCGCGGCACAGCGATTTTCTGTCGCTGCGGGGCGTTCTCACCGTATGGCAGCGCGACAAGGTGATGGTGAGAAACATCGTCGGCAAGTCGAGCCATATCGTATTCGAAAACCTGTATACCCGTATCGGATTCCTGCTGTCGAGCCTCATCGTCTCGTGTCTGTCGGCGGATGCTACAGCCGTGTATTTCACTGCGATGCTGCTGATGAACTACACCTTTGCTTTCGGCGACGGCATGCAGAGCACCGTGGTGGCGCTGACGGGGAGAAGTGTGGGCGCCCGGCAGTATGACCTGTTTTGGCGCTACGTGCGATGGGGTAGGAGGGCAGCGCTGATACTGGCTGCGGCGCTGAGCGCGATATACCTGATAGGAGCCAAGTGGTTCTATGGCTTGTTTTTCAGCGATGCCGAGTCGGTCGCCACCGGCGTGGAATACACCCTTTGCGTTGCCGTCATCGTGTTCCTGCAACTGACGAGGATAGTCAACATCGCAGCACTGCGCGGACTGGGCGAGGTGAAAGCGCCCAAGCGGATAGCTGCCGTATGTGTGTTGGTGATAAATCCCGGCGTGGCCTATCTGCTGACTATCGTCTTCTCGTATGGGGTGTGGGGCATCTGGGCCGCATCGTTGGTGTCGCAGGCGGCGTGGTGCATCATGAGTTATGTGGCCTTAACTTTATATAAATCTAAACTTTAACCTTAACTTTAACCTTGACTTTAACATTAACTTTAACATTAACTTTAACCTTAACTTTAACTTCAGATACGGAACTTTGGCACGACTTTTGAACTTTAACCTTAACTTTAACCTTTAACCTTTGATCTTTAACCTTTAACTTGAACTGATATGATGCTCAATTTTACGAACCACCCTTACGGGATATGGAGCGACGCACAGAAGGAGGCGGCTGCCTGCTACGGCGAGGTCGTCGACATGCCTTTTCCGCAGGTAGACCCTACGGTAACGACTGCGGAACTGCGTAAGATGGTCGACGAATACGCGACGCGGATAGAGGCGACGAATGCCGACGTGGTGATGGCTGCGGGCGAATTCACCTTTCTGTTCATGTTGGTAGACAGGCTGTTGGACGACGGGGTGAACGTCGTCTGCTCCTGCTCGACGCGAGAGACCGTGGAGACGCAACAGGACGACGGCACAAATATTAAGAACTCACGATTTGTTTTCAAATCATTCAGACCCTACGAACGCTATGGAAAATAACCTGATGGACAGCGAAGTGCTGTGTATTTTCGACACACGCCACATACAACGATACATCTTCCGCACCGACTCGATGACGGAAGCCATTGGCGGCAGCGACCTTATCAACCACATACTGCAGGACGCCATACGCTATTCGCTCAGCCACATCGTACCCTCGATAGGCGCTGACGAATGCGATTTTTCGGACGACCCCTACGGCGAGATTCCTTATTTCAAAGACAAGAGAATCAAGGTGCAGCAGATCGTCTGCACGGCGGGGAATGCAATGTTGCTTTTCAGGAGTGGCGCATTGGCGCAGAAGGTTATACGGAAGGTGTCGCGCTACTATCTGGAACACGGCTACAATCTGGACATGGCGTCGGCGGCCGTCGAGTATACCGGCAATTTCGCCGACGACAGCTTCCGCCTGTTCAACAAGTTGAACGCCATAAAATCGTCGTCGGAGACCCTTGAGCCGATGGGCGCCCTCCCCATCGTGGAACGCGAGGCGGCGACCGGCGAACCCGTGGTGGGCTACGACGAGAAGAGCGGCGAGCCCATCTCCGAGTCGACACGCATCAAGCGGCAAGAGGCTCAGAAGCGCAACGACATGTTGGCATTCAGCGATATAAACACGACACGAATAGGTGACGGCAAAGCCTATCGTGCGGTGATACATGCCGACGGCAACAATATGGGCATCACCATCAGCAAAGCCCTGCAGGCTGCATCCTGCTACGAGGAGGCCATCCGCTTGGAGCGGCTGTTCAGCCGTTCGATTTCCGAAAGCATCGCCACGGTGATGGACCGGACGATGGCGGAGTTGGAGACGCTCTACAGGACCACGACCGGCAACACCGGCGGCTTCGAACGGGAGTTTATGATTGTGCATCGCGCCGGCGACGACATCAATTGCGTCTGTAATATTCGATGGGCTTTCCCCTTTGTGGAGCTGTTTTACAAGAATTTGAAAAACTGCCATATACGTCTGTTCGACGCTTCGAAGGAGCTGGCGGCAGGACGTTCGGGCAATCCTGCCATACCGCCTTCCATACCGCTCTATGTCTGTGCCGGCATTGCCATAGTGGCAGAGGACCACGATTTCCATTCGGCCTTCGACCTCGCCGAGGAATGCTGCGCCAGCGCCAAGAAAAGCGCCAAGAAGGAGAAGAACCTGCGCAACGGCTTCGCCGGCAACTGGATAGACTACCATGTCGCCGAGGGCACGAAACAGCAGGAGCTGGAGTTGCTGCGGGAACGTTTTTATGTCACCAAGGAGCAGGTGTCGCTGCTGCTGCGTCCCTATTGTCTTGACAGCGAAGCCGATGGACAGATAGATGACTACAACAGTCTGAAGCGAAAGATAGAACAGGTGAAGCGTCTTCACCTGACCGATTTGCAGAAAGCGGTGTTGCGACAGTCGTACCAGATAGGCACCAAAGCGTTCAACCATTGGATTTCGCGCACCCGAATGGGCGGGACGGACCTTGTTGCCCTGTTGGGCGAACCGATGTATCGCGATGGCGAGAACAACAAGCATGCTACTTGGTTCGACGCTGTGGAGTTGGCGGAAGTGATGGGGATGTTGGCGTGATTTTGAACCTTAACTTTAACCTTAACTTTAACCTTAACTTTAACCTTAACGTTAACCTTAACGTTAACCTTAACGTTAACCTTAACGTTAACTTCAGATACGGAACTTTGGCACGAAAACGATAACAACTTTTGAAATTTAACCTTAACTTTAACATTTAACCTTTTAAGCCTTAAGAATTAAGCTTTTAAGCTTTAAACTTTAACCTTTAAGCAATAACCTTTAACCGCTATGCTTGGAATACAGATAAAAACGATAGGCGAGGTGTCGCTTGATTCCCGGGTGGGACTGAATAGCCAATACCGCTATGATGTTCCCGTCGACGAATTGGGTTTTCCCTACCTCCCGATACACCAAATCCTTGTGGAAAAGGGGCTTCCCAACATGGATATCTGCTTTGGATTTGCCCATCCGCAGGGCTATCTGGGTATGATCCGCGAGGCCAACAAGGTGGAGAGCCAGTTTCCTAATGACCGGGAGTTTGTCCGCGACCTGTATATCAACGAACGTTTCTATGTGGAGAACGACTGCTACGTGCGTTCGCTGAAGGAGAACCAGGTGCTTTTCGCGCCACTTTATGGCCGCCGGGAGGATATGAATGCCCTCCAGTCCTTTTTGGCGGGCATCGACCACATAGGCATCCATCACAGGGACATCACGGGCGAGGTGCAGCTGTCGATAAGCCCGTTGGAGAACGAACATGCCAACGCCTTCCCCATAAACAGCAAACGAGAATACAAGGCGTTGCAATACAGCGTACACCTTCTTACCCCTACGTCGATTCATGCGCCCTATAATGACGGCGTCAAGACCCACCTCCACATCCCGGGCGGCGAGATGAGGCGCGCCCTGATGCAATGCTGCGAGGAGACGGAACTGAACGACGCGCTGAGGCGGATGACATTCAGCAATGCCTACATCTCCGATGGTGGCAAGCGTTTTGTGCCCGTGCCGCTCAGCCTGTCGGTCGTCAAGCTGGACAAAGAGGAGCTGCGCAGCCGTCTTTCGACGGGCAAAGACCCCCGGCATGTGGAACAGGACGTGACCTTATACAACACCTTCACCGACGATTTCGAGTGTCGCACAATGCGTTACACGAAGCCCGAGACCGAGCGTATCGTTTCGCATAGCGGCGACATGTTCGATGCGCTCCGACCCGGACAGACATTCAGCGGATTCGTCTACGGTTCCGACCCGGCATTGCGCGCTCTGGCCAAGCAGATACAATTCAATCCCCGCATCAGCATAGGGGCATTGGCCGAAGAAGGTTTTGGCGAGGCCTATATTGACATCTGCGACATGGAGGAGGATGGCGCTGGAACAGAGACCCTTGCCCGTCAATTCGACGTCGTCTGCCTGTCGCACACCGTGCTGCTTGACGATAGCGGCATGCCAGCATGCAGCCCGCAGGCTCTTCTTGCTGAAACAGAAAGGATTCTGGGACTCGAAGGGCGGCTTCGCATTGCGGCGGCCTATACCGATTGCTGTAACGATTACGACTATCGCTCCGAGTGGCGCCAAGACGGACCCGTGGTGCGATGCATCCGCGCAGGGTCGGCCATCCGCGTTGCCACCATCGACGGTAACGCCGTTGACATCAGTCCGTTGCGACATTCCTTTATAGGCGAGAACCAGCACAGCGGCTATGGCGAGGTGATGCTGCTTCCGGCGCTGAACCTCTACTACCGCCATGCCGAGAAATTGTCGCCAGCCAAATACAGCATGAACCTCCCCATATCGTACCCTAACCTGTCGATGGGCGCTTCGTTTGTCCTTGCCATGCTGACACTCAAGCTGAAGCGGTATGTCGAGGCGCTTGCGGCCCTGGACTGCGAAGAGTATGGTGGTGCTGTTCCGGACGATATACCCGTGCCCACCGAGTTATTGCACGAGATGAAAAACAACTACAATCCAGACATAGACATTCGTCTTGTCGAACAATGGTATAAGGAAGGAGTTAAAGAAAATGCATGAGTTCCAGATAGATAGAATTCCCCCGAAGGGGTATCTGCTTGCCTATTTCGGCCGCGGACTGCTATTTGATGCCTATGAGGTTAGTGGCGGCAGCGTGGTCTGCGAAGGGCTGAGCCGTTTTGCCGACGACGAAATGACAGAGTATCATTTCTTTAACCGTGACATGGAATACAGAGCCATCTTCAGCCCGTCGCGCAACCGGTGGATAACCAAGACCCTCGACAAGTGGCAGGAAGAGCTAATGGAGCCCGACCTCATCTACGCCCAGACGGTCATGGTCAAAAAAGAATACGCCTCGCGCGAGGGGCTGCCCGCACAGCTCGTCATCGTGAACCGGTATGAGTATTCCGCACATGACACGCTGGTGTTGAAGAATTATAGGATAAGTTATTGACGGGGAGCGCAGTGAGGGAGGCAGAGAATAAAGCGTCATCGCGCTTCATATTAAGTGGTTCAAGGTTCGAGGTTCAAGGTACAAGAACGCGGATTCCTATACATGGTTCTTCCGACAAATGCGTAGGTGAGATACAATAAAAGAAGCTGGCATTTCGTATTGTAAATACTAAAAATAATACAGAATGGAAACCAGCTTCATATATCATGCCCTCGGGATCAGGGAACAGGAGAATACAGATATCGTTCCTTTCGGATGGTAGCCTCGACCTCACCTGTTTCTGGGCGCAACAGCAGGTGCAAACGAGTTTTGCGCGGAATGATAAGAGCTGACGAGTCCTCCAAATCTCGATAATATGCTCAATATATTCCAGAATGGGCATAAAATCTTATGTGACGGACATGTGATAAATACAATAAAATAACAATATAACACAATGAAAATCAGTACGGATTTTATGTGACTGATATGTGACAAGACAGAGATATAATCGTTAAAGTAGCCCGCAAGCGCAACCCAGACATCAAAAAATACCAAATGACAATAGACGCCAAAAATTCCGACTGAAGGAGATGATTGGCTGCTGTCGGTGTACTATTGCCAAGACGATGGCGTGGTGGCCGCACGAGTAGATCGTCTGAGGGATGTGTCTGCTGACCGTGAACCCAAGGGATAGAACCCTCTGTTTTTGTATACTTTCAGCAAAAGGCTGGCCGTTGTGTCGAGAAAAATGCATATATTTGCATAATGTTTCCGCCGCATCAGGCGGCGAAAACAACGAATAATTATATAATAAACAACAAGATATAAAGAAAAATAACAAGTCGTACTTGCACTCCAGATACGAAAAATGGAAACAGGAGGGCGCGTCTGGAAATGAATATAGCGACTTTGACCGTAAAAGGGACATAATGTATGACCAGACAGGGATTTATAGACTTCAATAGCAGGCTTTCGCCTGAGAACTCGCGCAAAGCGACCAGCTATGCTATGGCCATCAAGATTTTGGACAAGGTGCTGCCGTACCAGAGTGCGATTGACTTGCAGGGACGGTCTCTGTATGAAATTTCTGATGTTGCTACCATTGACAGCTTGATTTCGCTGGTACTGGATGAGCAAGCAAAGATGCGGCGTGGCGAGAAGAGTATTTTCGATTATGGGAAAAGCGACCAAAGCAGTTACCCGCTGAAGAGCTTCTGTTCTGCCGCCCTTAAGAGTCTGAAGGGGTATGCAATATACGAGCAAGAAGTGAAAGACGCTGACCGCATCGTAGCCCGGGAGAAGAATCCCAAGAAGATCTCCGCCAAACTCATCACCCATTTCGATCTGACAAAAGAAGGCGATGATATCGCATCGGAAACGAAACGAAGGAAAGGACAAGATTACTTCCGTCGTATGATACTATCCATCTACGGTGGCCGTTGCGTCCTGACGGGTATCGACATTCCGCAGCTGCTGCTTGCCAGCCACATCATCCCGTGGGCTGACAAGACACACAAGCAGGATCGCCTGAACCCCTGCAATGGCATATGCCTGTCGGCACTATACGACAAGGCTTTCGACCAAGGACTCATCACCTTCTCGCCTGACGACTACAGCGTTATCCTTTCCTCCGCCCTGCGGGAGAACGAGACCAAGGTGTATTATGACAAGCACTTTGGCTGCATTGATGGCCGGAAGATTATTTTTCCAACAGACTTTGCCCCTAATCGCGACTTTCTGGCATACCATAGGGAGAAGGTGTTTGTGGGAATGTGAATCGAAAAGGTTGTAGCTGACCAGTAATGATAAACAAGATAGAAAACCTATATGTCAAACAGATGTCTATATACTGCTACATTTGCTGAGTTTCTAAAACAGGAGCCGATATCTGTGTTGGGTGCGCTTCACAATAATTATCATGGAGATTCACTGACGACTACCGATGAGGCATGGATGAGTGAAATCACGTTGATGCAGCAGGTGCTGGAGCCTTGGAAAGATGATGCTGGACAGATTGTTTTCGAATACGACATACCGCGACTCGGGAAGCGTATCGATGTGGTGCTTCTGCTGCGGGGGATGATTTTCTGTTTGGAATTCAAAGTCGGCAAGAAAGAAGAGTTCCAGGCGGGTATAGAACAGGTGATGGATTATGCCTTAGACCTGAAAAACTTCCACCTTTTCAGTCACGACAGGAAAATTGTGCCAATATTGATTCCGACACAATATAAGGAATATACAACGGTGTTTCAACCTTCGGTTTACAACGACGACATCTACAACCCGATGATTACGGGCGAAGATCACCTTCAAGAGCTGATTGCAAGCGTGTTGGAGCATGCTGGAGCAGATCGAAATGACAAGATGATAGATGGTTGGTTGATAAGTCCGTATGCACCTACGCCCACTATTATTGAAGCCGCTCGCACGTTGTTTGAGAACCACTCGGTGGAGGACATCACGCGTCACGAAGCCGATAAAGTGTCTACCGACCGCACCATCAACTATATTCTCGAAGTGATTCGTTGGAGCAAAGAGCAGCGAAAGAAAAGCATCTGCTTTGTGACGGGTGTTCCGGGTGCCGGAAAGACCTTGGTGGGACTCGATGTTGCCATCAAGCAGACCTACAAAGACGGCGAGCTGGACAAAGAGAATGGTGCTGTATATCTGTCGGGCAACGGACCGCTGGTAGCTGTGCTGACTGAAGCTTTGGCTCGCGACAACCAGAAGAAATGCTCCGCCAAGGGCGAAAAGAAAAACATGTCGGATTCGCGCCGCGAAGTGAGTGAGTTCATACAGATTATCCACCGCTATCGCGACAATATGCTGGCCAAGATAAAAAATCCTGTGGAGAACGGAGTGGTGGAGATTGACCCCGAGAAAGCTATACGCCTGGAGGCAACAGGATATGGCGAAGTGGAGCATGTAGCCATCTTCGACGAAGCCCAACGCAGCTGGACGCACAAGCGCATAGCCGACTACCTGAAGCGAGGCGGTACGTATGGCAATAAGCTGAAGGTGCCTAACTTCCCGATGTCGGAGGCGGAATTCCTGATTTGGTCGCTCGACCAGCGCGAGGATTGGGCCGTCATCATCTGTCTGGTGGGTGGCGGACAAGAAATCAATACAGGCGAGGCGGGCATCACGGAATGGATCAATGCCTTGAACCATCGTTTCCTGTATTGGAACGTATTTATTTCAAATAAGTTGACTGAATCAGAATATGCAGAAGGCCGTGTGAACGATTTGCTACAGGAGAATAACAAAGTTACTTACTCTGACGACCTTCACCTGGCTGTCAGCCTTCGATCCTTCCGTGCAGAAACGCTGTCGGCATTCGTCCATTCGTTGTTGTCGTTTACGCCCGATGCGGCATCGCTCTATCAAGATGTAAAGCAGAAAGGGTATCCTATTGTACTGACCCGCAATATGGAACAGGCTCGTGCCTGGTTGAGGAAGCAGGCACGCGGCAGCCAGCAAACAGGCGTACTGGTGACGAAAGTGGCTGCACGATTCAAGCCGCTGGCAGTACATATACTGGGGCAAGGTGACGAAAATGCAGTACATTGGTTCCTGGAAGACAAGACCGACATCCGTTCGTCGAATTATCTAGAGGACGCTGCCACAGAGATACAGGTGCAAGGATTGGAACTTGACTATGCCTGTGTGTTGTGGGATGCCGATATGCGCTGCGAAAACGGCAAGTGGACATACTACAAATTCAACGGCAAGAACAAATGGAATCCTGAAAATAACGAAGAAAACCGTAGATATATGCTTAATGCCTATCGTGTGCTACTAACCCGCGCTCGCCAGGGAATCGTCATTTGTGTGCCAACAGGTAACGACAAGTTGGGTTCCGACGGCTTTCCTGAAGACCCGACGCGTCTGCCGGCGTTCTATGATGGCACATACAAGTATCTTAAATCGATAGGATTAGAGGAAATATAAGTCTCTAAGGTAAATATCCACCCAAAAAGCATCATTTTGTACCGGGATGCCTGTACAATCATAGTGCAGGCACAAAGGGAAGCATATCGGCAAGTGAACGAAATGCTGATAAAGCGTAACTGGCTGCTGGGTATGAGAAATCAACACGATGTGCTAAAAGACAAACAGGCAGAGTATGGCAAACAAGTGGTGAAGAATTTGTCGAAGTCGTTGATGGAAAGATATGGCAATGGATTTCAACCGGCTAATATATACCACTTTATAGCTTTTTACAACTATCATCCTGATATTTTCTACGCAGTGAGTAGAAAATCTGGTGGTTCATCCGCTAAATGGATAGGTGGAGTCGTGCAGGGAAAGGAGTTTGAGTTTGAAGAAAGGCATATCCCTGTATCCGTAGGCTTGACGTTTCATGGTTTTGATTTTGTTGTTGATGCCTTCGAGTTTGCCGTTGGAGATGTTGTAGTCGTACCAGGCGAGGATGCCGTCACGGTGACGCGAAAGGGTGTCGGCAATGCTTGCAATCGGTTTGAGGCCTGATTGTCCGGCCTGTTCAATCCAGACATTGCTTGAACAAAACTCATTAGAGACAGGGCATTTGCTTTCAAATCTGGTTGAACGACAATTTCTGGTATCGGATGGCAAAGGCCGATGGACAATGTACCAAGTGAATAAAAATTTCATAGATAGCACTGCACAAGATACAAAATTAAAAAACAACAATATACAGAATACTGCACAAGAAGCTGCACAAGAAACTGTACAAGAAACTGTACAAGAAACTGTACAAGAATAGTCGCTAAGAATAATTCACCAAGAGAAACTTATTATTGCTTATTGCAAAGAGCCTAGGACTATCAAAGAAATTGCTTCTTTTTTAAAAGTTAAAAGCATTTGGTGGCTTCGCAAAACGTATATTAATCCTCTTCTTGGTGATAAACTATGGCAAACCATCCCAGAGTCACCGAGAAACCGTAATCAGAAATACACCTCAATTCCTCCTAAGGAGTAATCGTTTATGGACCTCCTGCGCATAACATACGACGACTTCACGTTGACGGTGGAGAGCACCCGGTTCCAACGGATGTGGGACAGGGAGTACGCATCCTCGGTGAGGATAAGCTTATATCATCCTACCATTGGAGCGAAAGTGTGCAGAAAGCGGTTCTGGTTCAAGATGGTGATGAACGTGAGATTGCGCAAGACGACACAAAGGCACCTGCTGTCTTCTCATCAAAGACCTACTGAACAAACACGACGTGGAAATCGTCGAACAGGTAATTCCGCAGAAAGGCACCACGCTCGAAGTGAAGAATCGTGTCCTCGTCGGTGTTGTCAAGCCAGACAATCCTCAGTATGAGAACTTCAAGAACGGCACCGCCACCTTCTACTACTCTGGCAACACCTTTCCAACCACCATTCCATGGGATGGCATAGATTATTTCGCACCATACATCCCTGACAAAGGTATACGTGGTCTCTATCTTGTGTCAGGCGTCCACACCTCAACCAAGGTCAAGGGGGCTGATGATGACAAACTTCGTATCACTTTTGAGCTCAAATATTCCCGTACTTTATTTACAGACTACAAAATAGTTCCACTCCCGATACAACACACTTTCAACGACACCTCATTGGACATACTAACCGTGGAGT
>CAMNKG010000035.1 GCA_946542135.1 uncultured Bacteroidales bacterium
ACAAAGGCAAGCACCTCATAGAGGCCAAGCCCATGAACTGGCGCGACAAGAACGGAGACCTGCCGAAATACTGGAAGAAACACTTCAAGAAACTCGACATGCCTGTGCCCGAAGGGGTCCCCGGCACCAACCCCACCGACCTCAGCCGCTCGCCCAAGCTGCACAAATTGAACTAAATTCCGTTAAACCCTATATCACCCCTGTTCATGAAATCCTACAGACAAACCATCGCAGTCCTCACCTTGATGCCGTGGCCTCGGTCCGACAGGCTGTGAGCCACACCGGCCTAACCACAAAACAAATCAGAAAGCGTTATGACAAATAGTTTAGGCTCATCCCTGTCAGAAAGGACAAAAACGACCTGTCCCCTTTTGCCCCCCATCTATACAATACGATACAAGTCCCCGTTGGGTGAACTGGAACTGGGGTCGATTGGCGACCGGCTGTGCCTGTGCTTGTGGCCTTATTCTGTCCACTACGAGGCCATACGTCGCCGGCTGGCCAAGGGGTTCAATGCCACGTTTGTCGACGGCCAGTGGACCGACGTGCTGCATTGCGCGGTGGAAGAGCTGAAACAAAATTTCTTCCGTGCATACGACATGAATCCTCTCCCGTTGCGCACCTTCGGCACCCCGTTGCAGCAGGATGTGTGGCGGCAGGTGGCACGCATTCCGATGGGCTGCACCGTGAGCTATAGCGAGTTGGCCGCCCTTGCCGGCCACCCCGCGGCCGTACGCGCCGTGGCCAGCGCTGTAGGTGCCAATGCGTTGAATCTCTTCATCCCCTGCCACCGCGTGCTGCCTGCCGACGGCTCGCTGGGCAACTATGCAGGCCTGCCTTACTGCAAATACCGCCTGCTGAGGCTGGAAGGGGTCGACATCGAGTACCACCGCCGCATCCCATAATTTTGGGGAAGTATTACACAACTCATAAATACAACACCTTGGTCCCAAAAAGTGCACGAAAGCACTGCTCCAAACCATCCAAACGAGCTGAATTGCGTTTTTGTCTGGAATCTTTACGAACTGAAAAAACTTCTTTGTCTTTGTGCGGATGGGAAAAAGTTGTTATTTTTGCAAAATGAATTCCTGCAAGATTTTTCAAGGGTTGACTTTGTTGTGTCTTCTGAAAGTACTAAAAATCAAAATATTCTAACGGCTTGCTATTAACCCTGAGAAATAAAGGCCGGACAAAGAAATCTTCGATTTCAAAAGTCGTCGAGCAGCGTTGGCCCCACCTGGAGAGCATGCAGGGCGCAGGCTAACGCCTCAAAATAACCGCAATATAAAATACTACAGCGAATGAAATACTAATGGCAATGAGCAAAGTTGTTTTAATCACAGGAGCTTCGTCCGGCTTGGGCAAGACGACCGCTGAAAGGCTGGCGTCGAAAGGCTACGTCGTCTACGGCACCAGTCGCCGCAAGCAGCAAGAAACACTTCCTAACCTCCATTTCATCGTTATGGATGTCTGCGACAGGGCTTCGGTGCGCGATGGTGTCGCCGAGGCCTTGCGCCGCGAAGGGCGCATCGATGTGTTGGTGAATAATGCCGGCATGGGTATTTCAGGCGCTCTGGAGCTGGCTACCGACGACGAGATAGACTGCCAGATGAACACCAATTTCCGGGGCTGCGTCCTCGTGTGCCAGGAGGTGCTCCCCACCATGCGAGGGCAGGGGAGGGGACAGATCATCAACCTCAGCTCCATTGGCGGCGTCATGGGCCTCCCATATCAAGGCTTCTACTCCGCCTCCAAATTTGCCATCGAAGGCTTCACCGAGGCCCTGGCCGCCGAGGTCAAGGGCTTCGGAATCAAGGTGTCGATGGTGGAACCGGGCGATTTCGCCACCAACTTCACGGCGCAACGCCGCATCTCCGATGCCACCACCCGAAGCGAAGCCTATGGCAAAAGTTTCACGCGCAGCATGTCGCTGATCGAGAAAGAAGAGAACTCAGGCCTGCATCCCGACAAGCTGGCCCGTACCGTCGAGCGCATCATCCGCAGCCGCCATCCGCGCCTCCGCTATGTAGTGGCCAACCTGGTGCAACACCTCTCGGTCGTGGTCAAGCAGATCGTCCCCGGCAATTGGATGGTGGCAATTCTGAGATTGTTCTATAAGGTATAGTATTCTGTCAAGCAGTGTATTGCAAACGCATAGGCTGTGGCGCAAAAAAAAGATAATTTGTCGAATCGATAAAACAATAACAAAGGACCTCTGCCGCCTCATTCGCAAGGTCGCAGGTCCGAAAAGTAATCCATATGGCTAAAGTAGCATTGATAACCGGCATCACCGGACAAGACGGCAGCTTCCTGGCTGAATTCCTGATAGAAAAAGGCTATGAGGTGCACGGCATCCTGCGCCGCAGCAGCAGTTTCAACACCGGACGCATCGAGCATCTCTACCTCGACGAGTGGGTTCGCGACATGAAAAAGAAACGTCTCGTCGACCTCCATTGGGGCGACCTCACCGACAGCTCCTCGCTCATCCGCATCATCAGCGAGGTGCGACCCGACGAAATATACAACCTGGCGGCGCAAAGCCACGTCAAGGTCTCCTTCGATGTGCCTGAATTCACCGCCGACGCCGACGCCATGGGCGTGCTGCGTCTGCTCGAGGCTGTCCGCATCGCCGGCATGGCCGACAAATGCCGCATCTATCAGGCCTCCACGTCCGAACTTTACGGCAAGGTGCAGGAGGTGCCCCAGTCTGAGACCACTCCGTTCTATCCCCGCTCGCCCTACGGCGTGGCCAAGCTCTATGGCTTCTGGATCATGAAAAACTACCGCGAGAGCTATGGCATGTATTGCTGCAACGGCATCCTCTTCAACCACGAAAGCGAACGCCGCGGCGAAAATTTCGTCACCCGCAAAATCACCCTCGCCGCTGCCCGCATCGCCCAAGGCTTCCAGGACAAACTCTATCTGGGCAACCTTAACTCGCTGCGCGACTGGGGCTACGCCAAAGACTACGTGGAATGCATGTGGCTCATTCTCCAGCAGCCCAAACCCGACGATTTCGTTATCGCCACGGGTCAATACCACACGGTGCGCGATTTCTGCACCCTCGCCTTCAAGGAGGCCGGCATCGACCTGCGTTGGCAAGGCGACGGCGTCAACGAGAAGGGCGTCTGCATCGCCGACAGGCGCCGCGAATCCTTCAGCGCGGGTCCTCAAACGGACCTTACCGGCAAGGTGCTCGTGGAGGTAGACCCTAAATACTTCCGTCCCGCCGAGGTGGATCAGCTCCTGGGCGACCCCTCGAAGGCCCAACGCGAACTGGGGTGGAATCCCCACAAGACGAGTTTCGACGATCTGGTGAAAATCATGGTGCAACACGATATGAAAAAAGTACGCAGGCTTTACCTGCGCGAACATATGGATGAATAAATCCTTGTCTATAAGCAATATGTGTGAAATGGAAAAAGATTCTAAGATTTACGTGGCAGGCCACAAGGGCATGGTGGGTAGCGCCATCGTGCGCGAACTGCAGCGTCAAGGCTATACCAATATCATTACGCGTACCCACTCTCAACTCGACCTCACCAGGCAGGAGGCCGTAGAGTCCTTCTTCGCCCAAGAAAAGCCGGAGTATGTCTTTCTCGCCGCTGCCAAAGTGGGCGGCATCGTCGCCAACCAAAACGCCTTGGCGGACTTTATGTACGACAATATGATTTTGGAAATGAATGTGATCCATTCCGCATGGAAGAACGGATGCAAGAAGCTCGAGTTTCTGGGCAGCAGCTGCATCTACCCGCGCATGGCGCCGCAGCCCATGCCGGAAAACTGCCTCCTCACCGGCGCGCTCGAAAAGACCAACGAAGCCTACGCCCTGGCCAAAATCAGCGGCCTCAAATACTGCGAGTTCCTGAACCGCCAATACGGCACTGACTTCATCTCCGTGATGCCGACCAACCTGTACGGCCCCAACGACAACTACCACCCCGAGCACAGCCATGTGCTCCCCGCCCTGATACGCCGTTTCCACGAAGCCAAAATCTCTGGGGCCAGCAGCGTCACCTGCTGGGGCGACGGTAGCCCCCTCCGCGAGTTCCTCTACGTCGACGACCTCGCCAATCTTTGCGTCTTCCTGATGAACCACTACAGTGGCAACGAGACTGTCAATGCCGGAACGGGCAAGGAGCTGAGCATCAAAGACCTCACCAATCTTGTGGCGCGCATTGTGGGCTACGAGGGCCAGGTGGTGTGGGACACCTCTCGCCCCAATGGCACCCCTCGCAAGCTGTTGGACATCAGCAAAGCCACCCGACTGGGGTGGACCTACAAGACCGAACTCGAAGAGGGCATCCGCCTGGCCTATGACGATTTCCTGAACAACCCCGCACGCACAGAGCGCTGACCCATAGCGTCAAACCGTTTTTTTTACACCCTAAACGCAAAAAAACGGGCATTATTCAAAAAATTTGTATATTTGCAGCCGTGATGCATTCGCAGCATCGTGGTTAACTTGTTGTAAATCTAATCCAAAAGCCCAACACCTGATGGAAAAGAGAATAGGAACAATTACAATTCTTGTGGCCGACCGTACCCGTTCGGCGCTTATCAATCCAATCATTTCAGACTATTCCGACATTATTTTATGTCGGCAAGGGTTGCCATTCCAGCAACGCGGCATCGCCGTTATCTCCCTCATCGTCGAGGGCACGGGCGACCGCATCAATGCCCTTACCGGCCGCCTGGGCCGCATCCCCGACGTGGAGTGCAAGGCCGTGCTTACCAAGTTGAAAATCGATAACAACATTTAATTATTATAATCCATGAAACATCAGAATTTTATTGACCGTGACAAGCTCTACGGCATGCTCGACAACAATGCCCCGACCGAGAGCCAACTCAACGATATCCTTAACAAAGCCCGCAAACTGAAAGGCCTCAGCCTCGAAGACGTCGCCAAGCTGCTCAGCGTCGAAGACGAAGCGGGCATCAAGAAGATTCTCGACACCGCCGAGTTTTGCAAAAACGAAATCTATGGCCGCCGCCTGGTGCTCTTCGCACCTATCTACACCGGCAACGCCTGCGTCAACAACTGCGTCTACTGTGGCTTCCGTCGCGACAACAAAGCCTTGAAACGCAAGATCCTCACCCTCGACGAAATCGAGACCGAGACGCTCCACCTGCTCCGTATGGGCCACAAACGCGCCCTGCTCATCTGTGGCGAAAGCCCGCGCAACGATGCCAACTATATGGTCGAAGCCATCCGCCGCACCTATGCCGCCAAGGATGAGAAAGGCAGCACCATTCGCCGCATCAATGTTGAACTGGCTCCTATGAGCGTCGAAGACTACGCCAAACTGAAAGCCGAAAAAATCGGCACCTATGTCTGCTTCCAGGAAACCTACGACGAGGTGGAATACGCCAAGTTCCATCCCGCCGGCACGCCCAAGTCTGACTACCTCTACCGCCTCACCTGCATGGACCGCGCCATGGAAGGCGGCATCAACGACGTCGGCGTCGGAGCGCTCTTTGGCCTCGTCGACTACCGCTTCGAAATCCTCGCTATCATGGAGCATGCACGTCACCTGGAAGAGGAATACGGCTGCGGTCCCCACACCGTCAGCTTCCCCCGCATCGAACCCGCCGAGGGCACTCCCTTCAGCCTCCCCGAAAACATCCCGCACCCCGTCAGCGACAAGGATTTCATGAAAATCATCGCCATCATCCGTATCGCCATGCCCTATACGGGAATCATTATTAGTACGCGTGAGCGTCCTGAGCTCCGCGACCAGCTGGTGCGCTACGGCGTCAGCCAGATCAGCGCCGCCAGCGAAACCAACCCCGGCGGCTACGACGAGGACAACAACAGCAGCGAGGCTAAACCCTACGAGAAAACCGGCGACACCGGCGCCCAGTTCACCCTCGGCGACCACCGCTCTCTCGACGAGGTCATCAGCATGATGATCGATGGCGGCTACATCCCCAGCTTCTGCACCGGCTGCTACCGCAAGGGCCGTGTCGGCGCCGACTTCATGGACCTCGCCAAACCGGGCCTCATCAAGGAATACTGCAAACCCAACGCCATGTTCACCTTCCGCGAATACCTCGAGGACTATGCCAGCCCCGAAACCAAAGCCAAAGGTTTGGCCCTGCTTAAGGAACTTACACAGACTTTCTCCAAGGAAGAATTGAAGAAAAAAGTCGAAGGCAACCTCTGCAAAATCGGCGAGGGCGAACGCGATTTGTATTTCTAAAACCTCATTATTGACATTTCGGGGTTCCAAATTGACGTTTCCGCCAATACTTGGTGCTCCGTTTGGTAAAATGATGATATTTTTGCAACCGATTTCAACAAGAAAAAGGAATTGCCGAAAACCTTCAATAGAGTAGGCAAACTTAAATTGAAAACAGAAAATGAAAAAACTCTTTATCACCCTCGCTCTCGTTGCTTTTGCAATGACCGCAAATGCACAGTTCGTTCTTGGTGGCCATGTGGGTTTCGCTCACAATGGTGCTCATGATGACAATTACACTGGTGTCATTAGCAATGCCAGCACCGATATTACTGTCATGCCGAAAATCGGCTATCAGCTGAACGACAAAATGCAGCTTGGCGTACAGCTCGGTCTCGAGTACAACTATAACAGAGTCTATGCCGGCAATGAGGATACTTACGGCTCCACCTACGGTTCTGTTATCCGCTTCAACCCCTATTTCCGTTACAATGTCGCTGAATGGCGTAACTTCACCCTCTTCTGCGAAGCTCAGGTTAGCCTCGGCCTTCATCTGGAAAGCCACACTTACAACACGGTGACCGACAATACCACCGACAACAATGACGACTTCACCACCGTTGGTCTGAGCGTTGTTCCTGGTCTGAACTATTCTCTTAGCGAGAAATGCTCTCTCGACCTCTACATCAACCTGGTTCGCTTGGCTTGTGACTGGACCCTTACTGATGGTGTTGACACCCACAGCTACTACTTCGGTGCTGACATGAATGCTCAAAGCATCAATGCTCAGTTCGGTAACTTCCTCGTTGGTTTCAACTACCACTTCTAATAGAGAAAAACCATTTTAGCTAACAATCCTACTTCCTCTAACTCCATTAACTACTTACTACTTTTAAAGATTTGAAGATTGTTTTGTTGAATTCATAATGGTGCTGGACGCCCCCGAAAGGGGGCGTCCTTTTTTTATGCTCCCTTCAATCGTATTGGTGCTGTTCTTTCTGCCGCTATCGTTTCGTCACCATAGGCATTCTCCTCTCGCCGTTGGATTATAAGGCATTCTACTTTCATCGTTAGGAACAATGCGCGACCCTATTGCACAAACAAGGCGCCGGCAATCTTGTTGCCGGCGCCTTGTTGTTAGGGCATTCGGGCGTGTGGCGCGTGCCTTTGGCTATTGTTGCCGCGTTGAGGCTATGAGCTTTACCAGCTCCTCTACGGCATCGCTCTCGTCGATGTCGCGTTTCACTATCTCTTTGCCTTTGTAGAGCGTTATCTTGCCGGCTCCGCTGCCCACGTATCCGTAGTCGGCATCGGCCATCTCGCCGGGACCGTTGACGATGCAGCCCATCACGCCGATCTTCACGCCCGTAAACTGAGCCGTGGCAGCTTTGATGCGCTGCAGCGCTGACTGGATGTCGTATTGGGTGCGTCCGCATGAGGGACAGGCTATGTATTCCGGTTGCGTGATGCGTGCCCCTACGGCCTGCAGGATGTCATAGGCCACCGGTATCTCGGCCACGGGGTCTTCGGTGAGCGACACTCGGATCGTGTCGCCGATGCCGTCGATAAGCAGCGCGCCGATGCCGGCGGCGCTCTTCAGCCGTCCTTGCATGGCGTCGCCGGCTTCGGTGACGCCCAGGTGGATGGGGTAGTCCATACCTAAGGCTTTCATCTTGGCTACGAAAAGGCGTGTGCTTTCCACCATCACCTTGACGTTGCTGGCCTTCATCGAAAACACCAGCTTGTCGTAGTCTTGCTTGCGACACACCTCGGCAAACTCTATCGCCGATTGGGCCATGCCTTCGGCTGAGTTGCCGTAGCGGCTCATGATGCGCTCGCTCAGGCTTCCGTGGTTGGTGCCTATACGCATGGCGGTGCCGTGGGCTTTGCATATCGCTATCAGCCGCGACATGTTCTCGCCGATGCGTTCCAGCTCTTCGTCGTATTCCTTGTCGCTGAAGTGGATGCGTCCACGGTTGCGGTCGGTGTAGTTGCCGGGGTTCACGCGCACCTTCTCCACGATGGCGGCTGCGGTCTCTGCCGCTTTGGGGTTGAAGTGGATGTCGGCCACCAGCGGCACCTGGCAGCCGTGTCGTGCCAGCTCGTTCTTGATGTTGTAGAGGTTCTCGGCGGCTTTCACGTCGGGGGCGGTGATGCGGACCATCTCGCAGCCTGCCTCCACCAGCCGTAGCGTTTGTTCTACGGTGGCGCGGGTGTCCATGGTGTCGGTGTTGGTCATCGACTGCACGCGGATGGGGGCCCCGCCGCCAAGGGTCATGTTGCCTATGGTGATTTGCTTGCTCATGGTTTGTTCTATCTGAAATACACCTCGGTGGCGCCTACGCCGTATTTCGACATCGGCGCATCGAAGAAGTGGATGTTGTCGTATTGTTTCAGCTCTTTGTTGATTTCGTCTTTCAGTATGCCTTTCCCCACGCCGTGGATGAAGGTTACCTTCTTCATGCGGTTGGCGAAGGCGTGGTTCATGCAGAGACGGAAGTAGTGCATCTGTATCTCGAAAGCCTCATGTGGGGTCAGGTCGCCGGGGCGTTCGCTGAGCATGTCGATGTGGAGGTCCACCTCGGCTTCGCCAGGCGCCGTCTGGTGTTGCAGCAGTATGTTGTCGCTAAGGCTCTGCGCATTCTGTTGCTGCACATGGCTGAGCTGTTTCTTGAGCTTGGCTATCTGGTCTTTGAGGTTGGCAACCTGGTTCTTCAGCTGCTTGATTTCTTCTTCGGGAGTGAGCGGCACGCTGACCTTGGCGGCCATGGGCATGGCCGAGGGTAGGGGAGTGCCTTTGCCTTTCAGGTGGTCTTCCATCGCTTTGTTGAACAGCTTGCCGGCGCCTTGCATGTCGGCCATGCGTATCAGCTCTTCGGCGGGCATGGGGATGTCAAAACCTGTGTCGTCCTGCACAAAGATGAAGTCGTCGGTGACCTTGGTGACGATGCCGCCACCGGTCTGGTTCAGGAATTTGACTTTGTCGCCGGGTTCGAATTTTGATTTCATAGGTTGGGATAGTTATGTTAATGTTGTTGTTAGATGCTTTTTTTTGCTTGGGGAAAAGCGGGTGTGCCCGCTGCCGACGCCTACGCTGTCAGCTGCGTGAGGTCGATGCCGTCAAAGTTGCCGCTCGACATCATCAGCAGGCAGTAGGGTGTGTTGCTTTGGGTGCAGGTGGCGGTGATGCTTTTGATGTGGTGCATCAATGCTTTTGAGTCGTCGAACACCGTAAGTCGCGGGTCGTCGAAAGCGCGTGCCACCTGCTCTTTGTCCAAGGGTGGCAGCTTTTTGAGTTGCAGCGCGTGGGGGTTGAAGTAGACTATCGGTATGTCGGCTTGTGCCATGCATCCGGCGTAGTGGGTGAGAAAGTCTGCCGTCAGGCTGCTGAAGGTGTGCAGCTCCATGCAGGCAATGAGTTTGCGGTCGGGGTATTGCTCTTTGGCCGCGTTGACGGTGGCGCGGAGCTTCGAGGGGGCGTGGGCGAAGTCTTTGTACAGGGCGCCGCGGTCTGTCTTCCACAGGCATTCCAGTCGTTTGCCGGCGCCCTCAAAGCTTTGTATGGCTTCGTCGAAGGCTTCGTCGCTGATGCCCACTTCGCGACAGGCGTAGCGTGCCGCCGTAAGGTTGAGCATGTTGTGGCGTCCGAAGATTTCAAGGGGCACCGTCGTGCCGTCGTGGCGGATCAGGTAGGTCACGCCGTTCTCCACCTTGTATTCGGGAACGTCGTAGGGCAGCTTGGCGATGTCGTTGCGCCGGTTGCTGATGGCCACGTCGTGCACCTCGGGGTCGTCGTCGCAGTAGATAAGGGTGCCGCCCGCTTCGATAAGGTCTATGTATTTGGCAAATTGCTCTTTGTATATCTCAAAGGTGGGAAACACGTTGACGTGGTCCCATTCGATGCCGGTGATGATGCCCACGTGGGGGCGGTAGAGGTGGAACTTGGGACGGCGGTCGATGGGCGAGGTGAGGTATTCGTCGCCTTCCAGCACCATGACTTTTGCCGTTTCGCTGAGTTTCACCATCACGTCGAAACCCTGCAGCTGCGCGCCAACCATATAGTCGGCCTCCATGCCGCAGTGGCGCATGACGTGGAGTATCATGGCCGTTGTGGTCGTTTTGCCGTGGCTGCCGCCCACCACGATGCGCAGCTTGTCCTTCGACTGCTCGTAGAGGTATTCGGGATAGCTGTATATCTTCAGCCCCAGCTCTTGGGCCCGTAGCAGTTCGGGGTTGTCGATGCGGGCATGCATGCCCAGCACCACGGCGTCGAGGTCGGGCGTGATGCGTTCGGCATGCCAGCCTTCGCTGTCGGGAAGGAGCCCTGCTTTCTCGAGGCGGCTGCGGGCGGGGTCGAAGATTTCGTCGTCGCTGCCGGTAACGGTATATCCTTTGTGGTGCAGCGCGAGGGCCAGGTTGTGCATGGCGCTGCCGCCGATGGCTATAAAATGTACTTTCATGATTGCGATGTTGTAGGGTTGTGACGTATGCGGTGTTTGTGTTTCAAAGTGTTCAGAAGCGGTAAGCCACGCCGGCAATCAGGTAGCCGGGAACTTTTCTGTAGGTTGACGTGCTGAGGTAGACGGGGGTGGAACTGACCGACAGCCAGTCCTGGTTGTCGATGTGGGTGATGTTGCTGCCGCGCAGGGTCAGCCGCCATTTGTTGAGCCGGTATTCCATGCGGAACCCCAGGTCGTAGAAGTCGCGGGTCCAGCTGCCGTTGTCCATATGCGTGACGCTGAGCCGCACCGAGGCGTTGAATTTGGGGTAGCTGACGATAAAAGCCACGTGGCCGCCGTATTGTTTCATGTCGCTGCTCAGATTGGCAAGGGTCTCTATGTCGTTGTGGTTGGTCAGGTAGTTGCCACCTATCTCGCCGTTGAAGTGTTTCTTGCTCCGCGACACGAAATTCAGACTCAGGTTGCAAGTCGTCGACTCCATGTCGCCGTTCATGCCGTTCACGCTGGTCTGGCTCTGGTTCTTGGTGAGGGTGGCATAGAGTTTGGCATCTATGGGCCAGTGTCCCAAGCCTTTGCTGAGATGGCTGGTGATGTAGGTGGTGCGCAGGCTGCCGTCGTTGTTGTAGTAGGTCTGCGTGACGATCGAGGTGTCTTGCCGTGTGTAGGGCTTGAGGGTGAAAAGGTTGTCGGTCATGCCGGTAGCGGCATAGAAGAGGGTGTTGGAGAAGAGGTCAAAGATGTAATAGTTGAGGCTCAGGTTGCGCGTTTCCGAGAAGGGCTCGGTGATGGCGGAGCCGCGGTAGATGTTGTTGTAGGATTCGGCCATGGGTTCTCGCAACAGCCGTTCCAACTCTATGTTGTTGTCGCTTCGTGATGCCGACAGGGTGAGCCTGTGGGTGCTGCTGAAGGCCAGCGTGAGCGTGGCTTTGGGGTTGAAGTCGTTGGTGTAGGTGTTGTCGAGGTCAGCGATGCTCGAATTCACGTAGGTGCGCCCGATAAGGGTCCCTACGGAGAAGCGGAACAGACCTTTGTCCTTGCTCAGTTCCACGTCGATGGAGGGGCTTTGCAGGGTCAGGTCGGCGTGTATGGAGTCGCCGCTTTTGGGGTGGTAGCTGAAGGTGCTTTTGTCGAAGCTGTAGCCTACGGTGGCGCTGAATGTAAACTGGTCGCCTAACTGCATGGCGTAGCTGACATCGGGGGCAAATGAGGTGGTCCGTGTCGTGCGGCGGCTGTCGATGTAGTAGTTGCTGTCGATGAGGGTGTAGTAGGCCATGGGCAGCATCATGCGGTCGGTGAAGAGGTCGTAGCTGTAGTTGCGACGGCTCTGGTTGTAGGCCACGTGGGCCGAGAGCAGGTTGTCGCCCAGCTCCACGTTGACAACTATCTCCTCGTCGATGCCTTCTTTGTGCATGTCGCTGTTCTCCAAAGCGGTAAGGTCGTAACTCAGCCCTCTCTCGCTCAGGCTGTCGTCGTTGACGATGCGCGTGCGGGTGAAGCGGGTGCTGTTGCTGATTTCTATGTTGTCGCGCGGTGTCCAGGTCTCTTGCAGCTGTCCGCTGAAGAAGCGGTTGCCGTTGCGGTTGGTGAGCGAATGGATGTTCACCATGCCCAGGGTGAAGAATTCTTGTTCCGACAGCGATTCGGCGTCGAGGTCGTTGCCGTGGAATATCAGGTTGCCTTTCATCTTGAAGCGCTCCGTGGGCTGCCAGTTGCCGCTGAGGGTCGCCACGCCGTTCCGCGACTTGTATACGTTGGCTGGTGGCATCAGCATCGAGAGCTCGTCGGCAGAGAACGAGAAGCCTTTCTCGCTGCGTGTCAGCAGGTTCTCGAGCCCCACGATATGCATGATATAGTCGTTGATGGAGAATACGGCTTCGCCGGTGTTGTTGACCGACAGGATGCTGGTAAGCGAGAGCTTTTTGCCTATCAGCAGCAGCGAGTTCTCGCTTTTGAACTTGTCCTTGAGGCCTCCCATGGCCGACAGTTTGCCGTTGAGGCGTGTACGTCCGTCGGTTTTCAGGTTGAGGGTGGTCAGCTCGCGGCCGGAGAAGTTGTCTATGATGCTGTTGCTTCGTGCGTTGCGCAATATTTCGGCGCCTTGTATGGCGTCGGCCGACAAGGTCTGCAAGGCTCCGTCGCTGCCCGACGAGAACATGTCGCGTCCGTCTATGGTGATCTTGTCTATCTTTTGTCCGCCGTAGCTCACCTCGCCGTTGTCGCTGACTTCCATGCCGGGAATCTTGTTGAGCAGCTCTGCCGCATTGTCTTCGGCGCCGGTCTTGTAGTATTGGGCGTTGAAACGTATCGTGTCGCCCACCACCTCCACGCTCTTGTAGGTCGATTCCACCGTGACGGCGTCGAGCCGCTGGGCGTCTTTCTTCAGCTTGATGGCCAGCGGTTTGCCGTCGAGGGGTACCTGCTGACGGTATTCTTTGTAGCCTAAATAGCGAACCACAATCCAGTTGCCGGCCGAGGGCTGGGTTTTGATGTTGAAGTCGCCTTTGGCGTCTGAGATGGCATAGGCTTTGGGCGTGGTCTGCGTGTTGCTGTCGGCGTAGAGCATCACGGTGGCGTAGGCGGCGGGTTCGCTGTCGCTGAGCATCACGCGTCCTTTGATTTGCGCCTGCAGCGCCCCTGCTGCTGTCAGCAGAACTATAAGGATGGCTGTACTTGCTGCTCTCATCGTCAGAAGCGCATGATTTGGGTTCCTTCTCCGCCGCCGAATCCCATCTCTTCAAGCTTGGTCTTGATGATGTTCTGCAGCTCCTCCTGGGTCACTTTTTTGCCTTTCTTGGGTTTCTCGATGGTGGGCTTCGCGTCGAGCACTTTGATTTGGGTCAGGGTGTAGGTGACGGGTCCCATCTCCACTTCGGTCACCAGGCCGGGGAGGCCATAGAAAGTGTAAGGCCCTGCGGGTATGGGGGTCTCGGTGGAGAACCAGACGGTCACGGTGCTGTTGCTGTCGGCATAGGTGGCCTTGAGGCAATGCAAGCCGGCAACGGTCTTCGTCGCCGTGTCCATAACCCAGTTCATGCGGCTCAAGGTGTCGTCGACCAGGAAGTTGCGACCGAAAAACTGCACCAGCGAGGTCTGCTCCTGCTTGCCGAAGTCCACGTAGAGGGTGGGCATCGACTGTCCCATGCCCATGTCGTCGTCGCTGATTTTCTTGTTCTTCTCAAAATAGGACTTGCCGTCGGCAAAGGTGAGGGAGTAGAAACTCTTGCGTTTCGCGAGGAAACTCTGCATGGCGGCGCGCATGCTCTCGTCAAGCTGGTTCAACTGTTGCCCGATGTCCACCTTTTCCTGATAGGTGAACTCATATCCTTTAGCCTGAGCCTGCGCAACAACGGCAGCGCCACAGAGGATAATCAACGTGAGGATTTTTTTTAGTGTCATTATTTTCGTTTTCGTTTTTCGTTTTTCGTTATATCGTTATCCCGTTATATCGTTATCCCGTTATATCGTTTTCCCGTTATATCGTTATATCGTTATCCCGTTATCCCGTTAAAATTAAAGCAAAAATAATCTCACATCGGCATCTGCTGGCTCAGGCAGTGGAAGCTGCCCAGCCCCCAGATGATGTCGGTGCTGTCGATGCCCACTATTTCGCGGTTGGGGAAACATTCCTCCAGGATGTAAGCGGCGCGTGTGTCGTTGTCGCATTTGTAGGTGGGGAAGATGACGAGGCCGTTGCAGATGTAGAAGTTGGCATACGATGCCGGCAGCCGCTGGTCTTCCCATATTACGGGTGCGGGCATGGGCAACTCCACGATGGTGGGCTGCTTGCCGTTGGCTAAGCGGCAGCTGCGCAGCCGCTTCAGGTTGGCCTGCAGGGGCGCGTAGTTCTCGTCGTTGGGGTCTTCCTCCACGGCGGTGATGATGGTGCTTTCGTCCACAAAGCGGCTCAGGTCGTCGACGTGGCCGTCGGTGTCGTCGCCCACGATGCCGTCGCCCAGCCAGATGATGTTGTCCACCCCGTAGTAGGCTCTGAGGTGCGCCTCTATCTCTTCGCGGCAGAGGTTGGGATTGCGGTTGGGGTTGAGCAGACAGGATTCGGTGGTCAGCAGGTCGCCTTTGCCGTTGACGTCGATAGAGCCTCCCTCCATCACGATATGGGGTTCGAACATGGTGATGCCCATGGCGTCGGCAATGCGTGCGGGAATCTGCGTGTCGAGGTCGTAGGGGTATTTGCCGCCCCAGGCGTTGTGGTCCCAGTTGACCAGGGCGCGCATTCCGGCCACCTTGTGGTTGAGCAGAAACGCGGGACCGTGGTCGCGGCACCAGGCGTCGTTGGTGGGAAAACGGTGGAACTCGATGTTCACCATGAAGGCATCGGCGGCCTTAAGGGCTTGTCTGACGTGGTTCTCCATAGCCTCGTCTTGCACGTTGATGTGTACGGTCTCCACCTCGGTAAGGGTTTTGATAAACAGGTGGTATGAGGAGAAGATGGTCTCGATTTTTCCGGGCCAAGAGTCTTCGTTGTGGGGATAGCTGAGCCAGGTGGCTTCGTGCTTCTCCCATTCTGCCGGCATGTAGAATCCGCGGTCTTTGGGTGTTGGAGTGATGATCATGTAATGGGTTATATCTTTGTGTTGTAAGGTATTGTCTTGGTGTGTGGTGCCGTTGTTGTCAGTCCTCGTCGATGAAGCGTTTCAGGATGGGGCTGTAGCTGTCGATGCGGCGGTCGCGCAGATAGGGCCAGTGGCGGCGGTATTTGTCGCTGTCGGCCAGGTC
>CAMNKG010000036.1 GCA_946542135.1 uncultured Bacteroidales bacterium
GGATAGCTGAGATTCATACAGATGAACATATACAGCGCGCTGTCGCCGCCTGGAAATTCGGCCTCGTTTTCCACGAAGACGAAGACGTCGTCGATTTCCTCTTCGTCAATGGCAGTCCCGACAGCGGGAATCGTATCGGTGTGGATGGTATCGTCGGCATATGCACAAATGTTGTAGCTTTTCTCCAGCCGCTGCAGGGCGTCGAGCCGCTGGCGGCTTTGCTTTTTGCTGATTCCGTTCTGCGCCGCCGCAACAAAGGGCAGCAGTACAATGATGGCAATCATGATACGTTTCATAGTGAATATATTTTTCTATACTCCATTAGTAGCCAATCGGGGATGATTTTTACAAACAGAGCAAAAATTTCCATCATTGTACTGCCGGGCTGCCTTTATTTCAGGTAGTCCTCGTAGTATTGGAACATCTTGTTGTAGAGGTGTACGCGGTCGCGACCGAGGACGTTGTGTTCGTGGTGCGGATAGATGAAGTAATCCACCAGCTTGCCCTTCTTGATGCAGGCCTGGATAAACTCGATAGAGTTCTGCCAAACGACGGTATTGTCTTCGGCGCCGTGGATGACGAGGAGACGGCCTTCGAGGTCGCCGGCCTTATTGACCAACGAAGTGTTCTGGTAGCCCTCGGGGTTCTCGTCGGGAGTGTCCATATAGCGTTCGCCGTACATCACCTCATACCATTTCCAGTCGATGACAGGACCACCGGCGCACGCCACCTTGAAGATGTCAGGGTGAGCCAACTTCATGGTGATCGTCATGAATCCGCCGAAGCTCCAACCCTCAACGCCCATGCGGTCTTTGTCGACATAGGGGAGCGACTGCAGGAATTTGACGCCTTCCATCTGGTCGGCCATCTCTATTTCGCCCAGATGACGGTGTGTGCAGCTTTCGAAGGCGAAGCCACGATTGTCGGTGCCGCGATTGTCGAGCGTAAAGACGACATAGCCCTGCTGTGCCAAGAAGAGGAAATAGAGATTGCCGCCGCCGAGCCAAGAATTGGTAACCAACTGGCTATGAGGGCCACCGTAGACGTATACGAGGGTGGGATATTTCTCACCTTTCTTCATATTGGGGGGCGTGATGAGGCGGTAGTAGAGGTCGGTGGTGCCGTCGGCAGCCTTGATGCTGCCCATTTCGATGCCCGGCATGGCATATTCAGCCAAGGGGCTGGTGATGTCGTTGATGGTGGATACCGACTTGTTTTTGACACCGCGCAAGAGGGTACGCGAAGGCACCGTCAGGCTGGAGAAGCGGTCGATGATGCTGGTGCCCGAGGCGTTGACCGTGACGGTGTGGGTACCGGGGTCGGGGGTGAGCAGGGTCATCTCACCGCTCTTGACGTTGACCTTGTAGGCATAACGTCCCGTAGGATCCTGCTTGTTGGAATAGACAAACACATTCTCGCCTTTGGCGTCGAAAGAGATAATGCTGAGCACATCGAAGTCGCCTTTGGTAAGCTGCTTGACAAGGGTGCCGTCGGTGTTGTAGAGGTAGAGATGCTTGTAGCCGTCGCGTTCGCTGAACCAGAGGAACTGGTCGTTATGTTGCGGCAGGAAGAAGACGCCCTCCTGCGGGTCGATATAGTGTGCGTTGGTTTCTTCGAAGAGCACCTTGTCCAGCTTGCCCGTCTCGACATCGTAGCGTTCCATCCAGAGATGGTCCTGTCCGCGGCAAATCTTGGCGATATAGAGGTATTTCTCGTCGGGGCTCCAGGAGAGGTTGGTCAGATAGTTCTCGCGTTCGGCGACCGATTCGTCCTTGCGTGTTGCGAGATAGGTCACTTTTTCGGTCGTGGTGTTATAGATGCCCACAGTCACTTCGTGGCTTTTCATACCCGCCATGGGGTATTTGAACGGCTTGGTGGTGGCGATGCGGGTGTTGGTATTGACCAGAGGATAGTCGGTCACCATGGTTTCGTCCATCCGGTAGAACGCCAAGTAGCTGCCCTTGGGCGACCAGAAAGTGCCTTTCTCGATGCCGAACTCATGACGGTGGACCGGCTGACCGTAGACGATGCCCGGATTGGGGTCCTCGATGGCGAAAACCTTGCCATTGGTGTTGATGTAAAGGTTGTTGTCGCGCGTATAGGCCTGCTGGAAACCATGAGGCTCGATGTCGACATTCTCGCCGTCGGCGCCTTCGTAGGCCATGGAGAGCGTGCGCTTGCGCGTATTGTAGACGAAGCACTTGCGGTTGCTCAACGAGAAGCGTATCTCTTTGTCGCTAAGCACTTCGACGCCATAGAAGCTTCTGAGTTCAGCCTCGCCGGCAGCGTGAAGGACTTTGTTGACCTCATCGACGGTGATCATTTTTTTCATGGAGCCAGGGGTGCCGATGAAGAGGGTGTCGTTTTTGACATAAGCTATTTGGTTGCCGTTGCCGACGAACTGTGTTGCCACCACGCCGCTGCGGGGATAAAGGGTATAGTCCATCGTCTGCTGGATAGAGAGACGGAGATTTTGGGCAACCGCCGAGGCGGAGAAGGCAAAAACGACAGCAAAAGCCGTCACTTTGAACAAAGAAGGGAGAACATTACGATAATTCATAATCACAGTGTGTTTTCAATATTTTTTCCATTTGCGGAAGCGCAGCGAGAAGACGCCAAAGAAAGCCTCCTTGAAAATTTTCATGCTCATTTTGGAAGTTCCCAACACGCGGTCGGTGAAGATGATAGGCACCTCGTAAATCTTGAAGCCAAGACGGGTGGCCGTGTATTTCATTTCGATTTGGAATGCATATCCGACGAATTTCACTTTGTCGAATTTCATCTTTTCCAACACCTTACGGCTCCAGCAAACGAAGCCGGCGGTGGCGTCGCAGACCTTCATGCCCGTTATGAGACGGACGTATTTAGAGGCATAATAGCTCATCATGAGGCGGCCCATAGGCCAGTTTACGACGCTTATTTTGCCATCGACATAGCGGCTGCCCACCACAACGTCGCCCTTGCCGGAGGCGCAGGCCTCATAGAGGCGAGGGAGGTCGTCGGGGTTGTGGCTGAAATCGGCGTCCATCTCTATCATGTAGTCGTAGCCATGTTCGTTGCCCCAGCGCATGCCTTCGAGATAGGCCGTGCCGAGACCCAGCTTGCCTTTGCGTTCCTTGATGAAAAGACGGTCGGGGAATTCGAGCATCAGACGTTTGACGATATCAGCAGTACCGTCGGGGGAATTGTCTTCGACGATAAGCATATCAAACTGTTTGTCAAGTGAGAAAACCTTACGGATAATTCTCTCTATATTCTCTTTTTCGTTGTATGTAGGAGTGATAACAAGTGTGTCAGACATACTTCAAAAATTACAATATATTAAATTCATTTAAAGCTTTTTACAAAAACCACCAACTCCCAAATGCAGCTCGTAAGAGGATTGTGGGAGTGCTGGAATTGTTTTGCAAAAATACGAAATTATTGCCAATAATTATCTTTCTGCCTGCTAATTATTTTAACAATCCGCCTTACTGTTTGATTTTATTTGATTTACGAAATCGCCAAGCCATACAAGTCCAACCCAGTGTCACGCCCAGAAAATTTGCGATAAGGTCATTGATGTCGAAGCCGCGGTAAGGCAGGAGCCACTGGACCGACTCAGTGGTGACGGCGATGAGCAGTGCCGCCAACCAGGAGCGCCATAAGGGACGCGCAAGGAGTGGGAAATCGGCCAGGAAGAAGGCGCAGGGGATGTAGACCGAGGCATGCAGCAGATGGTCCATGCGGATGCCGAGAACGAAATTGTCGAGCGGCACACCGAGGCCGCCGACGGGAGCCCACATCAGCAGGACAAGGGCGACGAAATAGACCCACCGCTGCCAACGCCGCTGACGGCGGGAAAAAAGGATGTAGGGAAGGTTGACGAGTGTGCGACGGCGGGACACTTTTCGTGACAACCTGCGCCACTCGGGCGAAGCACACTGCTGCTCGCTGCCGTCGGCGTGCTCTACGGCCACCAACCGTGCCCATACAGCCTGTCGGCCGACCGTTTCTGTCTGGCGACAATTATCGCCGCGAAAAGTCAGCATTTCGCCACGGATCCGTATCAGACGATGGACGACGCAGCGGCCCTCGTAGATGAAGAGACATACATCGCCCCGGTGAAGCGCTTGTTCTGATGTTACCGGCTGCAGGACTACCTTGTCGCACTGCGGATCGATGAGGGGCAGCATGCTGGTACCGCCGAAGGCGATACGAACGGTATAGCCCTGTTGCAGACGGGCATGGAGTTCTTCGACAACAAAGCTGTTCACGCTATTTGGCAACAATATACGCTTGCGTTTCAAAACATCTCCTTTCTTGCGCTATGCATGGGTGTTTGACTGGTGCCGAACAGTGTGGCAAAGCAGAGACGTGCGGCATCGTCATCAGGCAGACACTGGAGATGATAGACCGGGACGGCCGTCAGCGTCTGCGATATCATCTCGATGAGAAGATCGGCAGCATTCATTCCACTGCCACTATCAGCAGTTCGAATGCCGTCGTCCTGCATCAGGGCGGGGGGCAAGGAAGGCTGCAAGGCGCCAAAGCTTTCCACCACAGAGAGCCGGCGGATGGCATTGTGCGAAGCCTGCGAGAGACGCACCACTGCCTTCAGCGGGAAATGGCGCGGGGAGAACACCGGCGACTTGCCGCTCCACGGGCTTCCGTAGACGATGGGGACACCATCCACCAGACGCAAAAACGGGCTGTCGTCGTTAAGCAACTGGCACCCCTCAATGGTCTGCAGCCACAGACGGGTATGGGTGCTCTTGCCTGTTCCCGACTCGCCGAGGAAGAGTACAGTCTGTCCCTGCCAGACGACGGCGGAGCTGTGGACAAAGGTGGCGTCAGCTTGAAGGCCCAACAGAGAGCATGCAAACCAAAGCGAGAAACGCCAGGCAGGCACATCGTCGCACGACGAAATATCGACCACCGAAGCCCCCCAACGGTATTGCAAGCACACCAGCAGCTGGTTACCGACGTCGGAATACATGGCAAACTGGTAACTATCCCCGCTGCGGAGGAAACAGCAACGGCTTTGGTTTTCCAGGAAGTGAAATTCGGAGAGGAGCGTGGCATCGTTCCATGGCGCGACCGGCTGACCGTAACGCACCACCCAATGCGGAGTGGCATCGCTGGTGCAGAAACATCCGAAGCCGCCACACGCGTCGAAAAAGCGTGCAAGATCCGGCGAGGAGACACAGACCGTGACGCCTGCCAACGACAAAGAACGACATTCCATCATATCAGAATACCGTTTTCCTTCAATTGCAGAATCCATGCCTGTGCATCTTTATGGGCACGATCGTCGTCCACCTCGAAGCGTTGTAGCAACAATTCCGCGACATCGTGCTGTTCGAAATCGCGTCCCTCCAAGTTGTGCCAGAGGAAAAGCGATGTCTCGTTGAGGGCTATGACTGTCGTCATGTCGCCTGGGTTACGGCCCTGGACAAGCACGATATCCTCATCGGCCACCCGACGGACCTTAAATTTAGGATTAATCTTCATATATAATAAAGGAATAAAATGAATATCAGAAAGCCACACCCACACGGAAACCGGCAGTAAACGCCAGCCATCCGTCGCTTGGGAATAGCATGAAACTATGATAGTAGTTGTAGTCGTTACCCGTTCCGAACGAAGGACCGAGGCCGCAATAGCCGTCGAAGACAAACCATCCGGCAACGAGCTGATATCCACATTCTGCCAGCAAGGCCAACTGACGCGTCAGACAGGGGTCTTTTGGAATTTCATCCCAGCGATCCTGATATTTCCATTTTTGTCTGAAGCCAGCGAACACCAGTTCCGGTTTGACGTAGAAGCCTGCCAACCAACTATCCGAGCCCAACTGAGGGATGAGGCGCCATTTGTAGGCAAACTTGAAAAGGACACCCGCCGGATCGGAATGGTTCATCCAATCCCAACCCATACCGATAATGCCTACGGTAGCCTCGGCGCTGTTATGGATGTTGAATGCGTGCTCGTAGGTGATGCGTGTCGAACCACTGCCCAGCGACAACAAAGTCAGCTTAAAATCATTCCTGCTGCCTGTAAGAGCAGTGGAATGCTGTGCAAAAGAAGCGGTGGGCTGCACCAGGAAAGCAAGAGCAAGGAGAGCTACTACAAGATTGTGTTTAAGATACATAGCAAACGCATCAAGATTTTTTGTAAATGCAAAGATACATTTTTTTCTTTAAACACTGAAAAATTAGTACCTTTGCAAAAAAATTATGAACAATGAACGACCTGAAATACAATCTGCGAGGTGTCTCTGCAGCCAAAGAAGATGTCCACAATGCCATCAAAAACATTGACAAAGGACTCTACCCCAAAGCTTTTTGCAAGATTATTCCCGACATACTGTGCGGCGATCCCGAATACTGCAACATAATGCATGCCGACGGTGCCGGCACCAAGTCGTCGTTGGCATATCTTTACTGGCGCGAGACTGGCGACCTTAGCGTATGGAAAGGTGTTGCCATCGATGCCGTAGTGATGAACCTTGACGACCTGCTCTGTGTCGGTGCCACCGACAACATACTGCTCAGCAGCACCATAGGCCGCAACAAGCGGCTCATCCCCGGCGAAGTCATCAGCGCTGTCATCAACGGCACCGAAGAGTTCCTGCAGCAGATGCGCGACCTGGGCATCGGCATCACGCTCACCGGCGGCGAGACAGCCGACGTGGGCGACCTGGTGCGCACCATCATCGTCGACAGCACCGTTACAGCTCGTATGCGACGTGCCGACATCATCGACAACGCCCACATACGTCCCGGCAACGTTATAGTAGGCTTGGCCTCCTATGGACAAGCCACCTACGAGACGACATACAATGGCGGCATGGGAAGCAATGGCCTTACCTCGGCACGCCACGACGTGTTCAGCAAGCATTATGCCCAACAGTTCCCCGAAAGTTTTGACAACTGCCTGCCCGACGAGATTGTTTATTGCGGAAACAAACGCCTCACCGACGCCACCGAGGTCGACGGTGTCGACGCCGGTCGTATGGTCCTCTCGCCAACACGCACCTACGCCCCCGTCATTCGCCGTATCCTTGACGAATACCGTCCCAAAATTGACGGTATGATACACTGCAGCGGTGGCGCACAAACCAAGGTGCTTCACTTTATTGACCACCTAAACGTAGTGAAAGACAACCTCTTCCCCACTCCACCCCTCTTCCGTCTTATCCAAGAGCAAAGCGGCACCGACTGGCGCGAGATGTACACCGTCTTCAACATGGGTCACCGTATGGAAATCTATACCGATGAAACCACCGCGCAGGGCATCATCGACATCAGCCGCAGCTTCAACATTGACGCACAAATCATAGGACACTGCGAGGCGTACGACAAGGCGCAAGTGATAGTCCGCAGCCAGCACGGCGAATACACCTACAACAACTAAACAGACCGAATCCCCAAACGACAATACGACAAAGAAAAAGCCTTCGGAACTTGCGACAAGTCCGAAGGCTTTTATTCATTTCAGAGGATGACAGCAAAAAGACGGCCTCTTATTCGATTGCAGCAGCAATCTGGTCGGCCAGAGCCTTCATCTCGTCAGGTTCCATCTTGACATGATGACTGAAATTCAGGTCGCCAGGAGCGTTGAGCGGCATCAGATGGATATGCGTATGCGGCACATCGATGCCGACCACGGCGACACCCACTTTGATGCAAGGACACACCTTCTTGAGGCCTTTGGCAACCTTGCGGCTGAAGCGATGGAGTTCGACAAACAGGTCGTCATCCAGATCGAAAATATAGTCCACCTCTTTCTTGGGGATACACAGGACATGGCCTTTCACCACTGGGTTGACATCAAGAAAAGCAAGACAGTGGTCAGTCTCGGCCACCTTGTAGCACGGTATTTCACCTGCCACGATACGAGAAAAAATACTAGCCATAAGAATCGTATTTTAACGTTCGACAGTAAGGATTTCGAAATGCATGGTGCCAGCGGGTACCACAACCTCCACATTATCGCCCGCTTTCTTGCCCAGGAAGGCCTGAGCAAAAGGAGAGGAAACCGAGATGAGACCTTGCTTCAGGTTGGCCTCACTTTCGGGAACGATGGTATAAGTCTGCTTCATATTGTTCTTGGTGTTCTTGATCGTAATCTTAGACAGGAGCAGCACTTTGGAGGTATCGATTTTCGACTCGTCAAGCAGACGAGCATTAGCGATCAGGTCTTGCAGTTTGGAGATGCGAGCCTCAAGGTGCCCCTGGGCTTCTTTAGCGGCGTCGTACTCGGCGTTTTCCGAGAGGTCGCCTTTGTCGCGGGCTTCGGCAATAGCCGCAGAAGCAGCCGGACGTTCCACAGCAATAAGCTGATGCAGTTCATCTTTTAACTTTTGGAGGCCTTCCTCGCTATAATACTTAATTTCTGACATAAAAGAGTTTTTTTCCGCAGTTACGGTAATTAAACATTAGCCAAAAAGCTATTTACTTAAAGAACGACGATAGGTCGAAAGGGGTTGACGGAAGTCGTTAAAAATTAGGAAAGGTCCGAAAAAGACCTTTCCTAATTCTGATGTTATGTAAGAAACCCAATTTAGAACTTGAAAGTGGCGCCGATAGAGTGGCTTCCTCTCATGTTGTAAGAGCTTCTGTAGGAATAATCAAGTGAAAGGGCGGTGTTGCCTTCCTTGCCGAAGGGGAACTCCACGGAAGCACCTGCACAGAGGCCAGCGATGGCAGTAGCTCTTTCGCTACTGTCCCAAAGGCCACGCTGATAGACATAAGCAGCACGGACCATGAAACGTTTGAGCATGGAGTACTCAAAGCCAAGGCCGAAATTGTCGCGCGAGAATGCATTAGAAGTGAAGTTGGCAGCCACGGTTAAGCGCTGATCCCATTTTTCGAAAAGGAAATCGTAGCTGGCGCCGATGTTCAAGCAAGTGGGAAGTTCCATCTCATAGGAACGGAATTCCACCGTCATCGGATTGCCGGACTCATTCACCGTGGTGAACGACAGACCCGTACCGCTGAAGCTGAAAGCCGGTCCGATATTCTTCAGAGAGATACCGAATTTGATTTCATCGTCAGCGCCGGTGAGGTACTGAATACCAGCATCGAGGGCGACACCAGTAGCAGTAACGTTGTCGGTCGACTCATTGATTACCTTGACGGTAGCACCGCCATGGATAGAGTTGGTGAAAGAGTGGGCGAAACCCACGTTGATATTCATAAAATTGGGAGAGAATGTACCGTTGCTACCCGCTTCAGGGCTTGAAACAGAAGTTCTGTCGATATCGCCGAAGCCCATCGACATGACATAAGCGCCAAGGACGCTGGCTTCGCCCAAACGGATGGCGAGACCGAAAGAGTTGATGGAGGCGCCGCTTCTAAGACCGCTTTTACCGCCGAGCCACATAGTATTGGTATAGACGAACTCCGTTTTTTGGACAAAGGCAAGACCAGCAATATTGCTAAAGAAAGCATCAATGCCACGAGCACAGGCACTGTTGATGCCGCCCCAGCTGCTGCTGCGGGCCCAGGGATTGATGAGCAACTCCGGGCCACCTGCCGTACCTCTACGATTGTCATTACCTGCCATCAGGCGAGGCGTCGACAACAGAGAAGTCAAAGCAATTACAGTCAATATACTTACTATTCTTTTCATTTTTGTCATATTTTAAAGATTCATGAAAAATTAGAACTGGAACGAGTTCAAGTCAACAGGACGCATAGTGCCGAACCATTTCACGACGCGCTCGCCGATGCCGGGAGTGCTGAAGTGGATCAGGTACATACCACCGGCGATAGGAATGCCGTTGTGGTTGTGGAGATCCCAGTCGTAGGTAGTCGTGTTGGACGGCGTGCTGGGGAACTTTCTCACAACAGTGCCATCGAGCGAGTAGACCGTAATGGTTGTATTGCCCGGGACATTGATGAAGCGAACCTTAGTTTCCAGCTGGCTTGAAGTCTCGTAAGCAGAGTGACTGTAGTAGGGATTCGGGACAACATTGATGGCTGCCATGATGGAATCCTTTAAGTCCTGCGAAGCATTGGCGTTGGAGGCCTGACCAGTAAGTGTGACGATGTCGGGAGTCATCTCGAACATGTACATGGGGTTGTTGTCGTTCAAGAGAGGCAGACCCATGTTATTAGGTTTGGTCTGGTTGTCGCCAAGGTATTGAGAGTAGCGGCTATTGACGTTAAGATCTATAGTCACATCGGAAGGAATATCCTTAGGATTGTTGATTGTCTCAGTAGCTATAGGCATATTGACCCAAGCGACGGTGCTGAAGAGGAATGCGGCAGAGTCGCGCATCGGGAGTGCATAAGGCTTGTCTTCGTCGACCACGAGACCGTTGGAGATATACACCGTACCGTTGGAGGGCTGCAGGAAGGTAGAAGTCATGATATGATCCAACGAGCGGAGCATCTTGAGCGACCAAGCGCCGGCATCATAAGAAGGAGAAGCGTAGTTCTGCGGGAAGTAGTTCTCATCATATCTGTGGAAACGCGGGAAGCGCTGAGTCATGGCATTCATGACATAGACGAAATGGCGACCACCGAGGATATAATTCTGAGTACCCACCGTGCGGGTGCTGACGGGGTTCCACATCATGTCGCGACCATTGTACTGAGCGTAGCGAGAGTCTTCACCATAGATAAGATTCAGACGTTCGCCGGTAGAGAGGTTGATGGCATAGCCGGGGAACCAACCCATACCGCGGTCACTGATGTAGTTGGGGCTGCCCGGGTCGGTGCTGGCACCGGAAACCGTAGCAGTGTCACCGTTTTTGTCGATAGAAGCATGTCTACGCACCTGGAAACGGCGAGCGTTGCCTTCAGACTGAGTGTAGTCTTCGCACATTTCGATGACGGGGCAGCGAGTCCACTTGGAGGTATCGGATGTGATGACGATGCGGACGCTGGGCAACTTAGACATATCGTTGAACATGATAGACTTGTTGCTGGTGTGGTTCATCAGACGGCGCTGCATGTCATAGTAGTTGTGCTTGTACGTGTTTTTCTGAGTGCGGTGGAGAGAGTCGATGGTATTCTGTGCCAGATAATACTGGAGAGAGAAACCAGGATGGTAATCTCTGGTCGACACCAGGCCGTAGGGAGCCCATGTTCCCATCAACACGCCTTCGAAATTCTGGTTGGCATCCATAGCCGTGGTATTAATACGCTCGAGCGTACGGTCGCCCACCTGAACAATCTCGACAAGGTCTTTATAATAGTCATCGTCGAGGTAAGGCTCGTTGCCGGTGAACTCGGTAGTGTCGCCAAGGAAGGAATTGAGGTTACCGGGAGCGGCGTACTGTTTACCGCTACGGATCCAGTTATAGACAGGGCTGTAGTCGAGGTCAGGCACAGAGGAGAGCCATTGATGGTTGTTGTCGGAGAAAACCATTGTGGAACTCAAGATGGAACCATCGTTAATGATACCACCATTGACAGAACCATCAGAGACCTCGAGAGAAGAAGCGATAGGCTTGGGATTGGTGATAGCCACAGAGATACCCAAATCGAGGAAAAGTTGTTCGTTGTAGCGGCTGATTACGAAATCAGCGGTATCGGAATAGACGTTGTCGTAGAGCGGAGTGCCGTCGACTTTAGAGATAACCCACTTGGAGGAGTCAGTGGTACCGTCGAATTGAATGTAGAACTGACCACCCTTAACGTTGAGCGGGTCGATGATACGGACGTTGATAGGACCGGCGTTCTGTTCGTAACGAGGATGAGCGAGGACGCAGGGGTTTTCCATAGACCAGGTATAGTTGTTACCCTGGATACGGTCAACGAAATTGCCGGGAGCCTTAGCGGGCTGACCAGGTGCACCCATAAGTTCTTCAAGAGACTCGTTGGAAATCTGAAGGGCATTACCGCCGTTGCCGTTACCTTCGATACGGGTAATGTTGGGCGACATGCCAAAGGTAGCCTGGACGATAGTACCGCCATTCTCCGAGAACGGATTATGAGGTTTGGCGACAACAGGAGTAATCGTACCGCCATGCTCGTTTTTACGACCAGCGAGGTAGGGTTCCTTCTGACCATCGAGTTTGGTAGGATCCGACTGGCTATACTCTTTATAACGGTTGTGAGCGTAAGCCACACAGATATAGTAGTATTCCTTGTTGTTGATCAGGTTGGTGTTGGTACCACTTGCAAACTGGTCAGTCGTGATACGGAAGACATGCTGGATGCCCTTGTTGGCACCAGTAACCATGATGCGGCCGGTAAGGAGGTTGGTAGCAGAGTTGGAGGTGTAGTTGACCAACGTTCCGATGGGGAGGTTGGGGTCGGTTACGAATTCGCCGGTAACAGGGTCGATGGAGTCATAGCCGGCATAGTTCTTGATAGGATAGTAGTTCTCGACGTCGCACTGAGCCACAAGGCGAGCCTTGTTTTCATCGTTGATGTCGGCGATAGAAGCATTGGCATCGACGAGCTGATAGATCTGATAACCTTCAAAATCATAATAACGCTGAGGTTCAGGATAGGACTTCAAGATGGAAGCATCTTCTTCGTGATATCTTTCATTATAGTTGTTCGAGTTGGTGTTTTCGTAGGTGATATAGAGGATAACCTCATTGTTAAGTTCCTGAACAACCAGTGTAGGAGCTTCCGGACCATCAAGGACCTTGAAACAGTTCTCGAAGAGCGATTGGCAAACGTCGTCGATCTCGCGGAGGATACCCACAGAAGTCCAAGCCGAACCGCTGGGAGCCTGAGCAAAAGGAATACCGACGGTGATATAGTTGACAGCGCCAGGTTTCAGCGTGAAGGGACCAGCGGACTGCATGAAACGGCGGTCACCAGGCTGGTTGTTGGCACTAGCCGTCACCTCAGTCCAGTCATCGGGATGGTAATCAGCATCGGGAACGACACCGTTGGTACCCCAGTGGAGCGGGTCACTATCGTCAGGATACATGAAGTCGCAGCTGATGTCGGAAGTACCGTTGGAGATAGCATTACCACCGAATTTCATACGTTGACCGTTTTTCCAGTAACCCTGAAGGTAGTTGTAGTAGTCAGTAGCCTTGGAGGGCTCACCGTTGATGCTGTTGGAGCTGTTCTCATAGTAAACGAAACGGCGCATACCGAAACGTTCGTCATCGACGATTTCATTACCGAAGTTTACACCGTTGATGGCGCAGTTACCGATCGAGTCGTTAGGCGTGAAATACCAAGCGAGGGGATAGAAGAGGTCAGCGTCGTCGGAGAGGCGGATGATATTATAGGTACCATCGGGGTTGCGATAGTCGGCAAGACGTTCAGGATAGTTGGCTTCCATTTTGGCGATGTCGATCTTGGGGTTGTCCATACCATCGGGATCCATATAGGGACCCTGGAAGAAGTCGATACCGACTGCCGGGGGAACGCCGCTGAAGGCACCCGTACCAGGGCCATCGACATCCTTACCGTTGTAGCAATAACCCAAACCACGTTTTACGTCGCATCCGATATAGTCATCATAGCCGTAGCCCAAATCCGGGTCGACCCACTGGCTGAAATAAGTGTTGCGAAGTTCATAAGTAGAACGGTTGATAATCTCGTAGGTATAGAAAGTCATGTTGTTGATCTCGTCATTAGTAGAGAAGGCAAAAGCCTGGGCACGTATTTCGAGACCGATAGCCTGACCACCCGATTCGGTATGAGTGTTACCCATATCGTTGAAGACCCACCAAATGGTCTGGTCGCCTTTGAGGACTTGGTCGCTAAGTAGACCGCCTTTAACGATACCCATAGAGTCTTCCATAGTAGGATAAGGTTCATAAGTTTCACCCGGGTCGAGGGCAGCCTTGAGGGTGCGGGGGCAAAGTGCATTGGAGAAGTCATAGTAGGGATAGTCACCTTTCTGATATTCATAGATACCGTTACCGTCGGCATCGAAGAAAGGAGCCAGATAAGGAGACTGGTTAGCGAAGTTGCCATGAGCGGGCCATTCTTTGATGACCTTGGCGATAGCGCTTTCATCATAGCTATCATTCTGCGTCGGAGGGTTGGTCGTATAATCGAACATAGCCATAAAAGCAGAGACTTCAGCCTGAGAAATCTTGTAGTGACGGTCATAGTAGTTACAAACCTCGACAGTGACATCGGCGGTACCGTCAATAGTCAGGGGACCCGGCCAATAGTCGTCACCATTCTGACCGAAACGGAGGGCGGCAAGACGCAACTGGTCGTTGACGTCAGTACCACCGATCCAGAGTGCGGCACAGTAGAGAGGAGTAGAGGTACCGTCTTTAGGAATATTATACCGGGAAATACTGCCGTCGTACCACATGTTACCGTAGCCGTTAATCAGGGCACGAACGTTGTTGACGTTCAATTCGGCGGTGCTCTGTGCACGCTTACACACAGCAGCCTTGCTCTGAACAGCAGTCTTCTTGAAACTCGTTTTCTTGCACGTAGTGCATTCACGAGCCACAGCGGTTCCCATGGTGGATGAGAACACTAAAGCCAATAAAACTGTTTTAATAAATATATTTTTCATCGTATTATAATTTTTCACGTTGGTAACATTAGAAACTGTAGGTCAATGTCAAGCGGATGGTTCTCGGCGAAGACCAGTTCCAAAAGTTGTTACTGAGGTAGATGTTGTACATGTCACGATACGACTGAGGATCCAGCTGGTTGTTGATGACCGACTGAGTTTCGGGGTCGGTAAGGTAACCGTTGTCGCTCGGGTTGCCGGTGACAGCGAAAACACCTGTAACATTTCTGATGTCGAAGAGGTTTCTGACAGTGATAGCAGCATTAAGCATGGTCTGGAGATCTTTCTTGCCTTCGCGTTTGATGGGGATGAAGAAAGTCTTGTCGACGACGATATCGAAATAGAAGCCCCAAGGCAGACGGGCGCCGCGGTAGCTACCTACGATGGTTTGCTGGGTGTTGCTGAACTGTTTGGTATAAGGACGACCCGACTGGGCGACAGCGAGGAAGTTGACACCAAAGTTCTGGAAAGGATAAATCTCCTTGACGCGAGGATTGCCGTTTTCGTCTTTGACGGTAATGGGGATCTTAGGACCTTCATTCTTGCCGAGACGGTAGTCGACGTTGGCTTTGAACTCATGACGACGGTCGTCGCTGATGGGGTTGAGCATCTT
>CAMNKG010000037.1 GCA_946542135.1 uncultured Bacteroidales bacterium
GCCAAAGCTGCACCATCCTCAAGAGTTACAATCACTTGATTTGACTGCGGTGTATGTGTTCTTGTGTCCATTTAATTTTGTTATTTCACGCTGCAAAGATACACATTTTTTTCCATTTGGCAAAATGTTATATTTTTTGTTTTCGATTCAATTATCATGCTTGATGGTGTTATTCGGCAAGTGGTGACTGCAAAAAAACTGTCGGCGACAACACCATGATTCCGTTTTTGATGAAATGTTGTTCATTACGCGTGATGATGTGGCTACAATTCGCAGCAATAGCTGCATGGTATTGCAGCATATCCTCAAAATCGGGAGCAGTGGCGTATAAGGCCTCGTGTAGTTGTGCTGAGTCCATTGAGGCTATCTTTATATTTCGTTCAAGTATTTTCAAAGCCTCTAATGCGTTGGCATACCCCAGCGACTTGCGGGCCACAAAAAGACATGTGGCGAAAGAGAGAGGTGTGGCGTATAGTTCAACTATACCTTTGAAGCCCATGTCCATCACCCGTGCGGAATCGCTGACAAAAGGCTCACGGTGTAGCAACACGTCCAGCAACACATTTGTGTCAAGGAATACGCGGTTCATAGGCCGTACTTTTCTTTATAATAATCCATGCGTGCAAGTTCTCCATTGAGCCCCACATCAACTTTGTCGACCAACGGCATGGCAAGGATGGCCTCCAAATCTGGCGAATATGGACTTTCTTGGGGCCTTGTGAACTCCTGCCCTTGGCGGAGTAGCTTATGAATGGTGGCAATTCTGCGAGCGTGTGAGGAGATACTGTCCTCTGTCTGTGCCTTGCGAGTCTGACTTTCGGCAAGCTGCAGTAGAAGAATATCTATCTGCGACTGCATCCACGCCTCTACAGCCTTGTCGTTAGGTAGCACAGGCTTTACCTTTTCCAGTATGGTGTCATCAACAGATATATTATACGTACACATGATTGTATATTTTTCATTTTGCAAAAATACAACTTTATTTTGACGTGGCAAAATGTTTTTACCTTTACATTCATTGCTGTCCACTAAAAATTTATACCGATAATTCTTAGTTGAACTATATCAAGCATTTGTGATGACCTTTACAGTAAACGGATTTGAAATCGCCATTTTGATGCATGTTTGTTTTCAATTGCATAAATAATTGATTCACATATGGTATATTTTGACATTTTACCAAATTCGAGATTTCGGTTTTTTAAGTGGACACTAGTGCTTTACATTGCCAAAAGACGTCGTCCATAACAATAAATTTGGCTTATTGTTGAGAGCAAATAAGAACATGTAGTTTAATCATAAAACAAACGTGTGCAGAAAACCATCCAGTATCCGTTTTTTGTTAGTTGTGTTTCAGTTAGTTGATTCGCTTCTTCGTGGTTGACGTAGGTGACGGTGTCGTCGTCGCCTTTGGTAACTCGAAATAGAACCTCGCGTTGCACCATTATACTGTGTTATTTGATTGATTTTCGAATAAAACGGCTGTATAGTATATCGTCGACGCACTAAGCTGACGGATGTGACACTGTTGTAGTATTTGTGGCTCTTCGACGACCTGAACATCTTTTGTGGTCGTGGCCATACAATAAATATTGTTACGTCGTCGTTAATGCTCAGCAGTGGTGATATGTGTATAATATCCTGTTTATTAACTTTATAATTAATTTCGATTTCAAAACTTCATTTTTTTATTTTTTGAAACCGAATGCAGAGATACAACAATTTATCATTCTGGGGAAAAAATACATTGTCGGACATCTTGCGTTGTATTTCGATACGCCCAATGGCCAAAGGGAGCTTGTTCGCTGTGTTTTTTGCATAGGTGCTCAAAGCCTGCAAGCCCTGTTACGACCTTAATGAGTCCATTATGCATTGAACCAACAAGATTATCAACATATTGCTCTCTTTTTACAACCATATAATTTTATTTTTTTGCCGTTTTTGGCCACTTTTTGGAATGCAAAGGTACAACAAATTTTCAAACTGGCAAAATAAAATTCACAGTTGGGCATCTTGCGCTGCATTTCGATAAGCCAAATGTTCCAAACCAAGCTTTTTCGCTGTTATGTATAGGTGCTCAAAGTTTGCAAGCAGGCAGGCTCGAGTTATGGCATGACAAGGAAAAGGCCCTGGGCAATGGAACGTTTTCGCTAAGCCGAATGCAGACAAGCTTGCTTGTATGCTGAGGCGAGAAAACGACTAATGAAATAGAACCAAGAGGCAACTTTTATATATCATTGGGTAAGATAGATGAACGCCTGTTTTATTTCTCAATCCAGAATATTTATTTTGCTTTTTTGATATGTTTCGTTTTTTTTTAGCTCATCTGCTTTCGCCTTTAATGAAAATACGCGATTCGGGGCTTCGCTGCTTGCCGGCAGACTTGGCGGTCGTTCACTGCTCGCGGCAAAGTTCTGTCTTTGAGGGCGTCTCTATGCATGGTTTGCAATCATTGTGCCAACATATGAATCCTCTGATTTCCTAATTTTTGGGAAGTATTACAATAAATACCGCCACGCTGGCGTTAACAAACCATATTTTCCTTATGACCATGCAAGACTCGAAAATAGAAATCATGGCGCCGGTGGGCTCTTATGAAAGCTTGTCGGCGGCCATTCAGGCCGGAGCCGATGCCGTCTATTTCGGCGTGGGCAACCTGAACATGCGCTCGCGCTCGGCGGCCAATTTCACCCTCGACGACCTGGAACGCATCTGCAGCATCGCGCAGGGCGCCGGTGTGCGTACCTACCTGACGGTGAACACCATCATATACAACCACGAGATTGAAGAGATGCACCAGCTGGTGCAGCAGGCCAAGAAGGTGGGCGTCAGCGCCATCATTGCCAGCGACATGGCCGTCATCACCTATGCCCGCAGCATTGGCGTGGAGGTGCATATCTCTACGCAATGCAACATCAGCAACACCGAGGCTGTGCGCTTTTTCGCGCAGTGGGCCGACGTGATGGTGACGGCTCGCGAACTGCCGTTGCGCCAAGTGGCTGAAATCACCCAATATATCCGCGACAACGACATCCGTGGCCCCAAAGGCGAACTGGTGCAGATCGAGATCTTTGCCCACGGCGCTCTCTGCATGAGTGTGAGCGGCAAATGCTACCTCAGCCTCGACAACTACAACTTCAGCGCCAACCGTGGCGCCTGTCTGCAACTCTGCCGTCGCGAGTACTTGGTCAAGGACCTTGAAAGCGACACGGAACTGATTGTGGACAACAAATACATAATGTCGCCTAAAGACTTGTGTACGATAGATTTTCTCGACAAGATTGTGCATGCTGGCGTGCGTGTGCTGAAGATAGAAGGGCGGGGGAGAAGTGCCGACTACGTGAAGACGGTGACGGAATGCTACAAAGAGGCCGTGCACGCCATCGCCGACGGCACATACACGCCTGAGCGCATCGCGGAATGGAAGCGCCGGCTGGCAACGGTATTCAACCGCGGTTTCTGGGACGGCTACTATCTGGGTCGCAAGATGGGCGAATGGAGCGAACGCTACGGAAGCCAAGCCACTGAGAACAAGGTCTTTTTGGGACTCATCAAGAACTATTTTAACCGCATCGGCGTGGCGGAAGCACAGATGCAGACGGCCGAAACCCTCAAACCGGGCGACGAACTGATGGTGATTGGCGAAACAACGGGCGTATACCGTGCCACCGTGGACGAGCTGCGACTGGAACGCGACCCTGTGCCCGAAGTGCATCAGGGCGACCGCTTCAGTTTTGCCACCCGACAACCCTTGCGGCGCGGCGACAAGCTTTACCGCATCGACAAAGTGGTCGACGAATTCTGACCCCGCTGTCTGTTTTCCTTCTCGCTCACCTGTCGCCATTCACTTTTTTTGTGTATATTTGTGGTCTTGTATTGAAGGAAATCTGATGGATTATAACGGTATAAAAACCGACAAAATAGTATTTTATATTAACAGATATGGCCAAAGCTAAATCCTATTTTTTCTGCAGCGAATGCGGCTACCAGTCCAGCTCATGGCTCGGCAAGTGCCCGGAGTGCGGCAAATGGAACACCATGCAGGAAGAGGTGGTGCAGGCCTCGAAGCCGGCGGCAGCGGCTAAAAGCCGTTCGGCGGTGGGTGGATCCCTGCCCAAGCTGATTCGCGAGGTCACCACCAGCGAAACGCAACGCATCGCTACACGTTGCGCCGAATTCGACCGCGTGCTGGGCGGCGGCATTGTGCCGGGATCGCTGCTCCTGCTGGGCGGCGAGCCGGGCATCGGCAAGTCAACACTGCTGCTGCAGACGGCGCTGCGCATCCCCGACCGTCGCATACTCTACGTCAGCGGCGAGGAAAGCGAGCAGCAAATCAAGATGCGCGCCGACAGATTGGACAATGGCGACCAAGCCACGGCTGCCGGAACACATGACAAGCCGAGCAGCGACCTCTACGTGGTGAGCGAGACGGTGACGCAACGCATTTTCGAACACGTCGAGGCCCTCAAGCCTGACCTCCTCATCATCGACTCTATCCAGACGGTTTGTACCGAGACTATCGATTCGTCGGCAGGCAGCATCTCCCAAATCCGTGAATGCACCACCGAATTCCAGCGTTTTGCCAAAGAAAGCGCCGTGCCGGTATTACTGGTGGGCCATATCACCAAGGAAGGCAACCTGGCAGGCCCTAAGGTTATGGAGCATATTGTCGACTGCGTGCTGCAGTTTGAGGGCGACCGCAACTATGGCTACCGACTGCTGCGCTCGCTGAAAAACCGCTTCGGCTCTACCGCCGAAATAGGCATCTTCGAGATGCAGGGCGACGGACTGCGCGAGGTGGCCAACCCCTCGGAGTTCCTCCTTTCGCAACGCGACGAAAACCTCAGCGGCTGTGCCGTAGCGGCCACCCTCGAAGGGGTGCGCCCCATGTTCATCGAAGTGCAGTCGCTCGTCTCCTCGGCGGTCTACGGCACGCCTCAGCGCAACGCCAACGGCTTCGATTTCCGTCGTCTCTCCATGCTACTGGCGGTGCTCGAGAAACGCTGCGGCTTCAAGCTCGGCGCCAAGGACGTGTTCCTCAACATCGCCGGTGGTCTCCGCGTCAGCGACCCTGCCATCGACCTTGCCGTCTGTTGCTCTATCCTCTCGTCGAACGTCGACATCCCCATCTCGCCGCGCTTTTGCTTTGCGGCCGAAATGGGCCTCAGCGGCGAGGTGCGCCCCGTGGCCCGCGTCGAGCACCGCATAGCCGAAGCCGACCGCCTGGGCTTCGAGAAGATTTTTGTCTCAAAGTATAATGCTCGCTCGATCAACAAGAAACGTTTCGGCATCGAGATCGTCGAAGTCTCTGTCATCGAGGAGGCTTTCCGCTCGCTGTTTGCATAAAATATTGTTATTGTATAGATAATTAACAAATTACATTATATCTACTGTCCATGAACGTTCACATCGTACAACACAACATCATCACCAACAATCCTGAAGAGAATCTGAAGTGGATTCTCGAAGAAATAGAGTCACCCGAAGCTGCCGACGCCCTGCTTACGGTCTTTCCGGCCTGCACCCTCTGTGGTTATCCGCTGTTTGGTTCGGTGGCATACACCGACATCCAGAAGCGCGCCCAGGCGGCCTTGCAAGAGTGCATTCAGCGCTCCGAGCACAAGGCTTTCCTGATAGGTATGCCGCTCCAAATACAGGACAAGGGGCTCTGCAATGCCATCGTCTTCGTGCAGAACAACGCCATCCGTGCCATCGTCACCAAGAAATACCTGGCCCCCGACGAACAGAAGTATTTCGTCCGCGGCGAAGGGGTGCAGATTGTCAACTATCAAGGGCAGCAGATTGCCATCGGATTCTATGAGGACCTCAAAGAACTCTCCAAGAGCCATGCCGAACAGCCTGACATGATCATCTGCTGCGGGTGCAACGTCTTCGACTACAAGAAACCTTACAGCATCCGCTACCGCATGCATAAGATTGTGGAAAATCTCAACGCCTCGATGGTCTTCGTCAACCGCGTCGGCGGCGAGGGCTCCTTCCTCTATGCCGGCGGCAGCATGGCGCTCAACGCCGCTGGTTCGGTGTTGTGCCAGTTCCCCTATTTCGAAGAATACCGTCAGACCGTCGACCTGCAGCTGCTTAGTGCCTGCGAAGACGAAAAACCCGAAGCCGTCGAGCTGGTCTACAAGGCGCTGACCATGGGCCTGAGCGAATATTTCACCAAAAACCGTTTCCAGAAAGCCGTCATTGGTCTTAGCGGCGGCATCGATTCGGCGCTGGTATGTGCGCTGGCCGTGGCTGCCCTCGGTGCGGAAAACGTGCACGGCATCCTCATGCCTTCGCAGTATTCCACCGACCATTCTGTCAAAGATGCTGAAGACCTGGCCCGTAACCTGGGCATCGACTACCATATCGTCCCCATCGCCGACTGCTTCGCCACCCTCAAGCAGACCATGAAACCGGTCTTCGGCGACCTCGCCGAGGATGTCACCGAGGAGAACATGCAGGCGCGCATCCGCGGCACCATACTGATGTCGTACGCCAACAAGTTCGGCGCCATCGTGCTCAACACTACCAACAAAAGCGAGGCGGCTATGGGCTACGGCACGCTCTATGGCGACAGCTGTGGCGCCCTGTCGGTCATCGGCGACCTCTACAAGACGGAGGTCTACGAACTCTCGGAGTGGATCAACCGCGACCGTGAAATCATCCCTTCCAACAGCATCACCAAGGCACCCTCGGCCGAGTTGCGCCCCAACCAGAAAGACAGCGACTCGCTGCCCGACTATGCCATCCTCGACGCCATCCTTAACCTCCACATCGAGGAGGAACTTTCGTTCGACGAGATTGTCGCCGAAGGCTACGACCCTGACTTGGTTCGTGAGGTGCTGCGCAAGGTGCGCGTCAACGAGTGGAAACGTCTCCAGTTTGCCCCGCTCCTCAAGGTGTCGCCCATGTCGTTCACCCTCGACCGCCGCGTCCCCATCTCATAAGGGCCGACATCTCTCATCCCTCAAAACGTATACCGGATTCGCATGATGACTCCACTCGAACTGGCCGAAAAATACATCACCAACACGCAGGTGTCTCTTTTCCTTACGGGCAAAGCGGGCACCGGCAAGACCACATTTCTCCGCCATATTGTCCAGACGGTGAAGAAACGCAGTGTGGTGCTGGCACCCACAGGTGTGGCAGCCGTCAACGCCCATGGAGTCACCATCCATTCTTTCTTCCAGCTGCCGCTATGTCCGTATCTGCCTGATGTGAAGGAGCTGGTGACGGAATACCAGATGCCGGAGAAAAAGCGCAGCCTGCGCAAAGAAAAAATCAAACTTATCCGGACACTCGACCTCATCATCATCGATGAAATCAGCATGATTCGCGCCGACCTGCTCGACGCCATCGACGATTCGCTGCGCCGCTACCGCCGTAGCGCCAAGCCGTTCGGCGGCGTGCAGCTCCTCATGATCGGCGACGTGCATCAGCTGCCTCCCGTGGTTACCGACAAGGAGAAACCTTTCATGGACAGGGTATATCCCTCGCCGTTCTTTTTCCACAGCAAGGCGCTGAAACGCTTGAACTACATCACCATCGAACTGACGCATATCTTCCGACAGCAGGATGCCCGTTTTATCTCTATACTCAACAATATCAGGGATAACCGCTTCGATGACGCCACCCTCGCCGCCCTCAACGAACGCTACATGCCGGGCTTCGACCCCGCCGACGAGGAGGGCTATATCCGCCTCACCACCCACAACTATCAGGCCGACAGCGTCAACCGTCGTAAACTGGAGGCACTCTCATCACGCCCCTTCGAACTGAAAGCCGCCGTGGAGGGTAACTTCCCGGAATCGTCGTTCCCCACCGATGGCGTTCTGGTGCTGAAAAAAGGGGCTCAGGTGATGTTCGTCAAGAACGATGCTTCGGGAGGCGCCTACTTCAACGGCAAGTTGGCCACGGTGGAAGGCTTCGACAACGAAGAAGGAGTGGCCGTGGTTGACCACGAGGGCAACCATATCGTCGTGAAGCGCGAAAGGTGGGAAAATCTGCGCTACGAGGTCGACGCTAACGACGGTCAAATCAAGCAACAGATCGACGGCACCTTCGTGCAGTTCCCGCTCAAGCTGGCGTGGGCCATCACAGTGCATAAAAGTCAGGGACTTACGTTCGACAAGGTGATTATCGACGCACAGAATGCCTTCACCTTCGGACAGGTATATGTGGCGCTGAGCCGTTGCCGGACGCTCGAAGGGGTGGTGCTGGAATCGCGTATCTCGGCGCACAACGCTTTCGACAATGCCGACGTGGTGGAGTTCAACAACTCGTTCCCCTCTATCGACAGCGTGCAGCAACAGCTGGAGGCTTCGGTTTCGGAGTATTTCTATGCCATGGTCAACGAACTCTTCGACATGTCTGAGGTGGCACGGTCGGCCGACCGCCTGCGACGCATCTTCGTGGACCATCTGCGCACCATCTACCCCCAGCAGTCGCAGAAAATGGCTGACCTCTACAACAACCAGGTGGTCAACTTGATGTCGGTGGCTGAAAAGTTCCACCGCCAGCTCGTCAACATCCGCCAACAGTCGGGCGACGACATCCATAACGCTTTGCTTATGGAACGCATCACCAAAGGGGTGGACTATTTTGAGTCCCAACTCAACGCCATCTTCTTGATTGCCGCCACCCTCATTGAAGTGGAAGTGGACAACAAGACCGTGGCGAAAGACCTGGACGAATGGGCGGGCAACTTCCGCGATGCCGTAGGCCTCAAGCAGCGCTGCCTGGCTCGCGTCAAGCAGCATGGCTTCTCCACGCAGACCTACAATCAGGCCAAGGTGGACTTCATGCTCGACAAGGAGCGCACTGCCGAATCATCCAAAAGCAGAAAACGCGCCAAGACTGCCGCCAGCGTCGATGTGCCCAATCCCGGATTGGTCGATAGTTTGAAGCGGTGGCGCATGGAGTTGTCGCGCGAACGCAACGTTCCAGCTTATGTGGTCCTCTCTCAGAAGGCCCTGCTGGGCATTGCTGCCATCATGCCGCAGACCATGGCTGAACTGTTGACGGTGTCGGGTGTGGGTAAGACGACATGCCGCCTCTACGGCGATGCCATCCTCGAGGTGGTGCAGGGCTATATGCACCGCCAGGGCATCAAGAAGTCGCAGCAACAGATGGCTATGGCCCAGGAAAGCGCCTCGGAATACGCTGACAGGCAGCCTGAACCTTCGAAAAAAGAGCCTGCTTGGGTCGGCAGTGTCAAACTGATGGCTGAGGGACTGACGCTGGAACAGGTGGCTACCCAAAGGGGGCTGAAGCCATCAACCGTTGCTTCGCATCTGCAGCAAGCGCTCGAAGCGGGAGCTGTGGATATCGATGTGATCCTCAGCCCGTCGGAGTTGGATGAGATTGTGGAATATATCATCGAGGACCATCCCCAGTCGCTGACGGAGATGTATCGCCATTTCGAGGAACGTTACCCATACTATAAATTGCGGGCGGCCTTGTTTGTGTCGCGCGACATCATCGACAGCTGACGCGTCTGCTATCTTAGCCGCAGGTCGCCCCAGCGGTCTTTGAGTTTGCCGCCTACGGTAACCACGGGCTCCTGCAGCTTGCCCTGCAGGGCGCTCTCGCGTTGCACCTCCAGGTCTACGGTGTTGAAGAGGTCGTGGTAGTCGATGTCTCCTTTCCGCTTTTTAAGCTCTTTGAGAATGTAGTAGGTGAGGAATCCGTGATGTTGGTCGTCAAACACATGGGCCGTCTTGTCGAAGGCGGCGGCGGAAAACAGGACCACGTCGTTGCGTATCCTGATGCCTTTGGCTCGCTTCTCGCTGTATTTCATGTTTACCAAGGGCTCGCCGTCGCGACCGTTGCCGTCGAACGAGGCATCGAGGATGATGGTGAGGGCATTGAAGGGCACTCGGTTAAACCAGGCGCAGAGGGTGTCGACACGCAGACATTGCTTGAGCAGCTTCTTGCTGTCGCGTCCCGACATGCGCGACGCTATGTCGATTCCGTTTTTGTCCTTGAAGGCTTTGATACCCTTGTAGTTGAGCCCTGCGGGGGCGATGTAAGGGTTGTGGTCGTAGTCGGAAAAACCATGACCGGCAAAGTAGATGATGAAGTTGCAGTCTCCTTTCTGTGACACGGCATTTTCTTTCATCCATTTGACGCCTTCGGTCTTGATTTGCTGCAACGTGGCGTCTTCGATGAGCTTCACTTGGCGGGCGGGGATGCCAAGGGTGCGCACGCAGTATTGGGTCAGCACCTCGCCGTCGTTGTAGGCATAGGGCACGTCGGGGAGGGGGGCTCCGTAGCGCTCGTTGGCCAGAATAAGGACATAGGTCTTGGTGTTGCTGTTCTCCTCGTTCTTGGGGATGTTGTAGTCGACGAATTCGTCATTGATGAGACGTTCGTTCATCGCCACAATCTCTTCGTTGAAGGCTCCGTGGACCAAGATCTCAACGCCGACATTGCGATATTGCGATCCGCTCTCGCTGTAGCTTTGGGTCTCGTAGAAATATTGGTTTTCGGTATTGCGCAGCAACTTGACATCGCGGCTAATCTTGTCGCGCAAGCCCTGGGCACGCAAGAAGGCCAACTGGGCGTTGGTGGTGATGCCGCTCTCGGGCGAGACGGAGATGCGCACCGATTCGCCGTTGTAGCGTGCTGCTATGTATTGGAAGTCACCGTATTCGCCTGCGTAGTCGAGATGTGTCACGGTGGTGATATCGGTCGAGGCTTTCAGATGTATGTCCACCTTTTTGCCGCTTTTGAAGGCATCTTTGCTCAGTTCGTCGACCATCATGCGCGTAAGTTCGCAGACGGCCAGACTGGCGTTCGACTGTTCGCAGCGGTAGGCTCCGGTGGGGTAGTTGTCGGTGGTGCTTTCTATGTGCCGGCACGTGTAATTGATCACGATGCGGTAGTTCAGCTCGGCGTGGCTGTCTTCGGTAACGCCGCTGACGAGGTCGCACTTGATGTGCACCTTGGACTCGTCATAGAGCTTGCGGTCGTTGGGTAGCGACAGCAGGTAGTTCTCGGCCATCTTGCGCATGGTGGTTTCGCGTTTCTCTACGGTATTCTGAAGCTGCTTCAGGATGATGTCGCGGTATTCGCCGTTGACAATGTCTTCTGTCAGCTGGGCACGAGAGGGTATGCTGAGCGCCAAAAAAGAAGCTATGAATAGTAAAAAATGTCTAATTTTTTGTAAATGTAATCTTTGCACCATATATTATGTGTTTTTGTCAGGTGCAAAGTTACATAATTTTTTTAAAATTTGACACTGATTAAAGAAAAACGGATGCGGCTGCAGCGTTTGGTGTGGTGCTATGAGCGTTTTTCTATTCCGAATGAAAACTTGCGCTGCAGGCGGTCGCGGAAGGCATAAAGCACCAGGTAGTAGACCACCACGATGAGGATGGGCAGCGTGGCAGCAAGGAGCTCGGACTGGCTCATGATGCTGGTGACGGCAAGCACTGCTATAAGCAACAAGGCCGGCACGATATAGGCCAGCAGCACTGCCATCAGCCCCAGACCTTCCTGGACACTGACAATGACGCTGTCGCCCACCGTGTAATCTTTCCATTCGGGGGTGTCGACATCGACAATCTTCTCTGCTTTGTCGACAAAGGTGCAGGAAGCATGTGCTTTGCAGCTGGCGCACGCCGAAACAACATGCATCTCCACTTTTACCTGCTGCGGCGCTACGCCGACCACGACGCCGTCATGTGTTGCTATCTGTGCCATATCGTTGGGAATGTTTTACAGTTTTTTACGCATTCTATGCCAGGATTGATTTTATATACTTCACCGTTGTAGACCACTTCGGCACGACCCCACTCAAAATGGGAGGCAAGGTCAAAAATGAAATCGGTGACTCGCTCGCCGTTCTTGTCGATGTATCCCCACATGCCGTTTTTCTGTACCGGGATGAGACCTTCGGTGCATTGCAGCGCCGACTGGTACTCCATCGGGATCACTATCTTGCCGCGCGTGTCGGCGAAACCGAACTTGCCTGCTTTCTCTATCATGAAGAGGCCTTCGGAGTAGAGGTATTCCATCGAACGGTATCCGCTGTTGTCGTATTCGATGGGCAGTATGATTTTGCCTTTGCGGTTGACGATACCGTATTTGTGGTCTTTCATCACCCATGAATAGCCGTTGATGAAGCCGCTCACGGCATCATACATGCCTTTGCTTTCTTTGCCTTTCAGGTTGAGGAATATGACTTTGTCGTTGCGGCGCACCACGTAGAAGCCCTCTGAGTAATGGGTCACCTGGTCATAGATAAAGGGGGTGAGTTGCTTAAAGGATTTGTTGAAAAGCGCTGCCTTTTCTGTCTGTGCATCAACTGCAAAGAAGGTGCCATCATGCATAGGGGTCATCTCAATATATTTGATAGGGGTCCGCTCATGTCCTTGGTGGTCTATCATTCCGAAACGGTCGTAGCGTTTCACGATGGCGTAGCCCTCTTCAAAGGGGTTGGCGTACTCGAACTGCGGGGCTATGCGTATGGTGTTTTTGCGGTCGATATAGCCGTAGGACACCTGGTTGCTGTCAATGTCTATGGCCACCACGGCAAGACCTTCGTTGAATCCTGATGCGGCGCGGTATTGGGGGGCTATGATTATTTGTCCGCTGGTGTCGGCAAATCCATACAGTTCTTTTTGCTTGATGCGGATGATGCCATCGGAGGGGTAGTTGATTTCTTCGTATTCCAAAGGCAGTATCATCCTCCCGTCGCGGTGCAACAGGCCACACTGGTTATAGTCGGAATACACGATGCAGTAGTCGCCATGGAACTTGTCGACAAACTTGAATACGGGTTCGCTGATGATGCTGCCGTCTTCGCGCTTGAATCCGAACAGGCCGTTGCGCTCGGTGGTCTGTATTCCGTCGATATAGACGAGCTCGCAGCCGCAGGCTTCGTCGTCAACCACGGTGACTTTGGAGGGTTCGTTGTCAGTGGTGCCCTGGGCAGCGACAGGCAGTGTCGCCAATGCCAGCAGCGTTGTCAGCAGGGCGTTTCTGAAAAGGTTGACGGTGGAAAGGTGTTTCATGGCGTCTTTTTTTCGTTATGGGTGCAAGCCTTATATCCTCTCGGCTCCTGAGGCTATCCATCCTTCTTTGCCGTCGGCAAGGGTGATGTGCCACCATGTGTCGTCTTCTTCGTTGATGGTGAGCAGGGTGCCTTCGTGAACGACGAATTTGTCTACGCTGTTGGCGTCGGGGGCACCTTTCACGACTACAAGGGGAGCGGTGACGATGGCTTCTTTGCGCATAGTCTCTTTTCGGGCCGAAAACGTTGCGTCAAAGGCGAAAATAATCAGGAAGAAGAGCACTATGGCGCCCACGACGAACATCCATTTCCGTACTTTGTATTCGCTGGAGATGAAGAAGATGCATGCTGTCAGGCAGAGCAGGAATAGGGCAATCAGCGTCAGCGTGCGCCAGCCTCGTGGCGTGGTTATCTGCAGCTGGGCGTCGAACCATTGAACGAGGAACATCTTGGGCAGCTGTTCTATATGGTCGGTGGCTTTGCTCTGTGCCAGTTCGAGGTTGTCTTGCACTTGCTTGTTGCGGGGCGACAGACGCAGCGCACGATAGTAGTAGAGTATGCTCTTGCCGATGCTGTCCATCCGGAAATGACAGTTGCCGATGTTGTAGTACAGTTGCCAGCTGCTCCATCCTTCTGACTCGAGGAGACTGTAGCATGCAAGGGCTTTGCTATAGGCACCACTGTCGTATGCGCTGTTGGCTTGGGCAAAGAGCTCCTCAGGGTTGCCGATTGCCGGCGTGTCGGCATGCAGTGGCGCTGCCGCGCCGATGCCGAGGAGCATGATGAGCAGTGCCAGCGTGTTTTTAGTGTTGTTTTTGCGGGGGTCTTTCACTTTGATGACTCCTATCTGCATGATGGTGTTCATGGCTTCGT
>CAMNKG010000038.1 GCA_946542135.1 uncultured Bacteroidales bacterium
TGTGGTAGAACGAACGGGCGCCGCCGTAGCTCTCGTCGCCCATCATCATGGCGGCCCACTGGCGGTCGCTCTGTGCGCCGGTACCGCTGTCGGTCAGCAGGTCGATGTACACGTAGTCGCTCTTGAGCATGAATACATTCTGATGGGCTTCATTGAGCCATTTTTCGCGTTCTTCGCGAGTGGACTTCTTGATGGGTTCTACCATCTTGATTTTCCACGCTTCTGCAAATGGGAGTTCCATAATATTAAATTTTTGTTAATTATTTATTGTTTTTGGGATTTCCAAACTGACAAAACACAAAAATCGGCATACAATTGCTCGTATGTCGATGCTTTGAGACGTGCTCGGCAGCGTCTCTAAAAATGACAATAAACGTCTCTTTTCTTAATATTTAAGAAAAGATTACGTGCGTTTATGTCGATGTTGTTCATAGTCTTTGTTTGGAACTGCAAAGATACACACTTTTTTCAATTCGCCAAAATCATTTTATTGAAAAACACTTGTTTTTTATTGAAAACTATCGTTTCTGTTGAAAAACACTCGTTGTGTCTGTTTCTTAGTACCATCTGCCGCATCTTTTTGATGGCCCTACGTATGCGTTGATACACGGCATCGCGGCGGGTGCCTAAGGTATTGTTTATAGTATGTTGATCTTTTGGGCTTGCTGGTAGATGCGCGACGCGCGCGTGCTGTTGTAGTCGGATGGTCCATAGAGGCTTTCAAACATCCGCACCAGGCCGGCTTCCCCGAAACCTTGCTTGAGGATGTGAACGATACACAGGTTCTGGAGCGCTACGGAGTACGCTACGATGTCGAGTCCGGTGCCGGCAAGTTGAATGAGCGCGAGCTGGTAGGCGTTGTCGCTGTACTTGATGCGGAGTCGCTCGATGTCGCCTATGGTTTTCATGCCCATATGCAGGAGCACGTGGTAATAGGGCATGATGCTGTCGTCGTAGACTTCGGCCTGGTTGATGGTGGCTATCTTGTCCACCAGGTGCTTGAAGGGCTGCAGCTGGCTGTAGGAACGGAAGGTGTCGCCATTGAGGGGCACATCGTCGAAGTTGCCGCTCGCTACGAGCGACTGCACGTTCCTTCGGTAGTCGTTGATCTCCTTGCGGATCCGGCTAAACTGTTCGTCGGCGAGTTCAAGGATGCCGGCCAGTCGGTTGAGGCTCCGCTGATAGTGGATGGGGATCTCTACGTCGCTCTTGTAGCCGGTGTCGTGCTGCATGTTGGCCCACACGTGCTGCAGCGCGCTGCGCATCTGCAACTCGAAGCGTATGCTGTTCATCTGCGGCGCCGTGGGGTCGTCGCAAATGCTTTTCGGAAGACGGCAGATATAGTGCAGCGACATATACCCGAAGCGGTCTATCTCGAGCATCTTGCGTTTGTCGACGGAGTTTTCCCAGTCGATGTCGAAAAGCTTTTCGGCAAGGGCGGATATGATGTCGACCTCGTCGCTGAAGAAGGTGATGATGCGTACTCCGACGATGTCGGTGATGTCGTCAATGGTGCGGTATTTGTAGCCCTTGAGCTCCAGTTTGCCGGTCAGGCTTTTTTCGGTTTTCACGCGCCCCTCAAGACCGGCAATCATGATGCTGTTGTCGGCGAGACATTTACGGAGCGTGTCCAAAACGAGGTCTTTTATCTTATTGTATACGGGGAGGTTGTCGCGATACTGGTCAAGTATCATTTCTCCGTGCATGTCCAACTTCATCGGCGCTGCTTTTGGGGGATTTTTGCTATCGGAAAATATGTGTCAGAGTATGGTGATGATGTTCGAAAATCCAGTGATGTCGAACACTTCCTTCACTTGTGGGTTCATGTTGCGCATGACCATTTTCCCGCCACGCGACATCACGCTCTTTTGAAGCGAGAGGAAAAGTCGCAGCCCTTGCGACGAGGTATATGTCATTCCGGTGCAGTCGATGTCGATGTTGGGTTTGTCGCCTTCCATAAGCGGCGCTATATCCTGTTGAAACTGGTCGGCGTTGGAGGTGTCGAGTCGCCCATCAAGGGTCACCAGTGTCTTGTTGTCAACGTTGTTGATGGTAATATTCATGTATATATAAAGGTTAAAGTTTAAAGGTTAAAGTTTAAAGGTTATTGGCCGATAGTTAAAGTTTAAGGGCCGATAGTTAAAGTTTAAGGGCCGATAGTTAAAGTTTAAGGGCCGATAGTTAAAGATTCATGCTACCGTATCTTTTTACTCATTGTGAGGACGTTGTTGCCGTTTTCGTAGCGGTAGTTGATAGAGTCCATCATCTTCTTGCAAAGGAAGATGCCCAGTCCGCCGATTTCGCGCTCTTCGGCTCCAAGGGTGATGTCGGGATCGTCTTTCTCCAAAGGGTTGAAGGGGATCCCCGCGTCGCGCAGTTCGATGGTGAGGACTAAGCTGTCGTGGTCTAAACTGGTGCCGGCTTCGAGCCATCCGATGCCGCCGTCGTAGGCGTAGCGGACGACGTTCTCGACGGCTTCTTCGATAGACAGACGGAGCTTGAAGCGCAGCGCTTCGTCATCGGGCATGTCAGGCGATGTCATCAGAAACTCGATGATCTCGCTGCTTTTGTCCTTGATGGGGTTAAAACGTTTTTTCATGTTCTGGTGGTATATGTTACGTTGTGAGGCTTAGGATGGTTATGTCGTCGTTTTGCGGATTGTCGCCAACAAATTCTTTCACAGTGCCATAGAGGTCTTCGACGATGTCTTTCTCGGATAGCGAAAGGTCGCGGGCTTTGGGCGTCGCGGCCCATGCCAGTAGTCTGTCGTTGCCGAACAGCGTTTTGTCGGCACGCTCGGCCTCGTTGATGCCGTCGGTGTAGGCTATGATGCGTGTCCCGTGCGCGAGGTCGATACTTTCGGCTTCGTAGGGGAAATCCTCGAAGATGCCTATTGCCAGGTTGGCTTTGGCTTTCAGGTAGTAGGCCTCTCCGTCGGGTGGTATGATGATGATGGGGTTGTGGCCGGCATTGCAGTAGTCCAGATGTCCGTTGTCGAGATTGATGCGGCCAACGAAGAGCGTGACAAACATGTTGTTGCTGTTGGAGTCGGTGACGCTGTTGTTGATGCGGCTCACTAACGAGTTGATGGGCTGGTCAAGGTTGGCTACGAAACGTAGCGCCGCACGCGTGATGGCCATCATCAGCGAGGCGGGCACTCCTTTGCCGGAAACGTCGCCAACAGCGAAATACAGGGTCCGGTTGCGAACTACAAAATCGTACAGGTCGCCGCCCACTTCCTTGGCCGGAATCAGCAGCGCATGCAGGTTGTCGGGATAGTCCCGGCACAACATCCCCATCTGTATGTTGCGCGCCACGTTCAGCTCCGACTCCATGCGCTCGTTGGCGGCGGTGGTGGTCTTCAATTCATTGATATAGTCGGTGATGGAGTTCTGCATATAGATGAACGAGTCGCGTAGGTGCTTCATCTCATCCTGGCTCTTTATTTCGGGCAGCGTGGTCTTGAAGTCGCCCTGGGCTATATGCAGCGCGGCATCGGAAAGTTGCGTGATGGGTTTCGTCATGTTGCGTATCGTCTGTCTCGAGATGAAATATAGCATCAGCAGACCGACAATACCGATGAGGATCAAGTTGATATGCATTTTGGATGTCACTGCCAGTACCTCTTTGTAGGGACATGTGATTGACACCATCCAGCCATTGTGCAGCGGCCCGAAAACGACAAAGCTGAGCTTCGATCCTGTCCAAAAACGCCGCAGGCTGTCTTTGCCTTTCTTCAAGTCTTGTTGCAGCTCCTGCAGGTCCTTGTTTTGCGACATGGCTTTCTTGATCTGCGCGATAAGAACGGTGTCGGTGATGCCTATTATCTTGTCGGAACACGTCACAGTGGTCAGCGACGACGGGTACGGCTTCAGCTCCTCGCAGCGTCGCTCCATCCAATCTATGGGCAACTCGGAGGTGACGATGCCGGCCAGCACGCTGTCGTCACCCTTTACTTGGAAAATGGGGTAGCAATAGGCTGTCACCATCATCGTTCTGTCGCCTTCGGCCATGTAGGGCGGAGCCCAGAAGGGCCGTTTGTATTTGTAGGCGGCATTCATGGCACGTGTGGCCCACGAGTCGTCTGCCCATCCCCCTGTCTGGCGGAAATCATGCGTCTCACCGATGCTGTCGGTATAGCTGTATGCCACTGACGGCCCCTGGGCACTCGGAATCATCACGGAACCGCCGCAGATGAGTGTGTCTTCTTGCACCATGCCGTGTATGATGGCGGCTGCCATATCGGCATCTTCGGTGGTCTCTATTAGTGCTGCCACCGTCCGTGTCGAAATCTCCACCTCGTTCAGTGGCAACTCAAAGCTGCTGATGGTGCTGTGTAATATGGCCTGTGTGGATCGCTCGGATTCTTTGGCGATAAGATTATTGGACGTGATGCCTACCACTATCAGCCCGACAATGAAGATTAAAGCCACGATAATGATGACTCTTCTGCTTAATCGTTTGGAGAATGATTTGCTTTTCATTGTTTTATGTCGATTATAGGCATTGATTTTATTTTGCAAAATTAATAAAAGTTTATCATAGCCGCAATTTTTTTTCTGCTATTGCGTCATCATCCAAAAAATAGCACCGTTATGTCTATATCTGAGTTTATTAGCAACAACGCACCTTTTACCAATCTCCCCGATTTGTTCAACATCCATCACAGTAACCCGCTGGGTATTCCTGTCGCCGCACAACTGATAGCCATCTTGCTGCTGGCGGCTGTAATGTTTTGGGTCAATATCCGCATTAGCTATCATGACAAGCAGAAGCTTTATCCTGCCCTCTATACCCTATTGGGACTGACACTTGTGGCTTGCTATTATTACTGCTTCCTTAACGGATCGTTTCTCCGTCAGGGGAACCATTTGGAGGGCGTGGGCTTCCGCTCCGTCAACTTCGAACCGCGCGCTTTTATTGGCTGGTTCTGTATGCCGAGTATCGTTGGTTGGGGAAAAGCTCTGATTTCCTTGTTGCTTCTCACATTTGTGATTTATAGCATCCTCTCGGCTGTTATGCAGACGGTTGCGGAATTGAGTGTGCATGCGGGCATGAGCCTCGTCACCAAACCTTGGAAGGAATGAAAGGTCGCCGTTTTCTTGATGCTTGTCGGAGCTTTGGTCGTCACGGTCACGCTTTTCTCCAATTTCGCCCTCTCGGCATGGATGCTGATCGTTACGGTACTGCTGCTGTTGGCTTTTGTCATCTACAAGATCGTCGCCGACTCGCTGCGTTGCAAAAATTTCGCATGGGGACTACTGATCGGTCTTGTCTATCTGGTCTCTATCTTTATGTGCCTCATCCTCTCGCTCGAGTGTCTGCGTGGCTGCGTTTTCTTCATTGTCCTCCTCGCTGCTTTCCTCACCCAGGCTAAGGCTCGCAAGAAAAAAGTGTAGCCGCCCCCTTCTCTGTCCGCATCCTCCCATTGCTGTCTGCATCTTCCCCTCGCTGTCCGCATCTTCCCCTCGCTGTCTGCATCTTCCCCTCTGCTGACTGCATCTTCCCCTCTGCTGACTGCATCCTCCCTCTGCTGTCTGCATCTTTCTGTTTGAAATACCGAAATCCCAATCGGTCCGTTCTACCGATTATTCGTTATAGGCTAAAAAAAGGCAGGTTACGTAAACTGTTTCACTTAACCTGCCTTTTGTGTTCTTGTTAGTGTGCCTCAGATGTCTTCAAAAAACTTAGCGCACCGCTATCAGTAGGGCCTCAACGATGGTTAGACCAACCCTAATGATTTCTTGATGGCTTCAATCTTGTTGTCCAGATCGGCATTGGTCTGGTCGAAGTATTCTTTCTTCGTAAGGGTGTCTTTGACGCCGAAATAGAACTTGATTTTGGGTTCAGTGCCACTCGGACGCACGGTCACCTTGTTGCCGTCGGCGGTAAAGAACTGGAGCACGTTGCTGGAGGGAAGATTGATTTTTGCGACTTTTCCTGTCGTCATGTCTTTGTCTTCAAGTGTTTTGATGTCGCGGATGCGGATCACGGGGCTTCCGTTGATCTCGCGCGGCGGGTTGTTGCGGTAGTCTTTCATCATCTGCTGGATCTCTTCGGCACCGCTCTTGCCTTTGCGGACTACGGAGAGCAGCCCTTCTTTATAGAAACCGTACTCTTTGTACAGGTCGACGAGAACATCGAAGAATGTTTTCCCGTTGGAAGCAGCCCACGCTGCTATTTCGGCTATCATCGAACATGCGCCGACGGCATCTTTGTCGCGGACGAAGTCGCCAATCATGTATCCGTAGCTCTCTTCGCCACCGCCGATAAAGGTTTCGCGCCCTTCGAGCTCCAGTATCTTGTTGCCTATCCACTTGAAACCGGTGAGGACATCGTAGACTTTGACGTTCAGCCGCTTGGCTATGTCGGCGGGCAGCTCGCTGGTAACGATGGTCTTGACGATGAATTCGTTGCCGGTAAGCTTGCCTTGTTCCTTCCAGCCGTTGAGCAGATAGTAGATGAGAACGCTCATGGTCTGGTTGCCGTTGAGGAGCATCCATTCTCCGTTGGGTTTCTTGACGGCTACGCCCACGCGGTCGGCATCGGGGTCGGATGCGAAGACAATATCGGCGTCGATTTCTTTGGCCAGGTCGACAGCCATCTTCATGGCCGCATGCTCTTCGGGGTTCGGCGACGGCGTGGTGGGGAAATTGCCGTCAGGTGTGGCTTGCGCTTTGACGACGTTGACGTTGGTGAAACCCAATCGTTGCAGCATGGTGGGTATGAGTTTTATACCAGTTCCGTGGAGCGGCGTGTAGACGATCTTGATGTCGTGATGCGCTTTGATGCATTCCGGATGGATAACGTTCTGTTCAATCTGGCGCATGAAGGCTTCGTCGATGTCGTCGCCGATTGTGATGATGCGCTCTTCGCCACCATTCCAGCGTACATCGTCGAGTGACTTGATTTTGTTGACTTCATCAATGACGCTGGTGTCGTGGGGTGGAACGAGCTGGCATCCGTCATTCCAGTAGGCTTTATAGCCGTTGTATTCTTTCGGGTTGTGCGAGGCTGTCAGCATGACGCCAGTCTGGCATTTGAGGTGACGGACGGCGAAACTGAGCTCGGGGGTGGGACGCATGTCGTCGAACAGATAGACGGTGAATCCATTGGCGGCGAGTACATTGGCGGTTATCTCGGCAAACTCACGGCTGTGGTTGCGGCTGTCGTGCGAGATGGCTGCTTTGAGGTTCTCGCCCGGGAAACATTTCTTTACGTAGTTGGCTAATCCTTGGGTGGCCATTCCGACGGTGTAGCGGTTCATGCGGTTGGTGCCTACGCCCATAATGCCGCGCAGTCCTCCGGTGCCGAATTCCAGGCTGCGATAGAAACTTTCGTTGAGCTCTTCGGGATTCTCGGCTTGCATCTTGCGGATGGCTGCTTTGGTTTCTTCATCGTAAGCTCCTTCGAGCCATGTCTTTACGTTTTCCAGTGTGGTTGCGTCTAATTTATTCTGTTCCATGATGGGGTGTTTTGTGTGTTTGTCTCTGGTAATTTGTTATTGTCAACTTCTTTGTCGTGAATCTTCCTTTTAAGCCCTTAATGCCTTAAAGTCTGTTGGTTCCTTGCTCTGTAGGAAGATTCATGCACATAAATATCTTTTTAACGTGATTGGTTGAAAAAAATTGTATTGTTATTATAAAGCGCACAAAAAAACCTTGCAAGCATGCTTGCAAGGTTTTCGGGGTGGGAGGTGGGGCTCGAACCCACGACCTCCAGATCCACAATCTGGCGCTCTAACCAGCTGAACTACGCCCACCGTGTTATCTTGAAAAGATTTGCAAAAGTACTATTTTTTTGCAAACTGACAAAATAAAATTTATCATTTTATTACATATTGCTGAATGCCAGTATGTAATTTTGTGCGTCGAGGTTGCTTCTGCATGCTTTTTCTGTCGGTGGAAACCTTGTTTTTTGCAGAAAAAGGACCCCCTTGACAAGAGGTAGCTGTCTTATTTGCCGAATTTGGCTTTGGCGGCATCCATTCGGTTGGGAATGTCCACACCGAAGGGACAACGACTCATGCAGGCCCCGCAGTGGGTGCAGTCGCCACCGTGTTTGGGGAGTGCGTCGTATTGGGCCTGTAGTTCTGCCGTCATGCCGTCGTGTTCGGCTTTGTCGAGCAGCTCATTGACTTTGGCAATAGGGATGCCTTGCGTGCAGGGCGAGCAATGGTTGCAGTAAGTGCAGTCGCCTGCGGTCTGTGTGTCGGGACGTTTGGCTACATTGGTGTAGTCTTTTTCTGCCTCGGTGGCGTGGAGCCAATGGAGGTCGGCCTTTAGCTCGTCGAGGTTGTCGATGCCGAGGATGCAGGTACTGATGCAGGGCTTGGCGAGGCAGTAGGCTATGCACTGTTCAGGGGTATAGGCTACACCAAGGGGCGACGTTTTGGCGTCGAGCAGCTTGCCACCGCCACCAAAGGTCTTCATGACGGTGACGCCGATTTTGTGGGTTGCGCAGTAGTCGTAGAATTCAACGCGCACGGGGTCTATGCCGCCTTGCAGGTTGTCCATGGCGCCTTTGTCCCAGGGTATTGCGCCGCCGCGAAGCTGGTCGAAGGCGGGATTGAGTGAGAACATGATGACTTCAACCCAGCCACTTTTGGCTGCCTGGAGGGCTACTTCGGCGTTGTGGCTGCTCAGACCTATGTGCTTGATTTTACCTTCCTTTTTAAGTTGGAAGACATAGTCGAGGAAGGGCGAGTCTTGGATTTCGTCCCACTCTTCCTGGCTGTCGGTGATGTGGATCATGCCGACTTCGATGTGGTCGGTTCCCAGACGGTCCAGAAGGTCTTCAAAACCTTTGCGTGTCTCTTCGACGTCGCGCGTGCGTGTGTGCTGTCCGTCTTTATAGATGGTGCCAATGTGTCCCTGGATTATCATCTCGTCACGGCGACCCTTGAGGGCGTAGCCGATGTTGGAACGCACCTTGGGGTCGGCGTCATAGATGTCAATATAGTTCATGCCGCTGTCAAGGGCCATCGTCATCAGTTGCAGCGATGCCGCACTGTCCAGCTTGCCGAAGCCGCCGCAACCAATGCTGATTTCACTGACTTCGAGCCCCGTGGCACCCAGGGGGCGATAGTTCATGTTGCTATTCTTGGTCGCCTGTTTTTGTTTGCATCCAACGGCAACAAGGCACAGGAGGGCCAGGATGAGGGTGTAGACTTTTTTCATTTTTGACTATCGTTTTATTGTCTTAATCGCCAATTATGTTAGACTATTGTGTTTCTCTTGTGTGAAAGACCGTTTTGCCTTTCGGCACAAGGGGTCTTTCTTGACGGTGTGATGCAATTGTTATGAAAAAAGAGCGGCATGGGGTGCTGCTCTTTATGCATGTTTCTTTGTTGTTTCCGTTTGTCATTTTTTTTTGTACCCCCTGGGGGAATCGAACCCTCATTTAAAGTTTAGGAAACTTCCGTTCTATCCGTTGAACTAAGGGGGCAGGATGAATTAGTGATTTTGCATGGTTACGCGTTCACAAATTCATTCATTATAGCTTGCGTTTGATTTCGATAATCTCGTAGGCTTCGACGATGTCGCCCACTTTGATATCGTTGAAATTCTCTATGTTCAGGCCGCAATCCTGGCCGCTGACGACTTCTTTGACGTCGTCTTTGAAGCGTTTGAGCGATGCCAGTTTGCCGGTGTATACGACGATACCGTCGCGTATGACTCGGACGTTGCTTTGTCGGTTGATTTTGCCGTCTAAGCAGATGCAGCCAGCAATGGTGCCGACCTTGGAGATCTTGAAGGTCTCTTTGATTTCGAGGTTGGCGGTGATTTTCTCCTGCTTCTCAGGCGAAAGCATACCCTCGATGGCGTCTTTGAGCTCGTTGATGGCGTCGTAGATGATGGAGTAGAGCCGTATGTCTATATGCTCCGTTTCGGCCATACGTCGAGCACCTACCGAGGGACGTACCTGGAAACCAACGATGATGGCATCGGAGGATTCGGCAAGAAGGACGTCGTTTTCGGTGATCTGTCCAACGGCTTTGTGGATGACGTTGACCTGTACCTCATCGGTCGAGAGCTTGAGGAGGGAGTCGGAAAGTGCTTCGACGGAACCGTCGACGTCGCCTTTGACGATGATGTTGAGCTCCTTGAAGTTGCCGAGGGCAATACGACGACCTATCTCGTCCAGGGTCATGTGCGTCTGGGTGCGCAGACCCAGTTCGCGTTGCAGCTGCGTGCGGCGGTTTGCGATATCCTTGGCTTCTTTCTCATTCTCAGTGACATTGAAGGTGTCGCCTGCTTGGCAGGCACCGTTGAGGCCAAGAAGGAGGACGGGCTGTGAGGGTCCGGCGGTGAGGACTTCCTGGTTGCGTTCGTTGTACATGGCGCGGACGCGACCGCTGATGGCTCCGGCAACCACGGGGTCGCCCTTGTGGATCGAGCCGTCCTGCACGAGGATCTTGGCTACGTATCCGCGTCCTTTGTCGAGTGAGCTCTCTATGACGGTACCCTTGGCACGCTTGTGGGGGTTGCCTTTCAGTTCCATGATGTCGGCCTGGAGGATGACTTTTTCAAGGAGCTCGTCAACATTGATGCCTTTCTTGGCAGAAATGTCCTGACTTTGGTATTTGCCGCCCCATTCTTCAACGAGGAGGTTCATATTGGCCAGTTCGGTCTTGATGCGGTCGGGATCGGCACCAGGTTTGTCTATCTTGTTGATGGCGAATACGATGGGGACACCAGCCGCTTGGGCGTGGTTGATGGCCTCTACGGTTTGGGGCATTATCTTGTCGTCGGCAGCGATGACAATGATGGCAATGTCGGTCATCTTGGCTCCGCGAGCACGCATGGCGGTGAACGCTTCGTGTCCGGGGGTGTCGAGGAAGGTGATCTTGCGCCCCTCGGCGGTGGTCACCTCGTAGGCTCCGATGTGCTGGGTGATGCCGCCAGCCTCGCCGGCAATGACATTGGTTTTGCGGATATAGTCGAGCAATGAGGTTTTGCCGTGGTCCACATGACCCATGACGGTGACGATGGGGTTGCGCGTGACCAGGTCTTCGGGTCTGTCTTCTTCCTCTATTTTATGGAGGGTGTCGACGACATCGGCGCTGGCAAAGTTGATTTCGAATCCGAATTCGTCGGCAATGAGACGGATGGTCTCAGCATCGAGGCGCTGGTTGATGCTGACAAATATGCCGACAGACATACACGTGGAGATGATTTGCGTCACGGGGACGTTCATCATGGTGGCCAGCTCGTTGGCGGTTACGAATTCCGTAACCTGCAAGGTCTTCTGGCTCTCCATCTCGCGCATCTGCTCCTCTTCAATCTGCTGGTGCACCTTCTGGCGCTTTTCGCGGTTGTGCTTGGAGGTCTTGGACTTGCCCATGGGGCTCAGTCGGGCGAGGGTCTCTTTGATTTGCTTCTCGATTTCGGCGTCGTCGACTTCGGGTTTCTTCTTCTCGAGGGCTTTTGCCTTGCGCTCTTTCTTCTCGGCTTTCTTGTCTTTGGCCGTCTTCGGTTTTTCCTGTGGTTTGTTGTCGTTGTTGCCTTTGTTGTTGATGGCTTTCTCGTCGACCTTTACGCCCTCTTTCTTGATGCGTTTGCGCTTTTTGCGCTTCTCATCGTCGCGGCTTTTGGGCTTGGACTCAAACTGCGTGAGGTCGATTTTGGAGACGACCTTGGGACCTTCAAGTTTCTGATATTGTGTCTGTATGAATTCTATTTCTTTTTCGGGGGCCTTGGCGGGAGCCTGGTCGGTAGTGGGCTCGGGCTGGGGCTCTGCTACGGGTTGTGCCGCTGCCGTCGTTTCCTCAGCGCCTTTGGCTTTGTTGTTGGGTCGCGGAGTCTCTTTGTCCTTTTTCTTTTTGGCATTGACCTCTTTTTCGGCTTTCGTGAGCTTGGCGGGACGCACCTTGGTGTTGAGAGCGGACAGGTCTATTTTGTCAACGATGCGCACTTCGGCGTCAAAGGAATTCTTGCCTTCTTTGGCACCAGCCACGGAGGTACGGATCACCTTGGTTTCGAATTTGGGAGCCGGAGGTTCAGGCTCGGGTTCAGGTTCCGGTTCGGGCTCGGGCTCCGGCTGCGGCTCGGGAGCAGACTCGGGCTCGGCGGGCTTGTCGTCGGCAACTGTGGGAAGCTCCTCGGCTTGCAGTTGCTCTTCTGCATCGTCGGTGGCGGTCGCCACATCCTCTTTGGAGGTTATCTTGGTTTTGGGAGTGTTGAAGTTCTTGATAATGACCTCGTCAGAGAAATCGTGCGCATCGTCGGCGGGGTTTGTGGCCTCGATGACAACACTGCTTGTGGGACTGATTTCAATGCGGTCGGCGTTTTCTTTGACCACACGCTCCGATTGGAAGGCTGTGGCCAACAAAGCATACTGCTCGGGTGTGATGCGGGCATTAGGGTTTGCCTCAACTTGGTGTCCTTTCTTGGCAAGGTATTCCACTAAGTTGGGGATGCCGACATTGAACTCCTTGGCGGCTTTGTTGAGTCTGATGTTTTTCGGTTCTTCTGACATGTACACTCCTCTCTTTAAATTGAAAAAACTGTGTCGGTGTGATCTGAGCTACGGGAAGATGGTGGCAGTATAGCTGGGTAGTAGATGATGTTTGTTATTTTATTGTAGGGTCTTGGGTTGCGATGCCTTGAATAGTGTCGTGCGGCGGTTTTAGTCGTCGAATTCTGCTTTGAGGACTTCGAGGACATGGTCGATGGTCTCTTCTTCGAGGTCAGTGCGGTTGATAAGCTCCTCTTTGGGAAGCGCAAGGACGCTTTTGGCTGTGTCGCAGCCAATCTTGATGAGCTCATCGATGATCCACTGGTCGATTTCGTCGGCGAACTCCTTGAGGTCGACGTCGTCAAGGTCCTCGTCGCTGTTGCGGTATACTTCGATTTCATATCCGCAGAGCTTGCTGGCGAGCTTGATGTTGTGGCCGCCTTTGCCGATGGCCAGGGATACCTGGTCGGGTTCCATGAAGACTTCGGCGCATTTGGTTTCCTCGTTGATGACGATCTTGCTGATTTCTGCCGGACTTAGCGAACGACGGATCATAAGGTCGGGGCGCGAGGAATAGTTGATGACATCGATGTTCTCGTTTTTAAGCTCGCGGACTATGCCGTGGATGCGGTTGCCTTTCATGCCGACGCAGGAACCCACGGGGTCGATGCGGTCGTCGTAGGATTCGACAGCCACCTTGGCGCGTTCGCCCGGCACGCGCACTATGTTGCGGATGGTGATCAGACCGTCATAGATTTCAGGCACTTCGGCTTCGAGCAGGCGCTCAAGGAAGATGGGCGAGGTGCGGGAAAGGATGATGACGGGGTTGTTGTTCTTGAGTTCTACTTTCAGTACCACGGCGCGAACGGTGTCGCCTTTGCGGAAACGGTCGGCAGGAATCTGCTCGCTTTTCGGGAGCACGAGTTCTATCTTCTCTTCGTCGAGAACCAGGATCTCCTTGTTCCAGGGCTGGTAGACTTCGCCGATGACGATTTCGCCCACTTTGTCCTTGTATTTCTGGAAGATGAGGGATTTCTCGTAGTCTTGGATCTTGCTGACAAGGTTCTGGTGTATGGCGAGAATCTCGCGGCGGCCGAATTCGCTGAGTAGTATCGGCTCGGAGAGGTCTTCGCCCACCTCAAAGTCTGATTCTATCTTGATGGCTTCGGAGTACTCGATTTCACGCTTGTCGTCAGTCAGTTGCCCGTCTTCAACGATGCGGCGGTTGCGGTAGATTTCCAAGTCGCCTTTATCGATATTGATGATGATGTCGAAGTTGTCGTCGGTGCCGTAGCGTTTGGCAAGGGCAGCGCGAAACACTTCCTCGAGGATATGCATCAAGGTCTCACGGTCTATGTTTTTGAAATCTTTAAATTCCGAAAAGGAATCAATGAGGTCTGTCGTCTTCATGAGTCTAACGA
>CAMNKG010000039.1 GCA_946542135.1 uncultured Bacteroidales bacterium
ATTTGATTAATTTCAGCGGTGCTGACTCGCTACATATGATTTATTCAGCGGAGCTGACTCGCTGGGTCAACTTTGATTCATTTGTGCTCGCGACCTATGGTTCGCAGGCATACCACAAGGCCTCTATCGAGGCAGAACGTGTAAATGCGTTAGTGAAAATACACGAGATTCCGCCGTGGGGTGACGGCAATCTGGCTGACAGGGGCGTTATAAAATATTTTTCCAATACTATTGCATTTCGAAAAAATGGATGTATAACCATAAAATCGAAATGCGATGACCATTGAACGCCCGAAATATATTGAGCAGCTGATGAATGCACGTGGCAATAGGTTGGTGAAAATAGTCACAGGCATCAGGCGTTGTGGAAAGTCTTTTCTGTTGAATGAGCTATTCTGCAAGAGGCTGCAAAAGAAGGAGATAAAGAAGACAAATACTCATAGTGTCTGGACATTTCCCTCCTATGTACGACGACAACGGTGTTTTGACAATAGGGCTTTTCCAATTTTTGACCAACCCGAATATCATTGAGCAGATTTGATGTGGAAATATGTAAATGCTTGAATGTGTGATGTGCTAATACAAGTCCTTGACAAGGCAGGCGGTTATCTGTCTTTCCCAATGATATAAGAGTTGTCTTTTGGCTCCATTGCAAGAATCGTCGCTCACTTCTTTATATTATGATTTCATTGGTGTTCGCAGCCTTTGACATTCTCGTTATGCTAAAGTGAACCTGCCTGCTTGCAGGCTTTGAGCACCTATGCAAAAAAAACACAGCGAACAAGCTCCCTTTGGCCATTGGGCGTATCGAAATACAACGCAAGATGTCCGACAATGTATTTTTTCCCCAGAATGATAAATTGTTGTATCTCTGCATTCGGTTTCAAAAAATAAAAAAAATTGGAGTTTTGAAACCGAAATTAATTATAAGGTTAACAAACAGGATATTATACATGTATCACCGCTGCTGAGCATAAACGATGCCTACCCCAAAATACTGATAGCGCATACACGTCACGAAAAATACGATTATCAGGGAATTATGATATACGATATCGCCCAGTGGCTTAGTGAATAGGCCTGTCCGTAAGGCAACTCATAAGGAGGATGTACTGTATAATCAGCGGGCAGAATATGGCAAGCAGGTGCAGAAAACGCTGTCGGCACGCCTTACAAAGATATACCTAAGTTCCATTAAGAAATGCAACTTTTGGGGATGAAAAAGTTGGCAAAAAAGAGTTTTTTTTTGTCGGTTCGCCAATTATGTGTATCTTTGCAAATCCTTTCCTTGCGGAAATGCTGTGCGCCTTTCGGAGCTTGCAATCTGTAATGGTGCGGCTTTTCTGCTACAAGAAAGGATGTTGTGATAAATAATTTAAAATCAAAATATCATGGTAGACTACAAATCGATAGGGCTGGTGAACACCCGCAAAATGTTTGCCAAGGCTGTGGACGGCGGCTACGCCATTCCCGCTTTCAACTTCAACAATATGGAACAGATGCAGGCCATCATTCAGGCTGCCGTGGAGACCAAGTCGCCCGTCATCCTGCAGGTCAGCAAGGGCGCTCGCGAATATGCTAACCCCACCTTGCTGCGCTATATGGCCGAGGGCGCTGTGGCTTATGCCAAGGAACTGGGCTGCGAACACCCCGAAATCGTGCTGCACCTGGACCATGGCGACAGCTTCGAGACCTGCAAATCGTGCATCGACAGCGGCTTCAGCAGCGTGATGTATGACGGCAGCGCCCTGCCTTACGAAGAGAATATCAAAATCTCGCGCCAAGTGGTGGAATATGCCCACAAGTACGACGTCACCGTCGAGTGCGAACTCGGCGTGCTGGCCGGCGTCGAAGACGAGGTGGCCTCCGAAGTTAGCCACTACACCAAGCCGGAAGAGGTGATCGACTTCGCCACCCGCACCGGCTGCGACAGCTTGGCTATCAGCATCGGAACGAGCCACGGCGCCTACAAGTTCAAACCCGAACAGTGCACCGTCGACCCGCAGACGGGCCGCCTGGTGCCTCCTCCGCTGGCTTTCGATGTGCTCCACGCCGTCGAGAAAAAGCTGCCTGGCTTCCCCATCGTGCTCCACGGTTCCAGCTCGGTGCCGCAGGACGAGGTTGACACCATCAACGCCTACGGCGGCGCTCTGAAGGCCGCTGTGGGTATCCCCGAAGAGCAGCTGCGCGAGGCCGCCAAGAGCGCCGTCTGCAAAATCAACATCGACAGCGACAGCCGTCTGGCCATGACCGCCGCCATCCGCAAACACTTGGCCGAACATCCCGACCATTTCGACCCGCGCCAGTATCTAAAACCGGCTCGCGAAAGCATGAAGAAAATGTATATCCACAAGATTGTCAACGTGTTGGGTTCGGACAACAAACTGCAGAACTAAGCACTGACGCTACACCATCAGCCGCTCTATTACCCGAAAAAAGGATAACTGGCGGTTGACCCCTAAAAAAGAGGAAGACCTGTGGCTGGAAAGCTGCAGGTCTTCCTCTTTTTGGATTGGTGTCGTGGGGTATGGCTTAGCGGGCAAGTTTCAGCTTGCCGGCGAACGAGTTGAAGTCGCTGCCGAAAAGCATCAGGTAGCTGCCGTCGTCGAGCAGGACCGGTCGGCTGAGGTTGATGCAGCTCGAGGGCCGCTGCAGGTATTGGCGCTGGAAGTCGCCGTTGTCGCCGAAATGGAGCATCAACAGCGAGCTGGAGGATCGCGCGGCGTCGGCAGACTTGAAGGGACGGCTGATCTGGGCGTCGCTGTTCTTGGCGTTGTCGATGGTGGCGATGTAGGGGACGCCCTGGCTTTCCACTATGGTGGTGAAAGCGCTGCCGCGCAGCTCGTTGTAGTAGTTGAGCTGGCGACGTGTGATGTTGGAAGCCGTGATATGTCCTTGGTCGTCGATGCGGAGACAGAGCAGGCCTCCGCGTTCCGACTGCATGTAGGCGCCGTTGACATAGAGATTGTAGAACCGTTCATACACCACCAACGAGCCGTTGCTCAAGGCACGTGAGGCGGCAAAGGACATCTTGTCGACGCTGAGCTTTGGGAGCGAGGCACGTTCGCCGACGTTGCAAAGCCGGCAGATGTCGGTTTTGGAGAAAAGATGCTTCTCGTAGTGGCTGAGTGTCTTGCTTTTGCGGTCATAGGCCAGCGAGAAGAACCCGGAGACCCAATCGTCTTTGTTGTCCTGACGCTCGCCGCGCAGCAGTCCGGTGCAGTAGATGATGTCGCCGGAGCATTTGACGATGTCGATCGAGTAGATGCTGTCGGCGATGTCGCCGGTGGTGTAGCTCTGCTCGCGTTCGCCATCGAGGACGGTGAATGTGAGGCTGCCGTCCTGGTCTTTGGTGGCGTTGTAAAAGACGGCGAGGATTACCTCGCCGCTGTCGCTGACGTAGTAGTCGTCGAGGGCCGAGAGGGTGACGTCCATGTTCCACATCTCGTCGAGTTCGGTGTCGTAGAGGCTCACACGTGCTTCGGCATCGTTGTTGGTGGGTAGCACATAGAAGGCGGCGAGCCATTCGCCCGACTGCGAGGAGCGCATGGTGGTGGAGAGCTTGCCGGCGTCGCGGTGGTTGAGGTTGTAGAGCTCGGTGCGTCCTTCGGTGCTTTTCAGCGTGGCGGCGTCGTAGCGTTCGCGGAAGGCCTTGAAACTGTTGCCCTGCTGGGTGAAGCCCATGAGGCTGACGACGTCGCCGTTGAGGAAGCCGCCGACATAGCTGATGTGCTTGCCGCTCTCGATGCGGACGCGGTGCTGCTCCTCGAGGTTGAAATTGTAGGCGACGAGATAGTCATAGTCTTCTTTCGCGTCATGGCGCAACAGATAGAATTGTTGGCTGTTGCCTCCGATGTAGAGGAGATGCTGCACATCGTTGCGTTTCATTTTGAGTTCTTTCGATTCGTTGCCCAGGGTGAGGTTCCATTGCTGGGCCGAGAGGCTGCCTGCGAAAAGCAGGGCCAGGAAGAGGAGCTTTTTCATGGCTTTTATGTGTTAAGCGTTGGTTTAAAGGTGTATTGATTGTCAAGGAATGAAGGAGAGCGTGAGTCCGATGCGGAGAATGCTGGACGCGAGGATGGACAGGCTGACGTCGTCGGCGAAGATGTGTTTGTCGATGAAAACGTTGTAGAGCAGGCTGTAACCCAATGCGATGTGAGGAGCCACGACATAGTTGCGGCTGATGTCGAAATGGACGCCGAGGAAGAGGTTGTCGCGCTCCAGTCCGTCGACATCGTCGGCCAGTCTGTAGTCGCCCAGGCCAAGTCCGAAGGCTGCAGAGCGTCCCAGGGGGGCGGGCTGTTTCTTGGACATCATCCTGTAGTTGAGGAAAGCGCTGAACAGGCTGCTCTTGACGTTTTCGTTGTATTGCAGGGGAAGATAGCCGGCGCTGAGCTCAATCATCTTGCTGCGGCTTACGACGGCGGCGGCGCTGAGCTGGGCTCCGACATTGAACGACAGGTTGCTGGACATCGAGCCGCTGGCTTTGGCCTGTGTGGTGATTCCCAAGGTGGGTGCGGCGCTGATGATGAAGTGCGACCCCATGAATCCGGGGGTTGTGCGGGTGCTGTCGATGGCGGTGCGGAAGTGGTCGTAGAGGGTGTTGGTGACGCGGGCTTTCTCGTCGGCGTAGTTGATGGTCGAGGTGCTCTTCTTGATGGTGTGGCCTGTGAGGGCGTCGATTTGCACGGTGTGGACCACGGTGGCTTCCGATGAGGAGAGCATGTTCTCGAAGATCGTGGGTATCAGTGGCGGGATGAACATCAGGTACAGGCTGGCGCTCTTAAAGCCGTGGCCCAGCTGCTCGAGGTTGAGCACGCGGGTCATGTTGATGCTCTGCACGTCGTATTGGCTGCTGATGCGATCCATGGCTGGCTGCATGCTGTTGAGCATGTCGAAGTCGCCTTCGGTGTTCCAGTATTCGTTGACCCACTCCACGATGTCGACAAACTGGTTGTAGCGTTCGGCGGTAAGCGTGTTCTGAAGGCTCTGGTCCGAGAAGTTCTCCGAGCGAATGCCGTTGGCGGCGGCGGCTTGCGCTATCTGGTTGCAGAGGCGGTGCTCCTGGCGGTCCGATTGGCGGTATTTGACTTGGAAGGGCATGCTGGAGGCCACGAAATAGCGGGGATTGTAGATAAGCTGCTTCTGGTTGGGGCGCAGGGTGCTTTCGGCGGTCTCGTGGTTGCGAAGATGGCTTTCAAGGTATGTGCCGAAGGCGGGGTCGTCCTGCAGCATGTCGGTGAAAGCCAAAGTGCGTTTGTCGGTTGTGGCGTTCTGCTTGTTTTTCTTCTGCTTGAGGCGTTGGTATTTGGAAGCGTTGGCCGATGTCGTGTCGGGCTGGGACGCCTCATAGGTGGTGGCGAAATAGGAGGGCGTGAAGCCGTATTTTTCGTAGAGGTCGGCGAAGATGTCGGCGCACATCGCGGCTATCTGCTCATCGTCGGGATGACGCTGGTGGCTGCGCCATAGGCGCCGCGCGGTGATGAGGGCCAGGTCTTCGCGTTTCACTTGGCGGAAGAAATAGTAGCTTTGCTGCACTTCGCCCTCAAAGTCCTTGTAGTTGCCCACAGCGCTGCTGTTGTTGGCATAGGTTTTGTGCTTGGAGAGCCCGTAGAGCGCCTGGCAGAGGGCGCGCTCGACGTAGTCGTTGTCGGGCAGCAGGCGCTGCAGGAGGTAGCAGTCGTAGAAGGCGCGGGCATATTCGGCGTGGATGAGGTCCTGGCGCACGCATTCCAGGCGCGCCAGGTTGCGTATGGCCTCGAATTCGGCAGGCGACGACATGACGAAACGTGCGCCGCCCTTGCGGTCGCCGACCACTGAGGCGGTGAGCGTGCGCCGCTTCAGGATGTTGGGGTGCGTGCTCAGCGAGTCGTCGTAGTCGTCGCGCGCCGTGATGGGCGCCAGCGAATCCAGGAAGCACTCGCGTGGCATCTTGTAGTAGGGGGTGTTGAAGTAGGTGGTGTCGAAGGGTATCTCGTCGAAAGGCAGGTAGCCGTATTGCAGCACGTCGAAGAAACCCTCGGCGACGCCTTTGTCGTAGGGGCTGTCGAGGTAGAAAAGCGTCAGTCCGAGGCTGTCGGCTTCGTTCTCCATCTGATGTGAGCGGTTGTGGTATTTGATGAAGTCGCGCATCTCCTGGGTCTCTGCATCGATGTCGTCGCTGTCGTGCTTGCGGCGTGTGATGGTTTCGAGCGAGTGTTTGCGAAGGTAGTGGATGATTTCGTGGCTGATGACGAAAGCCAGCTGGGCCTCGTCCTCAACCTGCGCCACCAGACCGGTGCATACGAACACCATGCCCTGACCTGTGGCGAAAGCGTTGACTTCGGGCGATTTGATGGTGTAGAAACGCAACTCGCTGCGCAGCTGGGGGTAATCGGCCAACAGGGTGTCGGCGATGCGCTCTATCAGCCGCGTGACGGGGTCGCCATACAGGATGCGCCCCGAGGTCATCAGCTTGTTGATGTGGTATGAGGCCCTGAGCACCTTGTCGCTGTTGGGCAGCTTGCCGTCGGCGTAGTCGCGAACGCGCTGTTTGTCGAGGGTGTAGAGCTGGTCAAGGCTCAGTCGCAGGTCCATGGGGGTGGGACCTTCCGATTTCAGACCGTCGAAGTGGTTCAGGTCGACCGGCGTCATCCATTTGTTGTTTTGTTGTGCCTCGAGCGTAAAACAGAATGAGATGAGAATTGTAAAAAATAGTAAATGTTTCATCTTTATCATATTAGAAAGCGTTTTTGAGGATTTGTCCTTTCAATGGTGATTTGCAAATTTACGTTTTTTCTGACATATATGTGTGTTTTTTTCGGGAAAATTTACAGTTGCGATAAAAAAAATTGATTTTTTTTTTCGTCTTCTGTAATTTTTTTCGTTTTTCTGTTACATATGGGGCATGAAAAAGAAATCAAAAGCGCGAAAAAAACACAATAATAATTAAAGTAATGAGTTAATAAAGAAGATTGTAATCGACGGTCAATCATGACAGAACACGAAAAACAGCATGAGTTTGTCTCACTTGTCAAGACCCACGAGCGGCTGATCTTGAAGGTTTGCTCGATGTACTCCAGCTGTCGCTGGGGCGACCTTCAAGACCGTTATCAGGAGGCTGTGTGCGCCTTGTGGAAAGCCTACGATAGCTACAGGGGTGAGAGCAAAATCTCGACATGGATATATGCTGTGTGCCGCTACACGATGATAAACCTCATGCGCCAACATAAAGACGGCGACTGTGTCGTCTCGCTTGAGGACATCAACGAACCCGCTGCCGACAGCGCCGACAATGCGCTGCTCGACGAACTCCGCGAGGCGCTGTCGAAACTTCCGCCGCAGGATCGCGACCTTTTCGTGATGTGGATGGAAGGCTTTAAAAACGACGAGATTGCCCAGGTGTTGGACCTCAAGGTTGGCACTGTGGCTGTCAGGCTAACACGATTAAAGATGAGACTAAGGAAGATGATGAAACGCGAAACACATGGAGGTAAGCTATGAACAAAAGGAATGATTTAAAAACAATGTACCGTCGCTTTGGCCAGGAGATTGACAAGGTGCCGCTGCCGTCAGAGGACGAACTGCTGGCGCTGATAAACCGCGAGCCTGCCGCGGCATCCGACAGCGCCCCTCGCCGCGTGGCTTTTGCGCCGGCGAAACGCCACCAGCGTTCGCGCTGGATACGCTATGCCGCCGCCGTGCTCCTTATGGTGAGCGCCGGCGCTATGGGCTGGCTGCTTTTACGACAGCCCGACGCACCCACTATGGCCGACCGCCCCTCGCAGCCTGCCACCCCTGCCGGCCCCGCCGCCGACAGCACTCACGCCACCACGTCGCGCCCCGACTCGCTGCAGCCCGTGCCGCTGCTGCCTATGGCCGACGAGGTGCTGCTGGCCGAACAGCCCGCAACACAGAACCCCCAGGCTGCCGCCGACAGCGCCGAACGCCCACAGCATCTCGCACCAAGCTCCGCAGCCCCCGACGGACTGCTGTCCGACCTACCTGTCATGACGCACGATGCAGCAACCGACAGCTCGGACCTGCCTCATCTCACCCCCGACTATCCCGAACGCCCCCTGATGAAAGACAAAGACATCAAAATCAACGAAGACAACAGCAAACAGACCCTCAGGGAAAAGAAGATACAGGAGGCCCGTCGCCGTCAGAAATTCAGAATGGAAAAAAACAATAACAACGAAAACAGCGATGTGAACGTCATCGCCCCCAACCCAAGCACCCCTCAACCCCGCCCGCACTGGGTCCCCACCGGCAACGGCCACCATACCAGAATATGGTATTAGTCAACCGCCGGCCTCCCATGCTTGCCTCTTGCTTGCTGATAATCCAAACAATCAAAAAATAAACAAACTAAAAATCTCATAGTCATGAAAAAAAGTATTCTTCTCCTCGTCGTGCTCCTTTCGGCAACGGCAGCAAATGCCCAGTTCTATTCTACGATGTCCTCGGGCAGCGGTGGCAATAAGATTTGGTTCAACTTTGGTGGCATCTCCACCTTCGGCACGCCCGAGGCTCTCATCGGTGTCGGCCAGATGGCGAGCTATAGCCCTCGCATCAAGCCCGAATCGGTCGATTTCAACATCGCCCCTACCGCGATGATGGTGCTGCAGGTCGGCAGAGAGTCTGATGCCGGCATTGCGCATGGCTTCGGCTTCACCTTCCAGTACAGCACCTACGAGTGGATGGCCAATTTCACACCCCAGTCGCTGAATGTCACCAACAACTACCTCTATCGCGTGGGCAAGAAAAACCAGGCGCTGTTTATCGGTATGGGCTATGAGTTCGAATACCGTCCCATCGACCGTCTGGTGCTGGGCATCGGTGCCGGCATCGGCGCCGAGCTGCAGTTCGCCCGCCAGCACCGCGCCGAAGCGGTGCACTTGGTTACGGGTCGGGTCTACCCTGACAATGCCGTCAACGAGTGGCACGACATCTATGATGAAAACGACACCGAATTCGGCGTCGACATCGACTTCAGCCTCTACGGCCGCCTCTCGGCGAGGTATTACTTGACACAGACCGTCTTTGCCGGCGCGGGTATGCAGTTCAAGCAAGCGCTCGCTACGACAGGCAACCCGAGCGACCTCACCACCTACTCCGGCCATCCAGCAGGCTACAATATCTGCATCCTCGACGGCCGCTTCAGTCGCCTCTCTTATTTCCTGACCCTGGGCTTCGACTTCTGATGCCTCATGGCCACCCGTGTCGGCCTCGCTGCCAGCGTATCATCGCTATCATTAATATTATTTGCATTGATTTATTGTTTATTTCAACTTTTTTGTATCTTTGCAGTTCCTTTTAGTAATGGCTAAAGGTTCTATTATGTTGAATACAAAATAAATATAGTATAAATGAAGAAACTTGCAGTAGTCGCTTTTGGTGGCAACGCATTGCTGCGCAGCGGCCAAAAAGGTACTTACAAAGAACAACTTGAGAACGTCGAGCAGACTTGCGAGAGTCTGTGCAATCTCCTTAAACGTAACTATAACGTGGTCATCGGCCATGGCAACGGTCCTCAGGTGGGCAACGTCATGTTGCAGCATGAGGCTGGCCGCGCCAAGGGCATCGAGGCGATGCCGATGGATTTCTGCGTGGCCGAAACGCAGGGCTCTATTGCCTATATGATTGAGATGGGTCTGCGCAACGTGATGGCCCGCAACGATATTCAGCGCAACGTGGTGACGTTGGTCACCCAGGTGGCTGTCAACAAGCTCGACCCGATGTTCCAGAATCCCACCAAGCCCGTCGGACCCTACTACACCAAGGAGCAGGCCGAACAGTTTGCTGCCGAGACGGGTGCCAAATACAAGGAAGACCCCAAGGGCAACGGCTGGCGCAAGGTAGTGGCATCGCCCAAACCTGTGCGTATCAACAACATCAAGATTGTTGAGCAGCTGGCCAAGCAGGGCAACATTGTCGTCACCGTTGGCGGCGGCGGCATCCCGGTGGTCGAGGAAAGCGACCGCGTCACGGGTGTCGAGGCTGTCATCGACAAGGACCTCGCCAGCGCTCTGTGTGCCGTGCAGATCGGCGCCGACGAGTTCTACATCCTCACCGACGTGCCCAAGGTCTACATCAATTTCCGCAAGGAAAACGAGCAGGCCCTCGACACCATCACCATCGCCCAGGCCAAGAAATACCTCGAAGAGGGCCAGTTCGCCGAAGGCTCCATGGCTCCCAAGGTCCGCGCGGCTATCATGTTTGTCGAGAACGGCGGCAAGGAGTGCATCATCACCGAAGCCGGCCAGCTCAACAACCCCCACTGCGGCACGAGGATTGTTCGTTAGTCGAACAATCCTAATTTAGAATTGTGAATTTTGAAATGGAAAATCCACTGTATACAAAAAGTAAAAGGTTGGCTTTGGATATCATTCAATTGAATAAATTTTTGGTTGAAAATAAAGAATATACATTGTCAAACCAGATTTTACGCAGTGGAACAAGTGTTGGGGCAAATATAAGAGAAGGCAAACGTCCGCAAAGTGATGCTGATCTGATTAGTAAATGGTCAATAGCCTTAAAGGAGGCAGAGGAGACACAGTATTGGTTGGAGCTGCTTTCAGAATCAGGATATATTGATAATGAGATGTATGCTAAATTGAATTATCAAACAGAAGAAATAATAAAGATTTTGGTAACGGTCATTCGCAACAGGAAAGCATCCATTCAAAATTCATAATTCAAAATTATCAAAATTCGAAATTCAAAATTCAAAAGGATTAATATTCAAAATTCGAAATTCAAAAGGATTAAAATTCAAAATTCGAAATTCAAAAGGATTAAAATTCAAAATTCAAAATTCAAAAGGATTAAAATTCAAAATTCGAAATTCGAAATTCAAAATTAAATATTATGGCTTACAATTTAAGAAACCGCAATTTTCTGAAGATCTTAGACTTCAGTCCCAAGGAACTCAATTTTCTGCTCGACCTGGCTCGCGACCTGAAACGCGCCAAATATGCTGGAACAGAGCAACAACACCTGAAAGGCAAGAACATTGCCCTGATTTTCGAGAAGACCTCCACCCGCACTCGCTGCGCCTTCGAGGTTGGTGCCAAGGACCAGGGTGCCCACGTCACCTATCTCGGCCCCACGGGTAGCCAGATCGGTATCAAAGAGAGCATGAAGGACACCGCCCGCGTGCTGGGTCGCATGTTCGACGGCATCGAATACCGCGGCTTCGACCAGGCCACCGTCGAGGAACTGGCTGCTTACGCCGGTGTTCCCGTCTGGAACGGTCTTACCGCTGAGGCTCACCCCACTCAGATCCTCGCCGACTTCCTCACCATCCAGGAGCATACCGACAAGCCCCTCAACCAGGTGAAGTTCGCCTACATTGGCGATGCCCGCTACAACATGGGTAACAGCCTGATGGTTGGTGGTGTGAAGATGGGTATGGATATCCGCATCATCGCCCCCAAGAAACTGCAGCCTGCTAAGGACCTCGTCAAGAAATGCCAGGAGATCGCCAAGGAAACCGGCGCCAAGCTCACCGTCACCGACGACGTCGAGAAGGGCGTGAAGGGCCTCGATTTCATCTACACCGACATCTGGGTGTCGATGGGCGAACCCGACAGCGTTTGGAAAGAGCGCATCAAGATGCTGATGCCCTACCAGGTCAACGCCGAACTGATGAAGAAAACCGGCAACCCCAAATGCAAATTCATGCACTGCCTCCCCGCTTACCACAACCTTGAGACCAAGGCTGGCCGCGACGTCCACGAGAAATTCGGTCTCAACGGCATCGAGGTCACCGAAGAGGTCTTCGAGAGCGAGAACAGCATCGTCTTCGACGAAGCCGAGAACCGTATGCACACCATCAAGGCTGTCATGGTTGCCACGCTGGGCGACTAATTGCCAACGCCTTAACATGAATGTTGAATTCCAGGCAGGTCTCCTGTCAGGAATTCAACATTCCTTTTTTTACATCATTTTCAACTTCCAACATTCATTTTTATAGTTTATCGTAATGGAATGGTTCACTAAATTGCTTACCGACGGCGGTGTCGGCACCACCGTCCTCATGCTCTCTCTCTCCATCTTTGCCGGCCTGCTGCTCGGCAAGTTCAAATTCAAAGGCATCTCCCTCGGCATCACTTGGGTGCTCTTTGTCGGCATCATCCTCAGTGCCTTGGGCATCTCCTGCAACCACGAGATGCTCCACATCATCAAGGAGTTTGGCCTCATCCTCTTCGTCACAGCCGTAGGACTTCAAGTGGGTCCCGGTTTCTTCAAGAGCTTCAAGAAAGGCGGCATGGCCATGAATCTCATGGCTATCGTCAACGTCGCCCTCGGCGTCGTCATCACCATTATCGTCGCCAAATCCACCGGCGACAGCCTCTTCGACATGGCTGGCGTCTACACCGGTGCCGTCACCAACACCCCGGGCCTCTCGGCTGCACAACAGGCGGTGCGCGACCTCGGCATGGCCGATGTGGCCGACCGCCTCGCCAACGGCTATGCTGTGGCCTATCCGTTGGCTGTGGTGGGCATGATCCTCACCTGTATCGTGTTGCGCCCCCTCTGCCGCATCGACCTTCAGAAAGAGCCTACCGTGGCCGACAATTTGGAGTCTAATCGTGACAAGCAGCCTACTTCTCTTGCCCAGCGCCACAAGGTCAACCTCATCCCCATCTTCGTTATCATCGCCCTCGGCATCGTGCTCGGCAGCATTCCTATCTCTGTGGGAATGTCAGCGCCCGTCAAGCTGGGTCTCGCCGGCGGTCCCCTCGTGGTGGCTCTCATTGGCAGCTGGCTCGGCGTCAAGAAAGGCTGGTTTACTACGGAATTTACTGAAAGCCACGGTGTCTGGATGCTCCGCGAAGTGGGCATAGCCCTCTTCCTTGCTGGCGTCGGCCTCGGCGCTGGATCCAGCTTTATCAGCACTATCCAGGCTGGCGGCTACATGTGGATCCTCTATGGTTTCATCATCACCGTGGTGCCCCCGCTGGTCGTTGCCCTCTTTGGCCGTCTGGTGCTCAAACTCAACTATTACACCCTCATGGGCTTCATCGGCGGTGCCCATACCGACCCCCCGACGCTGGCCTTCGCCAACAATATGGCTCCCGAAGGCTGCAAGCTGCCCAATATGGGATACGCCACGGTCTACCCGCTGACCATGTTCCTACGCATCTTCTCGGCACAACTATTAGTACTGATGGCATGAAAAACATGATGATTATGGCAGCGGCAATGTTCTTGTCGCTGCCTTTTGCTTCGGCTCAGAACGACACCTCTAAGGTGAAATCCACCAGCGTCATCCTCCACAAGGAATCCAAAGCGCATATCAAACCCTACGGCTTCGTGCGCAACTATTTCAATTACGACAGTCGTCGCATGCTCACCGTCTGCGGCGGTGAGTATCTGATGATACCCTACGACGAGGACTGGAACATGACCGAGACGCAGGCGCAGACCTATGGCGACGACGAACGCTTCGACCGCAATGCCGTCCCCGAGGCTCACCTGCTGGCGCTCAGCAGCCGTTTCGGTGTCGCCCTCGAGGGCGGTCAGCTCGGACAATGGAGCCTGGCGGGAAGGCTGGAAGGCGACTTCGCCGGCTTCGGCACCACCAACACCGTGCTGCGTCTCAGACTGGCTTACGTCTCCTTTCGCCACAAAGATGCGCACGGCTTGAACCATGAGCTGCTTGTGGGCCAGGACTGGCATCCGCTCAGCGGCAGCATCATGCCCGACGTGCTGGGTATGGCTGCCGGGGCTCCTTTCCGTCCCCACAGCCGCACGCC
>CAMNKG010000040.1 GCA_946542135.1 uncultured Bacteroidales bacterium
CAGGACGTGAGATTTTCATTCTCAAAATCGCGGGTTCGAATCCCGCACGGAGTACAAAAAATAAAATAGAAGTTTAAAAGAATATGGCACATCACAAGTCAGCAAAAAAAAGAATCCGCTCCACTGAGAAAAGAAGAGTTGAGAACAGATATTACGCAAAAACCATGCGTAATGCTCTGCGTGATTTCAGAGCTCTCGAAGACAAGGCTGTGGCTACCGAAAAGCTCCCCAAGATGATCTCTATCATCGACAAGCTTGCCAAACGTTCTGTTATCCACAAGAACAAAGCCTCCAACCTCAAGTCTAAACTTATGAAGCAGGTCAACGCTATGTAATTTTTACTAGCTCCACTTATAAAGAAAAGGATGTCACTTTGGCATCCTTTTCTTTTTGTGTGTCATTCTGTCTCGCTTTCGCTTTCTTTGCCCCCGTCGCCGTCTGCCACATCTTGCTTTGGTCTCTTTTTTGTTGTACAGTCTTTTAGAGCGCCTTCTCCTGCGGTGTGTTCCTCTGTTGGTCGCTCGAAGTTCAAATGTTTATTCAAAATGTCTCTTCTATGAAAAATATTGTTCTCTTTGGTGCTCCCGGTGTGGGAAAAGGTACTCATGCGCTGCTTTTGGCCGAAAAATACGATCTGGAACACTTCTCCACGGGCGAGATGCTCCGCCAAGAGGTGGCGGAGGGCACTCCTTTAGGCCTCAGGGTGAAGTCGCTGATGGACAAGGGCGACCTCGTAGGCGACGATGTGGTCATCGGCTTGATCGACAAGGCACTGTCGGCCACCACCAAAGGGGTTATCTTCGACGGCTTCCCTCGTACCGTCCAGCAGGCGCAAGCCCTCGACTTTCTCCTCGCCCAGCACCGCCGGCGCCTCAGCTGTGTCATCTCTATCGACGCGCCGCAGGAGGAACTGGTGCGTCGCATCCACGAACGCGCCGCTATATCCAACCGTAGCGACGACGCCAACGAGGACATCATCCGTCACCGTCTCGAAGAGTATGACGCCAAGACGCGCCCTGTGGTCGACTACTATAAGGTGTCGGGTCTGCTGGTCTCTATCGACGGCAGCGGTCAGATCAACCAAACAAGCATGCGCCTCTGCGAGGTAGTGGATCGCATGATCCGATAATCAGGTTCTTTGGATGTCGCCCATGTCGGTGTGGGCCATCTTATGTCATTTTTTTATTTCTTAAATATGTGATATTATGAAACACAAATTCATTCTTTTAACATTGATGTTAATGTCTTTTGTCGGAACTGTTGTGGCGCAAGGCTTTGAGGTTTCGGCTGAAGGCATCGGGCCGCTGAAAATAATGATGCCGGTCTCAGAAATCCCCAAATCTGTTGACGGCCTTTACAATCGTGTTGAGAACAAAGGTTGGTATCTGCTGCTCTATAATGGTGACGATGAGGTGATGCGTATCGAGACGTCCGATAATAATATTGGCAGCATTCAGGCCTATGACAATGCCAATGTTTTTGTCACTATCAATGGAAAGCCCTACCGTTTAGGCAGTGACGTGACTTCCTTACGCCAAAGTGGCAAATATATGTTCTGGTCGACAACAGGATCCATTCAAATTAGCTATGAACTATCGCTCAATCTGAAAATTAAAGACGACCATCGTGGATGGACTAACATCCTCAATAGCATCAAGGTTAGTTTCTACGATCCCGACGACAATGAGCCCTGATGCCTTCTCCTTTTTTGTTCTAATCTTGGCCAGAATGGTTAGTAAGGGTTTTTGACGGTTTGTTTGCAAGCCCTTAGTGGCTGTTTTGTAATGCTTCACAGGGGTTACCGTCGGCGTCAAAAAGATCCACGATGCTGCCTTCCGACAGATGGTAACCCCGTAGTCCTGCCTGTCGTGCCCCTTCCAGGTTTTTCTCGATGTCGTCAATGAAGACGGTTTCGTCGCCGCTCAGTCCTTGCTCCTTCATGATGATCTCGAAACCTTCTTTGGAAGGCTTGCGAAGGTGCATCTGATGCGAGAAATAGGCGGCATGGAAACATTCGGCAAAGATGTCGAAGCCATATTTCTCTTTCATCCGTTGCGTGAAGCAGTCGTAGTTGATCTGGTTGGTGTTGCTGTACAGATATACGCCGTAGCGTCTTTTCAGCCTCAGCAGCAGGTCCACGCGCTCCTTGGGTATGTCTATCAATATGGCGTTGACAATGTCGTCGACGTCGGCGTCGCTGAGCGTCAGGCCGGTGATTTCGCGTATGTGGTTGCGGTAGTCGGCCACGCTGATCAGGCCTTTCTCGAAAAGGTCCATCTCCTCGGTCTGGTAGTCTTTGCTGTAGAAGGTGCCCAGGTCTTTGGCTCCATGACGCTTTATGGCTTCTGTAACATTCTCGTATCGAATGTCGTACACCACTCCGCCCAGGTCAAATATGATGTTTTTGATGGCTTTCATTTTTGTCTATTTCGTTGTTTTGTATATAAATACGGAACTATATCATATTTATTGCGTCGTTTTGTGACGATTTTTGTGTTTTGTATGGTTTTTGTGGTGCAAAAGTATCTGTTTTCTGTGTTTTTGGATGAAAAATATTACCACTGATTATGAGTATCTTATATTTTATTTTTCGAAATAATCAAAAAAAAATTTGTCAGAATAAAAAAATGTTGTACTTTTGCACTCGCAATTAAGGAAAGGTCTTTAAAACATTGCAAACGGTTCGGTAGTTCAGTTTGGTTAGAATACATGCCTGTCACGCATGGGGTCGCGAGTTCGAGTCTCGTCCGGACCGCCAAACAAAGTGAAGCTCTCATTTCGAGAGCTTTTTTTGTGTGAGGTGGTGTTGCATCCACCTGTCACCACCGACGCTACATGTCATCAAGGGGCTGACTGGTTTTGACAGCAAGGAGATGGATTTGTAAGCATGCAGGCTCACGCATCAGCAGCCTTGAAAACCGATGCACTAAATTTAATTGGCGAAAATAACTACGCTCTTGCTGCATAACCGAAGCACAGTAGGTTAGCTTAATCCCCGCAACAGTTGTGGGGACAAGACATCTCCCACAAGCCCTGACCGTCGGCGTGTGATCCGGAGGTGCTCGCAAAGACGGGATAGCTGGCATAAAGCCTCGCAGTGCCAGTGAATCTTTAGAGGCTAAGGTCGGCCTTGGGTGTCCGCGTCCGGAGTCGCCCCGACAATCAACCACGGAATAAGCATGTAGAAAGCACATCAGTCGCTTGTTTGGACGGCGGTTCGACTCCGCCCAGCTCCACTCGAGGGAAGAGGCTCCCAAAAAGAGCCTCTTCCCTTTTCCCCACACTCTGAGTCTCACCTCCGTTAGGACGGCGGTTGTCGGCCGAGCCGACGGCATACCACGACTCCGCCCAGCACCACTCGAAACGGGGAACCAACTCTCAAAACGCAAAAAAGACAATGATAATCAAAAAGTTCATGCGAAAATTGGTTGGCGATATTCGCTTTTGGATAGTGATTTTTGCTTTGTTGCGGCTGTACGGAATTACCAACCCTCCAATCGAGGTGTCGCATTCCTGGAGGCAGACGACGGTTGCTATGGCGGCACGCAATTTTTATGAGATTGATTCCAACATCTTTTTCCCGAGGATAGACATCGGCGGCGACTTGACAGGAATAACGGGGATGGAGTTCCCTCTGTTGAACTGGCTTATTTATTTGGTTTCGTTACTCTTCGGCTTTCACGACTGGTATGGACGGGCTATAAACCTTGTCGTGACCAGCTTAGGATGCTGGTACTTCTTCCGCCTTCTGAAACCCCATTTCGGTGAGCGTAGCGCATTTTGTTCAACGCTGATATTGAGTGTCTCGCTATGGTTCCCTTTTGCCCGGAAAATAATGCCCGATACTTTTTCAATGTCGTTGGTTATCATGGGCCTATACTATGGCACTGACTATCTTCTGCACGAAAGGGGTCGTGTGGGGAGCCTTGTTGCGTATGTGGTGTTGACGATGGCAGGAGTTCTTTCCAAGCTGCCATCGGGCTACATATTGGTGGTGCTCCTGCTCCCTTTTCTTGACGGTGGTGTTCCAATTCGCCGCAAGATATGGTTCGCCGTTGCTTCAGCCGGTGTCCTGATACCTATAGTATGGTGGTATTTCGTATGGGTGCCATTTCTTGTCGACCACTACGGCTTGTGGCATTTCTTTATGGGCGAGGGGTTTGCACAGGGCATCAGCGAAATATGGCATCATCTGGGTCGCACCCTTTCACGTTTCTACAACAATGCCCTCAAGTATGTGGGCTTCGTCATTTTTGTCGGAGGACTCGTGGCTGCCATCGCCCACCGCCAGAGGTTGATGCTACGCATTCTGGGATTGGCTTTTGTGTCATTCCTTGTTGTGATGTTCAGCTCCGGCGAGACTTTTTACAAGCACGACTATTACGTCATACCGTTCGTTCCGGTAATGGCGCTGATAGCAGGCTATGGCCTGTCGGTCATCAAGAAGAGGTGTTGGCGGGTGGTGCTGCTGACTGCTGTGGCGCTCGAGAATGTCCTCAACAGTCACAGCCAGTTTGTTATCAAGGATGTCCGTCAGCCTGTTGTGGCACTTGAAAGTACGTTTGACCGGTTTTCCGACAGGACGGATCTTATATGTGTCAACAGCGGACAGGATCCTACTGTGGTCTATTTCACTCATCGCAAGGGGTGGGTGGCGACCAATGAGCAGCTGCTGGACGACAACTATCGAGAGGAGTTGAAACGGCGAGGATGCCGGTATATTCTTGTGATGAAGAAAGTCTTCGGCAGCGATGTCGAGCTGCCGTTGCCGGTACAGTACAACTCGGAAGACTATACCGTCTATTCTTTGTAGCTGTCGGCGTTCACGCCGCTGATTACGGTGATGTTGTCTACCGTTGAGGCGTGTTGAAAGACTTTCGTGGAACATATCTCGGGGTCCAAGCGGAAAGCCGAGAGACTTTTTTTGACGGAATGTCTCGACTACTGTCGTCGCTTTTCTGCTATTGAGAGCCAGAAGGTGCTGTCGCCTTTGTTGACGGCGGGGGAAGCGCTGTCGCCTTCGTCGGTGGCGGGGGAAGCGCTATCGCCTTCGTTGATGGCGATGACAGGGGACGCGATGTCGCCTTCGTTGGTGGCGGTGACGGGGAATGTGCTGATGACGCAGTCGGCTGCTGCGGCGTCATCTTCCACCGTTTTCAGATGCTCTATCATGATGCCGGTGCCGGTGTATTTGAACCAGGCCTCTTTGCGGGTCCAGATCTTGGCAAACTCCATTTCGGGATCCTGGCTATGCTTCACTGCGTGCTGCTCTTCGTCGTTGAAGGAGCGTTTCAGCAGGTTGTCGCTGAACCGGCGCCGCCCTTCCACGTCCACGCCTACCTCCCTGTCGCTCACGGCGAGGGCAACGGCCTCTTTGCAATGGCTGATATTGAAAAAGACCCCCTCGTGGCTGGTCAGATAGGGCTTGCCATGTTCGCCAAAAGCCCAAAGGGGATATTCGGCGTATGGTAACCGGAGGTCGCAGAGCGGGAATTGTTTTATGGTTGTCTGGATTCCGTTGATTTGGTTTTGGCCGTGCTGCAAGGCGTGGCAGAGCATGGCGTAGGCTATAGCCTGCTCGCATCGCTGCCGGTGCGTTTTGTAGTGTGCCACGATGTCACGCTGCTGTTGCGGCATCGCGGCCACGAGGTTGTCGAGGGTCTCGATGTCGAGCCGGTCGGCGTTTCTGTAATAATAGATAAGCATTCCTTCTGTCAATTAAAGAAGGGGCTTCCCGTGAGAGAGGCCCCTTCTCTTATGATTGTGATGAATAGTCTTCGTTATTTCTCTGCCGGTGCGTCGGAAGTGATGCGCTCAAGCCATTTGAGCATGCCGAGCATAACGGCCATCGAAAGCAGGCAGAAGAGTGCGAAAACGCCCCAAGTCATCCACTGGTGCGGGAATTTGTTGAGCATCGTCACACCAAGGAAGATGAACAGGTTGCCGATGGCGGTGGCGGAGAGCCACAGACCCTGGCAGAGACCCACCATGTGGCGAGGAGCAATCTTCGTCACAAACGAGAGTCCGAGCGGCGAAATGAGCAATTCGGCAACGGTGAGGAAGAAATAGGTCACGATGAGGACGCTGGGACCGCATTTCATGCTGGCTTTCACACCCTCTTCGAGGCCTTTGAATGCGTCGCCTGAAGGATAGTTGTTCACTACTGCAATCACAATGAGGAAGATGTAGGCGCAAGCGGCGATGAACATACCGAGAGCGATCTTGCGCGGTGTCGACACGTCATGACCTTTCTTGCGGGCAATGGAAGCGAAAATCCACATGATGATAGGTGTGAGCACAATCACAAAGAACGGGTTGATGCACTGGAGGATTTCGGGTGCGATGGAGCTGGTGTCGACAAAGTCGCGTGCAAAGATGGAGAGCGATTGGGCGTTCTGGTGGAAGGAGAACCAGAAGAATACAGCAACACCGAGGACGGCATAGAGAGCCAGCATGCGCTGTTTGATGTCCTTGGCCATCGACTGGCGTTCTTCTTGAGTGTAGTCTTGAACTTCAGATTTCTCTTTCTTCACAGGATTCGGCAGACGGTTCTTGACGGCCAGGAAGATGCAGAGCGAGAGCAACATGGCGGCGACAGAGGCGATGAACGAGATGTGGACGCCGGTGTTGTATACCTGAAGGTAGTTGGTGCTGAAATCGGCCAAGCCGGATTCAGATACTTTGGAGAGGTCAAGGAGGTTAGCCATATCGTTGCCTTCCATGGTGCCTTGGTTGAATTTGTGGCAGAGGCGAGGCAGGTCGGCATTGTAGAACAGATCCTGTGTCTTCAGGTACCATTTGCGGATAAGGGGTGCCACGAAAGGAGCGATGACGCCACCGATGTTGATGAAAACATAGAAAATCTGGAAGCCGCTGTCGCGTTTGCTTTTGGCCTCGGCAAGGGCTTCGGGACCTTTCTTGGCGGCTTCGGCCTCGAAGTCATCATAAAGCTGTCCGACGATGGCTTGGAGGTTGCCTTTGAAAAGACCGTTACCGCAAGCGATAAGGATGAGGGCCAGCATGGTGATGGTCAGTGCAAAAGTCATGCTGCCGCTGGCACCCATGCCGAATACGGGTATGGAGAGGATGATGTAGCCGATAGCCATCACGACGAGTCCGTAGATGATGGTCTTCTTGTAGTTCTGGCTGCGGTCAGCGATGATGCCGCCAGGCAGGCTCAAAACGTAGATCAGGAAGTAAAACACGGCAAACATGACGCCGGAAACGCTGTCGCTAATGCCAAACTTGGAGCAGATGAAAAGCACCAGGACGGCATTCATAATGTAGTAACCGAAGCGCTCACCCATATTGCTCAATGCGGCAGCAATGAGGCCTTTGGGGTGTTCCTTCTTTGCCTTGTTCAGGTAGAAGATAAGGAACGGCGTCACAACAATCAATACAACAATCAGGAAAAATACCATCCTGTTGTTCTCCCATAGATTAGTGATAAAGTTCATGAATTTAAATTTTTAATTATTAATATGTTAATTTGATTTTTTTTTATTTCGTCAAGGGGAAACAATGTGCAAATTTACGAAAATTTTTGAAATCGTACTACGGAATGGCGAATATTTTGTATTTTTGCATTACTAATGTTGGGAATAATAATGATTGAGAAAGATGATTTAGATATTGTTGTCGCGTCGCTTATGGACGGCAAGACGCTGCTTTATCCTACCGACACGATATGGGGTATCGGCTGCGACGCTACCAATGCTGCTGCGGTGGAGAAAATATATGCTTTGAAGCAACGCGACCACAGCAAGTCGATGCTGGTCCTCTGTGCCGACATCGGCATGGTGGAACGCTTTGTGGCGCCTGTCGACGACACGGTGCGCCATCTGCTGCTCGACGGGGAACGCCCCACCACGGTCATCCTGCCGCTCTCGCGAGGGCTGCTGGCCCCCAACCTCACCGCTGCCGACGGCACCATCGGGGTGCGCATCCCGCGCATGGCTTTCTGCCTGTCGCTGCTCAAGGAATTCGGCCGTCCTATCGTCAGCACCTCGGCCAATCTGTCTGGCCAGCCGTCGCCATCCTGCTTTGCCGACATCAGCGATGCGCTCCTCGAGGCGGTGGATTGCTGTGTGCCCTCACGCTACGAGGAGCATACGGGCAGCGTCTCGTCGCGCATCCTCAAGCCGCAGCCTGACGGTACCATCGCCGTGCTGCGACCATAAGATCATCCACAAACAAAAAAGAAAGAGGATGCCCCGGCAGGGTATCCTCTTTCTTTTAGTGTGTCAGGGTCGCGTTTAGTTCTTGCGCATCTTCAGCGTTTGGGTGGGGCGGATGCTGTTACGCAACTCGCGGGGGTTGGCCTTGAGATCCAGGGCATCGCGGCCTTGCTTGTAGCGGATGTCGATGGGGATGTCGGCTTTCTCGATGACTTGGAGGTCTTTCTGGAGTTCGGGACGTACCACGCCGTTTTTAGCGGCATAGTTCTTGGCGGCTTTGTAGTCGCCGTCGCCCTCGGTCTTGATGACCAGTGCAGCCCAGCCTTCGACGGCTTTGCGCATGTTCTTGATGTTGACGGTGTAGCGTCCCTGTTTGTCTTTGCTGAAGGCTCCGTTGTCCTGCAGGTAGTTGAAGCACATCATGTTGGCGACGCCATGAGCCTCGGTGACGCCAAAGCGCACGCTGCGCATCAGGCCGGCGATGAAGGTGACGTAGGCATCCTCCACGGTGATGTCGGTGATGTGGCCGCGCTCTATCAGGGTCTGCACGATGTAGAGTCCGCAGATGTCGGCTTTGGCTTCTTCCCACGCGCTGTATTGGTTCTGAAGGGCTTCGCGGACAGTGCCTTTGCCGTTGATGGTGTTCTTGATGCCCAGTCCGTGGGCCACCTCATGGAAGCACACATTGTTGAAGAAGGCGTCGAATTTGACGTTCTTCAGTTGCGCGTTGCTGATCATGAGCTTGGCTATGGGCAAGAGGATTTTGTCGAATTTGGCCTGCATGGCGTTCTTGAGTTGCAGCCGGCGTGTGCCTTTCTTCAGCTGCACGTCCTCGTCGTTGGGCAGGTTGATGGCGATGGTTTTGCTGCCGGCATTGCAGTCGCCGGCATAGTAGATGACGTCATAGACATTGATGTCGCTTTCGGTGCCGGGCACTTCCTTCTTGTAGCGCGGGTCGCAGGGCAGCTCTTTCTGCAGCTCGGGGAGCATCTCGGTGAAGTGTGCCAGACGGTCGCTCCATTTCCTGTCTCTCACCAGCACGAAGGCTTCGTAGGAGGTCTTGTACCCGTAGCGGTCGTCGTCGTAGTTTTCGATGGGACCAACCACGAAGTCTATGTTGCTTTTCTTCACATCCATCCAAGCCATGTCGCTCTCAAAGTAGTCGTCGGTGAGAAGGGCTTTGAGGCGGATGTTCAGGTAATTGCGGAAAGCGTCGTCTTCGGTCAGCTCCATGGCTTTCTCGAACAGCCGGCGCGCACGTTCCAGTTGTGCGGCGTAGGCTTTATGGTAGGGCACCACTTCCAGATTGCCTTTGGCGTCGCGGCGTATAAGGGTGTAGGGGCTTGTCTTCTGGGGGTCTTTCAGGGCTTCAAACTCCTTGTCGGTCATGTCGGCGGGGTAGAAGAAAGCACCTTTGGGCCTTTCGCCGAAGCCGTCAACGAAGGGCTTGTTGCCGTTCAGACGGTCCCAAACGCCATAGTGTATTTGGGCAAACTCTTTGGCTCTGGCATCGGTGATGCGGTTCAGCTTCTTTCGGGCGTCGGGCCCGAACGACTGTTCCCAGTAGATGTCGTCCATCAGGGAGGCTATCTTGATCAATACATCTACCAGCTCCTGCTCGCGGGGGCTCAGTTCGTCCATGTTGGTGGTCAAGGTGAAAGGGGCGTATTGGCTCACCTTTTTCGATAAATCGGTTTTTTGTGCATAGACGCTGCCACAGAACGTTGTGGCCAAGGCTATTGCCATTGTGACGATTGCAATTTTTTTCATCGATTATTTTTTTTGTGAATGACGATTAAAAAAATAAGTTGTAACGATGTTTTTTTTATTTATTTGATTTGTATAGTGTTAAATTTTATTGTCGTTTGTTTTTGTGCTTTAACCTTGATTGTTTCTTTTGTTGTTCCATGCCGCTGGGCGAGCCGTGTGCAGGGGGTGGAACGTTCAGAGTTCGCTGTTCAGGAATTTGTAGCGCTGCAGCACTTTCTGCACTTTGCTGTTGGCTGCCGTCGCCACGAGTTCTTGGGCGTAGTGGGTGTTGTGCAGGTCGGTGCCCAGATAGGACACCCATCCGTTCTCCAAAAAGGCGAAGCCTTTCTCCAGGGCGGCAGGGCCATAGAATCCGTTGAGGGATAGCGTGTTGAGCTGCAGCTTGATGCCTAAGTCCAGTATTTCTTTGAGTTCGGGCGAATGGATGCCGAGGTAGGGGTAGCGTTCCGGATGGGCCAGGATAAGGTTGTAGCCCTCAGCGAGGAAGGCTTTGAAGGATTCCAAAGGGTTGTAGCTTGAGCCGTGCAGCGAGAGTTCGCATAGCAGCGTCTTGCCGGGGAGCGGGTTGACGGCATCGATGCCGGCACGCCGTTCGTAGCGTTGGTCGAAGCGGTATTCGCCACTGATGCCGGCAAGTTCGGGAATCTCGCTGGCATGGGGTGCCAGTGCTTTTTTGAGTTGTTCGAAACGCTTGACGATGTCCGTCTCGTCGTTGGGGTAGTTGGCCTGGAAGTGTGGCGTGAAATAAATCTTCTTGAAACCCAGCGATTTCATGGTTTTCAGGCATGAAAGGGTCTCGTTGATGTCACGCGATCCGTCGTCGACAGAAGGCAACAGATGACAGTGCATGTCGGTGCCCAACACTTCAAAAGTCGGTCGGTTTTCTTTACGTCTGTTAAATAGTCCCATAGTAGTTGTATTTGAGTTGGTGGGTTCAGGATTTCGGCTATAAAGGGTTGGACTTTGTGTGGATAGTCTATGTTGCTGTGTGGCTACTGTGTTATAGTGGATTGTGTAGTTGTTTGGTCGGGTGTGCTGTAAAAGCGGAACTTGTGTATTTGATTATGTATAAATATATTATACTTTATTATCATAAAGTTCTATTTTGCAAAAATACGCAAAATTATCAATTTTATTGCCCAAATGTTCCTAAAGGATAAAAAAACAGCTTTTCTTGCTTGGGCTTTTTGCTCCTGTCGGGCGTTCGAAAGGGCATGATGTCGTCGTGCGTAGGGGTTCATGAGTGGCAGCAAAACAAAGCGGACCTCCTTTTTCTAAAGGAAGGTCCGTTTGTCTTTTTTGCAATGGTTAAAGGGGCGATGTCTACATCCCCTTCGAGGTCTGAGCGTTTAGTGGCGACGGCCGCCGCTGCGGCGTTCACCGCCGTTGCCTTCGCGGCGCGGACCGCGGTCGCCGTTGCGGCGCTCGCCTCCGTTGCCGCCTTCGCGACGCGGTGCGCGGGGCTTCTCCTCCTCGTAGCCTTCGGGTTTGGGGAGCAGCGCCTTGCGGCTCAGTTTCAGCTTGCCGTTCTTTTCGTCGATGGCAATGATTTTCACGGTGATGATGTCGCCTTCGTGAATCAGGTTTTCGAGGGTGTCGGTGCGTTTCCAGTCATATTCGCTGATGTGCATCAGGCCCTCTTTGCCGGGCAGAAACTCCAGGAAGGCGCCGAATTCGACGATGCTGACCACCTTGGCGTCGTAGACCTGGCCCACCTCGGGGACGGTGCAGATCTCGCGGATCCATTTGAGGGCGGCCTCGATGTCGTCCTTGTTCTGCGAGGCGACATCGACGATTCCGAATTCGCCTTCTTCCTCGATGTTGATGATGGTGTTGGTCTCTTTCTGGATTTTCTGGATGACCTCGCCACCCTTGCCGATGACGGCGCCGATGAAGTCTTTCGGTATCTTGATCTGGACGATGCGGGGCACGAAGGGCTTGTAGTCTTCGCGCGGCTCGGCGATGGTTTCCTGTATGTGGTCAAGGATGTGGAGACGACCCTGGCGTGCCTGCTCAAGGGCTTTGGCGAGGACGTCGTAGCTGAGTCCGTCGACCTTGATGTCCATCTGGCAGGCGGTGATGCCGTCGCGGGTGCCGCAGACCTTGAAGTCCATGTCGCCCAGGTGGTCCTCGTCGCCGAGGATGTCGCTAAGCACGGCCCATTTGTCGCCTTTGCTGATGAGGCCCATGGCGATGCCGGCGACGGGTTTGCGTATCTTCACGCCGGCGTCCATCAGTGCCAGGCATCCGGCGCAGACGGTGGCCATCGAGGAGGAGCCGTTGCTCTCCAGGATGTCGCTGACCACGCGGATGGTGTAGGGGCATTCCTCTTCGGTGGGGAGCACCTCTTTCAGGGCGCGCCAAGCCAGATGGCCGTGGCCCACCTCGCGGCGGCTGAGGCCGCGGTTGCCCTTCACCTCGCCGGTGGCGAAGCCGGGGAAGTTGTAGTGCAGCAGGAAGCGGCGGGTGCCTTCAATGACGGCGCCGTCGATGATCTGCTCGTCGAGCTTGGTGCCCAGGGTCACGGTGCTCAGCGACTGGGTCTCGCCACGGGTGAAGATGGCGCTGCCGTGTGCCGAAGGCAGATAGTTGACTTCGCTCCACAGGGGACGTATCTCGTCGAGCTTGCGGCCGTCGAGGCGGGTGCGTTCGTTGAGCACCATGTCGCGCATGGCTTCGCGCTCGGTGTCGTGGTAGTAGCGGTCAATCATGAACTGGATCTCCTCGGTGAGGGTCTCCTCCGTATAGTTGGCGTCGATGAATTCCTGCTTGATGGCTTCGAAGCCTTCTTCGCGGGCTTGCTTGTTGGCGATGCCCTGCTTCGAGAAGTCGTAGCATTTCTGGTACACGGCGTCGTGCAGGCGCTGGCGCAGCTCTTCGTCGTTGACTTCGTGGCAGTATTCGCGTTTCTCGGTCTTGCCGGCCTCCACGGTCAGTTCGGCGATGACGCGGCACTGGGTCTTGATGGCTTCGTGGGCGGCCTTGAGGGCGCCGAGCATCACCTCTTCGCTCACTTCTTTCATCTCGCCTTCCACCATCATGATGTTCTCTTCGGTGGCGGCAACGATGAGGTCGAGGTCGGCACGTTCGATGTCCTGCATGGGGGTGTTGATGACGTATTGTCCGTCAAGGTAGCTGACGCGCACTTCCGACACGGGTCCGTTGAAGGGTATGTCGCTCACGGCCAGTGCCGAAGCGGCTGCCAGGGCTGCCAGCTGGTCGGGCATGGTGTTGTGGTCACCGCTGATGAGGGTGATCTGAACCTGCACCTCGGCATGGAAGTTGTCGGGAAACAGCGGACGGAGGGCACGGTCGACCAGACGGGCGATCAGAATCTCGTGCTCCGAGGGGCGTGCTTCGCGTTTGAAGAAGCCACCGGGAAAGCGTCCCATGGCGGCGTATTTCTCTTGGTAGTCTACGGTGAGGGGCATGAAGTCCACATTCTCACCGACTTCTTTCTTCGAGCAGACGGTGGCCAAAAGCATGGTGTCGTTCATGCGCACCACGGCGCTACCGTCGGCTTGCTTGGCAAGTTTGCCGGTTTCAATCTCGATCATGCGGCCATCGCCGAGATCGAATGTCTTTTTGATAATGTTCATTTGTTTTACTTTTTTCCTTATTGTCCAACATGTCAGCATGACGAACGTCACGCCATGCTGTTATCTGGTCGGGGCTGTAGTGGCGGCTTGGCATCCCGTCATGCCGTGCGCCTGTAACATCAAAAAAGGCACCCAGAAGGACTGGGTGCCTCAACCATAACCAAATAAATATGAAAAACTATTATTTTCTCAAGTTGA
>CAMNKG010000041.1 GCA_946542135.1 uncultured Bacteroidales bacterium
GCCTGTCGAATCCGAAGGGGTCGGGGTTCTCTTTCATGTATTCCACGATGTCGTCGTTGAAGCATTCCGTGTGAAGACGCATGATGTTGGTGGCATTGACGCTGAGGGGGCTGTCGACAAAGACGTCGATGTCGGGCAGCAGCCCTTTGGCGCGCAGCCGGTCGAGGGCGTAGATGATTTCCTGGGCACGGCCGATGGCAAACGAGGGAATGATGAGTTTGCCTTTCTTCTTGGTGCAGGTGTCGAGTACGGCCATCAGCAGCTCCTGTTCGGCGTTGTCGAGGGTGGTGTGCAGTCGGTCGCCATAGGTGGACTCCATGAGCAGGTAGTCGACCTGGGGGAACGGCTCGGGGTCTTTGAGTATGTGTTTGTCGTAGCGTCCCACGTCGCCGGTGAAGCCCAGCTTGATGGTGCGGCGGCCTTCCTTGATTTCCAGGTATACCAGGGCGCTGCCCAAGATGTGGCCTGCGTCGAAGAACTCTACGGTTACCTCGCCTTCAATGTTGAATTTTTTATGGTAGGGCACGCTGATGAAGCATTGCATGCAGGCCTGCGCATCGGCTTCGGTATAGATGGGCTCGACGGGTTCCAAACCCTGCTTTTGGCGTTTCTTGTTGAATGTCTGCGTGTCCGACTCCTGAATGCGGCCGGCATCGGCCAGCATGATGGCGCAAAGGTCGCGCGTGGCGGGCGTGCAGACAATGACGCCATTGAATCCCAGCTTGTAGATGTAGGGTATCAGACCGGAATGGTCGATGTGGGCATGCGAGAGGATGAGGTAGTCTATCTCTTTGGGGTCGAAGCCCAAATCGCGGTTCATGGCGTCGGTTTCCAGACCCTTGCCTTGGTACATGCCGCAATCAAGCAGAATCTTGAGGCCTTTCTTGGTCGTGATGAGGTGTTTGCTTCCTGTCACCTCCTGAGTGGCTCCTAAAAACGATAATTTCATACTTTATTATACTATACTATAAATGGCTGTTGTTCGCGCAAACGTGTTTTTGTCAGCTGTTTGCGGCAACAAGCAGCGTTGAAACCATTTGTTTTTTAAAAGACCAAAAGTAGCACTTTTTCTGGAATAGACCAAAAAACTTTTCTCAGAACGCATCGCCGACGGTGGCTGTCGGCTGCCTCACTTGGCCACGACTGCCTTCAAAGCGATGCACAATAAACTGCACCTCTCGCCGTTTTCTCTGTAAACGACAACACGTATGAACATCAAGAGCCTTCTTTTGCATATTCGCGGCTATCTGAATCTGCGGCCCCACAAGGAAAACGAACAGGCCATCATCGACCGGGTCAGCGCGGGCATCACCTTCCGCGGCGGCAACCTCTGGGTGCTCATTTTCGCCATCCTCATCGCCTCGCTGGGCCTGAATGTCAACTCCACCGCCGTCATCATCGGCGCCATGCTCATCTCGCCCCTCATGGGTCCCATTATCGGCATGGGCTTTGCCATGGGCACTATGGATATCGACATGCTTGCGACCATTTCCGAAATTTTGCGACCATTTCCGAAAAAGGATTATCTTTGTGCATCGCATTCTTGTCTGATTTTTTTACGCAACAAACTGACATCAATATATATAGAATAAAATAATCATCATCAACAGATACATTTTTTATCATGGCATTGAAAAGAGTAATGGTTTTGACCGGCGGCGGCGACTGCCCCGGACTCAACGCCGTAATTCGCGGCATCGTGAAACGTGCCTCGCAGGAAAACGACTGGGAGGTGGTCGGATGCATCGAGTCGTTCAACGGCGTGCTACGCGAACCTACAGAAATTGAAATTCTCGACGAAAAAAGGGTGGAAGGCCTTCAGATACAAGGCGGCACCATTATCGGCACCACCAATAAGGGCGGCCCCTTCGCATGGCCTGTGAAAAACAGCGACGGCTCCTGGACCACCGTCGACCGCAGCGACGAGATGCTTCGCAAACTTCAGTACATGGGCATCGACGCGGTCATCAATATCGGCGGCGACGGCAGCCAGCGTATCTCTCTCGGCCTCTTCAAAAAGGGTCTGAACATCGTCGGCGTCCCCAAAACCATCGACAACGACCTTTCGATGACCGACTACACCTTCGGCTTCCAGACCGCCGTGCAGATCTGCACCGATGCCATCGACAAGCTGGTGACGACGGCGGCGAGCCACAACAGAGTGTTCATCGTCGAGGTCATGGGCCGCGATGCGGGCTGGATAGCGCTCCACAGCGCCATTGCCGGCGGCGCCGACGTGTGCCTCATACCCGAAATACCCTATGACATCAACAAGGTGAAAGCCAAGATAGAACAACGTTACAACAAGCGTCGTGGCTATTGCATCATCGTCGTCGCCGAAGGCGCCATGCCCAAAGGGGGCACCGTGACGGGCACCGAAACCGGCGAGGTGGGCTACCAGCACGTCAAGCTGGGCGGCATCGGCGAACAGCTGGCTGCCGACCTCAAGGCTGCCGGTGTGGAACACGACATCCGTTGCACCATCCTGGGCCATCTGCAGCGCGGCGGCACACCCATTGCCTTCGACCGCGTCTTGGCCACCGAATTCGGCGTCCGCGCCATGGAATTCGTCATCGAGGGCCGCTATGGTCAGATGGTGGCATATCACCACCCCGACATCGTCGGCGTCAGCCTCGAAGAGGCCGTCAAGACGCCTCACTTCATCGACCCCAACGAGCGTTTGGTCCACACGGCCAAAGGCGTTGGCATCGAGATGGGTGATTAGCAATCTGTCAAACAGGGAGCAGGGAAAGGCCCCGAGCCTTTTTTTGCTCCTTTTTTTTTCTTCTTTCGTCGCCATAATCATAAAAAATTGTATCTTTGCATTTGGCGAATATTGGGCGATATGTCGCCTATTGTATTTATTGCCAAATTTTTGTACTGTTTTTAGATAATAAATATTATTCTAATGGATACCAAACACATAAAATCAGCCCTCATATCGGTCTTCTATAAAGACGGCCTGGAGGACATCGTTAAAGCTCTCGACAAACAGGGTGTGACCATCTATTCCACCGGCGGCACCTACAAATTCATCAAAGACCTTGGCATCGACGCTGTGACCGTGGAAAGCCTGACAGGCTATCCCTCCATCCTCGGCGGTCGCGTCAAGACGCTCCACCCCAAGGTGTTCGGCGGCATTCTGAGTCGCCGCGACATGTTCAGCGACGGCGAGCAGCTGAGCGAATACGAGATTCCGGAAATCGACCTAGTCATCGTGGACCTCTATCCCTTCGAACAGACCGTGGCCAGTGGCGCCGCCGAGCAGGACATCATCGAGAAAATCGACATCGGCGGCATCTCGCTGATCCGTGCCGCCGCTAAAAACTTCAAGGACGTGGTTATCGTCCCCTCCGTCGACCACTACGCTGAATTCCTGCAACTCTACAACGAGCAGGACGGCGGCCTCACGCTCGAACAACGCCATCGCTTCGCTGCCTACGCTTTCGCCGTCAGCAGCCACTACGATACGGCTATCTTCAACCATTTCAACCAGAGCGAGAATATCCCCGTTTTCAAACAAAGCTTCAACAAATGCAGCACGTTGCGCTACGGCGAAAACCCGCACCAGAAGGGCTTTTTCTTTGGCGACCTCGACGCCTGCTTCGACAAGCTCAACGGCAAGGAGATATCCTACAACAACTTGGGCGACATCGACGCTGCCTGCAACCTTATCGATGACTTCCATCAGACGGCTTTCGCCATTCTGAAACATAACAACGCCTGCGGTATGGCCTGCCGCGAAAACCTTCTCGACGCTTGGAAGGACGCTTTGGCTGGCGACCCGGTCAGCGCCTTCGGCGGCATCCTCATCACCAATCGCAAGGTGACCAAAGAGGTGGCTGACGAGATGCATAAGATATTCTTCGAGGTTTGCATCGCCCCCGACTATGACGACGACGCGCTGCAGGTGCTCCGCGGCAAAAAGAACCGTATCATCCTGCGCCGCAAAGCGTTCAAGATGTCTAACCCCATGTTCCGCAACGTCCTCAACGGCGTTCTGGTGCAAGACCGCGACACCGTGGTCCCCGTGGCACAGGAACTGACCCAGAGTGTCACCTCCACTCAAGTGTCTCCTGCCATGGCTGCCGATATGGCTTTCGCCACCATCCTCGTCAAACACACCAAGAGCAACGCCATCGTCTTGGCCAAGAATGGACAGCTGCTGGCTTCTGGCACGGGTCAGACCAGCCGCGTCGATGCGCTGCGCCAAGCCATAGCCAAGGCTCAGTCGTTCGGCTTCGACCTCACAGGCGCCGTTATGGCCAGCGATGCTTTCTTCCCCTTCCCCGACTGCGTGGAGATTGCCCACAATGCCGGCATCACCGGCGTTGTCCATCCCGGCGGCTCCATCCACGACCAGGACAGCATCGACTATTGCGAGAAAAACGCTATGGCCATGGTAATCACCGGCAAACGCCATTTCAAACATTGATGCCCCTTGGCGTCGTATGCTCCTCGCCGCATTCCGAATCACGGTTTTTTGCAATTTCGCGATTCGAAATGAAACAAAAAAAACATGATTCCGTATTATAGGTAGAAAAACAGACACAATTAAGATTTTTTAATAATCTATGGGACTTTTCTCATTTTTCAACAGAGAACTTGCAATGGACCTCGGCACGGCCAACTCCATCGTTATCTATAACGATCAGGTGGTCATCGATGAGCCTTCCATTGTGGCACAGGACAAAATCACCAACAAAATCATCGCTGTCGGCAAACGTGCCCAGCAGATGTACGGGAAGAACAATAAGAATATCGAGACTATACGTCCGCTCCGCGGTGGCGTCATCGCCGATTTCGAGATGGCTCAGCACCTGATACGCGAACTTATCAAGATGACCAACATCAGCCGCAGCTTCATGCCGCCGGCATTGCGCATGGTCATCTGCATCCCTTCGGGTATCACCAACGTCGAGGAACGTGCCGTGCGTGAGAGCGCCGAACAGGCTGGCGCCAAGGAGATTCGCATGATCCACGAACCTATGGCCGCGGCCATAGGTATCGGCATCGATGTGCTCGAACCTTACGGCAACATGATTGTCGACATCGGAGGTGGTACCGCCGAAATCGCGGTCATCTCTTTGGGCGGCATCGTCTGCAACAAGTCAATCCGCGTGGCTGGCGACGAATTCAATGAGAATGTCATCGAATATATGCGCAAACAGCACAATATCGTCATCGGTGAACGCACCGCCGAACAGGTCAAAATAGAGGTGGGCTCGGCTATCTCTGAATTGGAGAATCCCCCCGAAGACCACGAGACTCTGGGTCGCGACCTCCTCACCGGTCTGCCCAAGAACATCTTGGTCAACTACAAGGAAATAGCCCACGCTCTCGACAAATCCATCGCCAAGATTGAGTCGGCCATCCTCGAAACCCTCGCCGACACACCTCCTGAACTGGCTGCCGACATCTATAAGAGCGGCATCTACTTGGCTGGCGGCGGCTCCCTGCTTCGTGGCCTCGACCAGCGTATTAGCTCCAAGACCAAGCTCAAGGTCCACATCGCCGAAGATCCTCTCCGCGCTGTGGCCCGCGGCACGGGCATCGCCCTGAAGAACTTCAACAAGTTCTCTTTCCTCATCAAGTAATCCATATTTTTTGCACAAATTATAACGGAGGCGACCGCATTCATGTGGCCGCCTCCTTTTCTTCCTGTGGTCTGTATTTTGGGGGGAGTATTGCACTCCATAAAGGGTCAGTCCATCTCAGCTATTTTCATGATGACCTTCTCCAACTTGGAGCGCATCTGGGCGCCGGAGCAGTCGAAGTCGCTGCTGATGACGGCGAAGGAGTAGCGGTTGCCTTTGGCGGTGGTTACGTAGCCGGCAAAAGCGCGCAGTCCTACAAGGGTGCCCGACTTCATGCGCACGCTGACGTTGGAGGGAAGTCCACTCAGCATATTCTTTACGGTGCCGTTCTGCCCAGCCAAGGCCAGCGATTTCTGGTAGTCGCCAAAGTAGGTGGTCCTGCTCATCTCGACAAGGAATCGGCATACGAAGTCGGTGGTGACTCGGTTGTTCTTCGACAGTCCGCTGCCGTCTTCGAGAACGATACCGGCCGTCTCGAGTCCGTGCTTGCTCAGGAAGTCTTTCATCACGCGGCCTCCGTTGGCATAGTTGCCAAGGTTGTAGCCTTTGTAGCCTAAATATTTGTAGATGGCTTCGGCGTAGGTGTTGTTGGACGTCATGTTGGTATATTGGGCAATGACGTAGTAGGTGGGCGAGGTGATGTCGACAATGGTGGTGAGATTAGAGGGCTTGTGAAGAGACTCTTCTGAGGCCCCTGAAATGGTTATTTTGTGTGCGCGGAGGTATTGGGTGAAGAGGTCGGCACAGGCTTTCCCCGGTCGGGGCAGCGAGGCTCTGATGGCCATGTTCTTGGCATCGAGGGGTATGGTTCCGGTGCACGTGCGCAGCGATGTTATGGGGTCGCCATAGACGACGACTTGGTCGCCCGATTTGGCGGCGCCGGTCTTCACCTCGTTGATGATGCTTAGCGAGAGGCCTGCAGGTGCGGTATGGCTTAGTTTGGCGGCTTGGCCTACACGGCTGCCGGGGTTCAAATAGATAAAGAACATGTTCTCGTGGAAGTTGAGTCCCGACACGCCGCTGCCGTAATAGTTGCCTATGTCGCCCCACATCCAGCTGTCGTGAAGCACCTTGTCGTCGAAAATGGTGCCGTCGTAGCGCACCCTTCCGTCCACGGCGCGTATTCCGGCTTGGCTGATGGCGCGGCTCCAGGTGGCGAAGAGCGTGTCGGGCAGGGTCTGCTTGTAGCGGTAGGACCCCAACAGGGGGTCGCCGCCACCGATAATGTAGAGGTCGCCGTGCAGGGTGCCCTTGCTGTCAATGGTGCCGCTATAGGCAAGGCGTGTGGTGAAACGGAAGTTGCTGCCCAATTTCTCGAAACCTGCTGCGGTGGTGAACATCTTGGTCAGCGAGGCGGGCATCATGGCCCGGTGCGAATTGTATGAAAAAACCGGTTTGCCCTGCTCGATGCTGTATACGGTCACCGAGAGTTCGCCATGCTTCATGGCGGGGTCTTTGGTGAGTTCCTGCACCGCCTTGTAGAGCGATGCCGTGTTTTGGGCGATGAGGCTTGCGCCAGCGGATGCAATGAGCAAGATAAGGAGGCTTATGAGTGCTTTTTTCATGAGATAAGTGTCTTTTAGTAAAACGACAGGTTACTGAGTAAGGTCGTGGTTGATGGCGTCGATGTAGTCCAGCAGGACGTCGCGTCCGTAGCCTGTGACCGACGAGGTGAGAAACATTTCGGGTAGCGTCTCCCAACTTTCCGACAAGGCGACCTTGAACGCTTTGATGTTGCGCGCCGTCTCGCGCTGGTTCTGCTTGTCGGTCTTGGTAAAGATGATGGAAAGGGGGATGCCATTCTGCCCCAGAAAATCGATGAACTCCAGGTCGATACGCTGGGGAGGAATGCGTGAGTCGATGAGCACGAAGGTGTTCACCAAGGCTTCCCGGTTGAGGAAATAGTCGGATATCATCTTCTGCCATGCCGCCCTCGAGGTCTTCGACACACGGGCAAAACCATAGCCGGGCAGGTCGACGATGTACCAGCGTCCGTTGATGAGGAAGTGGTTGATGAGCTGTGTCTTGCCGGGCCGCACGCTGGTCTTGGCCAGCCCTTTGTTGCGTGTCAGCATGTTGATGAGCGACGATTTGCCTACGTTGGATCTGCCGATGAAGGCATACTCCGGCAGGTCGGTGGAGGGGCATTTCCTGTAGTCGGAGTTGCTGACAACGAAGGTGGCGGTTTTGATGTCCATGGAGGTTAGTGAATGGTGATTAGTGATTAGTGATTAGTGATTAGTGATTAGTGAATGTTGATGGGTGATTAGTGATTAGTGAATGGTGATTAGTTATTGCTATTTGCGTTTGCGGTTTTTGCGGAAGTTCTCGAATATCTCGCGGCGCTGCTGTCGGCGTTGTTCGCGGCGTTGTTGTCGCAGCTGTTGTCGCAGCAGGCGCTTTTCTTCGGGAGTGTCGGTGGCCTCCGAACGCAGTCGTGCACGCTTGGCGTCGCGCAGGTCTTTGAGGGTCTGGCGTTCTTCTTCCTCATCGTTCTTTTTCCACCAGGGCAGCATCTGCATGTTGATCTTGAAGAGCTTGTGGCGCTCGAACGACTGGTTGCGCGCTTCGTAGGTCTGAAAATGGCGGTCTTTCTTCTCGGGGTATATGTCGCGCAGGGTCAGCAGTATGCCGGTTTCGTCGGTCTCGCCGAAGTCGTGGTTGTAGGCGGTGCCAAACGACCGCATGGTGGCCGAGAGGTTCATGTAGGCATTCACTAACGGCGGAACGGCGGAATTGAGGCTGCGTACCGACCGCACCAGTATCTGGTAGTCTTCCTTGTAGTTGTGACCGTTGAAAAGCGCATGGAGCTCGTTGAAGTCCGACTCGATCAGAAGGGGCTCGTTGGGCCATACCAGTCCGTCGGGGTCGGGGAAATGTTTCTGGTAAAAATAGAGAATCAGGTCTTTGGCTTTGCGGTTCATGTGCGGATACATGGTCACCTTGCCGAAGAAATAGCGCGTCTCGGGCACTTCGACGGCTATCGTGGCCAATCCGTCCCACAGATTGTCGAGCGAATAGATGCCTTTGCGCATGTCGTTGGTGGGCTGGAAAGCGGGCTGCACAAAGGAGCGACCCAATTCGATGGTGTAGGGCAGGTAGTTGTCGATGAAATCGTCGGTGTAGTGGAACAGCTCTGCCGTGGGCGTGCTGATGATGCCGTCGACGGAACGATACATGTTGCTGCCGTGAATGAAACGGTATCCGCCAACAATCTCTTCGTCCTCGGGGCTCCAGACGATGAGCTGCTTGAAGCAGAAAGGTTCGGGCAAGGTGTCGAACTCGTCGATGTCGAGTGGCTTGCCGGTGCCGCCGCCCTCTACGGCAAAGGAAATCTCGCGCAGGCGTCCTATTTCGCGCATGATGTTGGGCGACAGGTGCGCCGTGGTGACGTAAATTTCTTTGCCGCCGCGGCTGGTGTGGCGCAGAAAATTGCGGTCGCTGAGTTCGGCTTTGATCAGTTCGCGCGGAACGGGAGGGATGATGTAACTGAGGTCTTTTTCCATGGTTCAAGATGCTATGTGCAGCGTGTGTTTGATGTGATTAATGTGTGAAATTGCTGTTGGCGTCGTTGGCCAGCAGGTATACGTAGTCGTGCAGGCATGAGGCCCATTCCTGTGGCGTTTTCCCCTCGGCGAAGGTCTGCCATGGTATGGCGGGACCAACCACGATGCGCATCGTCTTGCCGCGCTGGGCAAACATCTCGGCGGGGAGCAGGGCCATCTCGAAATTGAACTTGATGCCCAAGCGTTTGCGCAGGTTGGCAAGCGTGTAGAAGCGACGCCGGTTGCGGGCTTCCACATATACGGGGATGATGTCGCGGTGGTGAAGGACGGCTTTCTTCACCACGGTGGGTTTCCATTCCAGGTCGACGATGTGCCCTTTGACGCGACGCGAACACAAGCCGGCGGGGAAATAGAGCAGCACGTTGTCGCCCGCAAAGGCTTCGTTGAGGCCCGATGCCGTCTGCCGGTTGCCGTGCACCTTGTCGATGGGCACGAAGACGGAACGCAAGCCGGGCAGGTGCATCAGGAAGTCGTTGACGGGGAAGAGGATGTCGCGGCGGTGTTCGCCGACAGCGGCAATAAGGGCCATGCCGTCGGGCCCGCCCAGGGGGTGGTTGGAAACGATGATGGGGTTGCCGTCGGAGGGGATGCGCTCGGCGTGTTGGAGGTTGACCTTGACGCCGAGGTCGTCGAGTATGGCGCGAGCAAAGTCCACGCCTTTCTTGTCGCGGTTCTTGTAAATGCCGGCATTCAGCTCTTCAACGTGAAGCAGGCGGTTCAGCAAGCGTATGGCAAATCGCGAGGCTTTGATGCCTTTGGCGGCAAATACTTTTTCAAGATCTATATAATGTTCTGTTATGATGGGTTCCGTATCCATGATGATTGCTGTGGGTGGCTTTTTTTCCCACAAAACGCATTTGCAAATTTACATAAAAATCATCGAATTAAAAGCAGACATATGAAAAAAAAATTAAAACACGAATTATCATGAATTTACCGTTAATTATTAAAGGATAATTAAAGGATGCTCGTGTCTTTTTCCAGAGAAAACAAACGAAATTAAGCCCCCCCTGTCAACTATCATATTTTTTATTTTTGTTATTCACAGCATCCTCACCCCTCCAAGCCAACGAATCCGCAAGCCCAGCCGCGCCCGCCCCTGCTCGCCCGCCCCCGCCCGCTCGCCCCCGCCCGCAATAAATGCGATTAAAACCATGCTACCTCATCATCCCACCCCAATTCATCATGGTACGCAGGCGCCCCGCCTGCGATAAATGCGATTAACATCATCTATTTAAACCAGATATAAGAAAAAATAATAAAACACGAATCATCATGAATTTAACATATAATTATTAATGGATAATTCGTGGATATTCGTGTTTTTATTTCAGAGAAAAATACAAAAGATTTTTGCAAAAATGTGCCGTCCGAGCAAAAAAAAGCGACCCGCGGAAGCGGGTCGCTAAAATTCAACCGTTTAAAAAAGTACTTGTGTGTTGCTCAAGAGAAGTATGGCAGGAGGCTTTATTCTATTGCTATGGTCTGTGCCAACTGTTTCTGCTCTTCGGCGGTGAACTTGGGCAGCGTGATGGTCAGAATGCCATTGTCGACCTTGGCGCCGATGGCCTCTTTCTTCACGTTCTCGGGCAGCGTAAGCATCTGCTTGAACTGCGTGGTGCTGAACTCGCGGCGCAGGAAGTGGCGCTTCTCGTCATTCTCTTTCTTCTCTTCCTTCTGCTGCATTTCAATCACCAGGTTGTTGTCAGCGTCGATGCTGAGGTTCAAGTCCTCTTTCTTCATGCCGGGAATGCAGAGCTCGAGGCGGTAATCTTTGTCAGACTCGCTGACGTTCATCTTAGGAGCAGAGGTGTGGTCTTCAGTGGTGCACAGGTTGTTCCAACGGTTCCAGTCCAAAAGTTCATTGAACATGGTGCTCATCAAATCATTGTTTCTTCTTGCTACTAACATGGTTTTAATCTCCTATTTTTAATTGTTGTTTTTTGATTCTGTTTTCTGTCTCTGCGGTTCCTTGTCGTCCGCAGACACCTAATGAGAAACAAATCCCGTGCCACGTGGAATAGAAATATCATTTTGTCCGATTTCAACACGAAACGGCATTAATCATGTGACAATTTGTCTTGTTTTTAATTTTTTTTTGCTTTTTTCTTTGTTTTGACGAAAAAAAATGCAACTTTGCACAAATAATTCAACGAAACGATATTAATCAACACGCTGAAATACAATCGTATAAAACAAATTAACTCTTACCGCACAAACCAGAAACAGCCAACCAACACCAAAGATTAATATAAGGAATCACTATGAAAAAGATCATCACATTTTAGTTTTCAATGCCTTGCATACTATTGCTTGCGGACAAAACCCAACAGCCCACACATTGACACTCAGCACCAAGGCCGATGCCAAGAGCATCAGCGTAGACCTCACCCGACCCACCTGCAAGGCACCCGCTACATCCGCATACACACCAACAACGGCATCGCCACCAAACGTCTGGAAAAGAAACAATTCAAATCACAGCCATACATAATCATTATTAACCTTTAAAAGAAAAAACCATGAGAAAACTCAGACAACAATTCCGAAATCATCAACCCTGAGATAATACATAAAAGATACCCCTTATATAAAGAATGTGAAACAAATTAATTAAAATACAGGAGGACACAATCATGAAAAAGAGCATTACACTTTTGCTATTCATTGCTGTGTACACATTTGTCTGCGGTCAAAACACGACAGCTGACACGATGTATATCGGCGACCGTGACCCCATATATTACTATTGGGACACCAACTGGGTGGACCACTACTTTTTCCCCGCGGGAAGCAACGACTCGCTGAAATGGGAAATTCGAGAATGGGCATATACTTGCGCCCAACCTGAACACGCCCGCTACTGCTACACCGACAGTGCACTACGCATCATTGGCGTGGCAGCTGTGCTCAACATATATGAATATGATGATTATAACAATTGGTACCAGCAATACGACCCACTTGTTTGGGAACACATGAAAAAAGAATACTTTTGCTTGTATGAAATCGACAGCAACACCAATGAGATGATACAGTTGAAAAAAGCCGAAATCGATATAAAACAGAAATTCCGTCATTACCATGAGATGAACGCAGATGGGCCGCAATGCGTATCACATATCTTCCCCATCTACGAAAGTTACTTTGATGAACCTGTCACCGTGCACGACTCCTTTTACGTTTCGGTGACATTCAACAACAATTACAATCGCGAACCCGACGGGTCGGAAAGAACACGCAACGGCATCTTCGTCCAGTTTTTCACCGCATTGGTAGATATAATAAACGCTGTCCCGTCAGCATATTCGCTCGACTATGCCCCCAATCCGTCACACGCCCGATTCAGATTCACCAGAATAGCTGGAGAGGTTTGGCCTCCTTTTCCGTTACCACACGACACCATTTGGCATATTGAAAATGGAGGAGATCTTTATCCCGAAGGCTTTTACTTCATATTCCCCATCATAGACACCTCGCGCAATGTGCCTCAAGTAATCAACTGCGACGTCCCGACCGGATTGACGACGGCATACGCCAGCCCGGAGGTATGCCTTTTCACATGGGACGAAAATGGCGGCAGCCAATGGGAACTCGCCGTGGCCGAAGAAGGTCTGACACCCGAAGAGGGTGTGGTGATGGCATGCAGCAGCACCCTGAAAGCCGTCAACGGCTTGGACAGCGGCCGCTGCTATGAGGCTTGGGTGCGCACCGTGTGCAACGACACCACTCGCAGCGAATGGAGCCAGAGTGTCCATTTCTGCACCAACGACGGCCAGACCGACATCATAACAGCCCCAGACTCCTACACCCAACTTTACCCCAACCCGACCAACGGCTCCATAACCATCTACTCCGCATTTCGTATGAGCAAAATTGAAGTCTTCAGCATCAACGGCACATTGCTGCTCAACACCAAGACTGACGGCATGAGCACCAGCGTGGACCTCACAGAACTGCCCGCCGGCGCCTACATTGTCCGCATACACACCAACAACGGCATCGCCACCAAACGTCTGGTGAAGAAATAAAAAAAAACAAGCCCACCATATCGGAACATTAAACAGAACCGATACAGCGCCATCGCCTCATTGAGGGAATGTTTTTTGGGGGAGGCCGGCCATTGGCTAATGGCCGGCCTCCTTTTGCTTGACGACGAACAGCATCGTGACCAACGAACAACCACCGACCACCAAACGGCCCCTGTGGCAGAAAGAAATGACAGATGGGGAGGGATAGGAGAAAAAAGCGAAAAAGGAGCATGATTTTTCAGAAAAAGACGCTTCACAGGCAAAGAAAAAGAGACGGGAGAGCGTTGGCGCACAGTGTAAGATAGAAATGTATAATATTAATTTACATTGTTTTATAAATAACATTAAAAATTATTTTACAAAATACATTGTCAATTCGAAAAATAGTAGTACTTTTGCAACTCCAAAATGAAATAAAAAATGGCAAAGAAGAA
>CAMNKG010000042.1 GCA_946542135.1 uncultured Bacteroidales bacterium
TGCCCATCTTGTCGGCAATCTGGCTCATCCAAGCCCAGTCCTTGTCGATGTTGGCAGCATTGGGAACCATGAAGTACTCGTCGTCATGGACGCGGTAGACGAGCATGTCGTCGACTACGCCGCCCTGACCGTTGGGGAGGCAGGTGTACTGCACCTTGCCGTCGAAGAGGTCCTCGACGTTGTTGGTGGTGACATACTGCATGAAATGTTTGGCGATGGGGCCTTTGGCGCGGAATTCGCCCATGTGGCTCACGTCGAACACGCCCACGTTGTTGCGCACGTTGTTGTGCTCCTCGATGAGGGTGGTGTACTGGATGGGCATGTTGTAGCCTGCAAATTCGGCCATCTTGGCGCCGAGTTTGATGTGTAGGTCGGTGTAAGGTGTTGTTTTCATTATATATTGTTCTTTATTAAATATTTTTGTTTTGCTAACGAATGTGTCCCCTTTTTATTGCATGGCACGCTGAAAAAAATAGTTTTTCTCCTATTTTATTTATCTGGACACCATTCATCTGATAAGGCGTGTGTGGTGTTATCGACGCAGAAACCTGTATTTCAGTGTTGTTCTTCATAAGCAAATTTCGACGATTTTTCCTATAATCCTTTGCCTCAGCATTCGGCGCCATTTTCTAAGCTGCTTGCACAAAATTTATTTGATTTTGTGTAATTTTGACACAAATAAAACCTTTTGTGTTGTGAATTGTCTGTTGTGATTAAAAAAAATGTACCTTTTATATTGTTGTAGTTCAGTGTTGTATGATAATTTGTGTAAATTTTACACAAAAATATTTTGTGGGTTGTGTTTTTGTTTGTACTTTTGCGTCAAAATTACACAAATAATAAGACTATGGCAAAGTACGAATATGACTATCCTCATCCGGCAGTGGCAACCGATTGCGTGGTGTTTGGTTTCGACGGACGCGACCTGAAGGTGCTGCTCATCGAGCGCGGCGTGGCGCCCTACAAGGGCATGTGGGCCTTTCCCGGCGGATTCCTGCGCATGGACGAGACCGCCGAACAATGCGCTATACGCGAGTTGCGCGAAGAGACAGGTCTTGTGCTGAACAATGTGCGTCAGCTGGGAGCCTTTAGCGGCGTGAATCGCGACCCGCGCGAGCGCATCGTCTCCATCGCCTTCTATGCTTTGGCGCGCCATTCGGCTGTCAGAGGTGGCGATGATGCCGCCGGCGCCCGCTGGTGGTCAATCGACGATATCCCCCAGCTGGCTTTCGACCACGACTACATCCTGCGTCAGGCTATGCGACGCATCCGACAAGATATTCACTTCGAACCTATTGGTTTCGGTCTGCTGGAGGAGGAGTTTACCATCGCCGATCTGCAGCGGCTCTATGAATGCATCCTCGGGGTTCGGTTTGACCGTCGCAACTTCCACCGCAAGATGATCCAGACGGGCATCCTGCAAGAGGTCGACCGCGAGGCGCCACGCTTCTCCGCCAACGACGACAGGGCGCTCCCGAGTGCTCAGACGCAGTTTTTTGGCAGCTCGCGCGAGATGAAGACGCGGAGCATCGATGAGCTGTTTGGCGATGCCGCACCTACGGAAGTAAACAGCTCCTTTGCACCCCAGATGAAATGTTGCGAAGCAGCACCGATGGCCAGCAGAGAGTCGACACTCGAAACTGATGCCGACGATGACATCGTGGAGGTGATGCGGCACAGCGGCGTGGGCCGCAAGGGCAAGTTGTTCCGCTTCGACAAGGAACGCTATGACCAGATGAAGGACGGCGGAACATTCCGTCTCGAATTCTGAAGCAACGGATTGCGTTTTGTCCGGGGAATATAGGATTCCCATATCTCAAAACGACGTATAGTCTTCGCATATTCAATCAAACTATCTTATTCAATCATTCAAACCAACTCCCCAATATGGAAAAAAACACAGATAAAGCACAGGTCTACAACTTGATCATTTTAGACAAAAGCGGATCGATGAGCAGCATAGAGAAGGCTGCCATTGCGGGATTCAACGAAACCGTGGGCGGCATCCGTTCTGCCCAAAGGCAGTTCGCCGCCACTCAGCAGCACTACATCAGTCTGCTGACTTTCTGCTCGTGCACCATGGAGTACGTCTACGACTGCGAGGCTGTCGATGCTGTGAGCAACCTCACCGCTCGCGACTATCAGCCTTGTTGCGGCACCCCGCTCTATGATGCTATGGGTAAGGGTATCAATGACATGCTGAAACGCATAAAGTCCGTCGAGGGCGCCTCGGTGGTGGTGACCATCATCACCGACGGCATGGAGAACTCGTCGCACGAATACAGCGGCAAGGCCGTCAAAGCGCTCGTCGACAAGATGCGCGACGAGTATGGATGGAATTTTGCCTATATCGGCACCAACCAGGACGTTGAAGCTGTCGCCGTGAGTCTCTCCATCACCAACACGATGTTTTTCGAAGACACTGCCAAGGGCATGTCGCATGCTTGGGAACGCGAACGCAAGTCCAAACACCGCATGTTCAGCCGCATCGACAAGGTCTATGCTGAGGCGGCGCCAACGTCGTCGGCCGGCACACGTACATCGCTGTTGCGCGATATGCTGCGCAAGAATGTGAACTACAAGGAGATGAAGGACTATAAACACCGCGTGACGCCGGAAAAGGTGGAACACATGAAGGAAGGGCAGGTCTTTGTGTTTGGCAGCGACCCCGAAGGTCGCCACGAGGGCGGTGCCGCTCATGTGGCGCTGACGCATTTCGGCGCTGTGAAGGGGCAGGGCGAGGGGCTGCAGGGACAGAGCTACGCCATACCCTCTACGATGGGCATCGACGAGATGACCAAGCATGTGCGCGACTTCATCGCTTTCGCAGAGCGTAACCCGCAGCTGACCTTCCTCGTTACCCCCATAGGCTGCGGACATGGCCGTCAGGTGCCCTCAAGTGTGGCTCCCCTTTTTGTCGGCGCCGTCGATGTCGAGAACATCTGGTTGCCCCAAGTGTTCTGGAACGAACTGGTCTAAAACATTTTCACTTAATCCCCAAAAAACAATTGAATTATGACACACAAGAATGACAGCGCCCTCGACAAAGTGGCGCGCAAAGGCATAGGCAAACTCGACATGGTGATAGCCTTCGACACTACAGGCTCGATGGCAGAATACATAGGCGCCGTCCGCAATGAGGTGGTCGACCTGATTCCCAATCTTTTCAAAAACAACGACGACTTGCGGCTCGGCATCGTGGCCTTCGGCGACTATTGCGACATGAAGAGCGCCTACACTTTCGGCGACGCCTATCAGTGCCTGATGCCGACCAACAACCAGCAGCAGCTGATAGGCTTTGTCAAAGACAGCCGCGACACCTCGGGCGGCGATGGTGACGAGTTCTACGAGCTGGTCATCCATAAAATCATCCACGAGACCCCCTGGCGTGAAGGCTCTACGCGTTCCATCTTGCTCATCGCCGATGCCGACCCTCATCCGTTGGGCTACAGCTACAGCGACTATGTCGTCAACAACAAGATTGACTGGCGCAAAGAGGCCGAACAGGCTGAGATGATGCGCATCAAGATCGATACCGTCAGCATCACCGATGCGCCGTGGTACAAGGAACTCTCTAAGATTACCGGCGGCGTGCATCTGCCTTTCTCGAGCGGCTACAAGACTGCCCGCCTGGTAGAAGCGGCTGCATTTGCCCGTGGCTCGATGGAGGCTCGCGCTGTTTTCGACAATCTGGCCGAGGCCTCTGCTGCTGACCCCGAGATGGGTGCCGTCTATGGGGCTCTGCGAAGCGTGAGAGAGGATGTTTAACGGAAAGCGGAAAGCGGAAACTTTAACTTTAACGATAACGAAAACGAATTTCTTTAACCTTTACCCGTCAAATCTGGTACGCAGGCGCCTCGCCTGCGAAACCTTAACCCTTAACCCTTTAACCTTTACTCTTTACCCTTTACTCTTTACCCTTTAATCTTTACAACAACATCAACAGGAAAAGGACAAATTGAATATTTTTTTAGAGATAACCAAGAAAGAATAATACTAATTGGATTGGCTGTCGGGGATGCGGAGCGGAAGTGGGAATGAACAAAACGATGACCGATCCGGAATAAAAACAGAGAAAATATGATAGGAGCAATTATAGGCGACATCGTAGGGTCGCGATTCGAGTTCAACAACCACCGTTCAACGGATTTCGAGTTTTTTCATCCCGACTGTGATTTCACCGACGACACCGTGATGACTGTCGCTGTGGCTGACGCCATCATGAGCGGAAAGCCTTTCGGGGAGACGCTGCATGAGTATGGTAGGAGATATCCAAACCGAGGCTATGGAGCAAGGTTCTTCAATTGGCTGCTGAAGAGACAGGGCTACGAGCCTTACAACTCGTACGGCAATGGGTCGGCGATGCGTGTGTCGCCCTGCGCCCATCTGGCCCATGGCAACCGGGAGCAGGCGCTGACGTGGGCAGCGGCGTCGGCGGTGTGCACGCACAACCATCCCGAGGGAGTGAAAGGGGCGCTGGCGGTTGCCGACTGCATATTGATGGCTTCGGAACGGAGACCCAAAGAGGAGATAAGGAGAATGACCGAGGAGCTGTATGGATACGACATGGACTTCACGATTGACGACATACGCCCGGTCTTTGCCTTCGACGAGACGTGCCAATGCACAGTGCCTCAGGCTATCGAATGCTTTTTGGAGAGCGACTGTTACGAGAGTGCCATCCGCATAGCCATCTCTTTGGGCGGCGACAGCGACACGATTGCTGCCATCACCGGCGGCATCGCCGAAGCCTACTACGGGGTGCCGCAGGAGATGGTGGAGTGTGCCCTGGGGATGCTTCCGCAGGAGATGCGAGAGGTGGTGCAAGCCATGTATGACAAAGGGAACGGGAGGAAATGAGAAGCGGAAAGCGGAGAGCGGAAAACGGAAAACGGAAACTTTAACGATAACGAATTTCTTTATCCTTTACCCGTCAAATCTGGTACGCAGGCGCCTCGCCTGCGAAACCTTTAACTTTAACCTTTAACCCTTACTCTTTGTCCTTTGACCTTTAACCTTTAACCTTTACTCTTTTCTCTTTAACCTTTAATCTTTAACTTTTACAACAATGAATTTGTTTTGTATAGCAATGGACAGGGCTAAGGCCATGATGGCTTTGGCGGTGTTTGTTTTGTGTTCCGGCGGTGTGCAGGCGCAGCGGCACAAGTTGGGGCCGACGGAGCGGATTCGATATGACAACGACACGATGCTGTGTCCGCGGGGCGAATGGCGGCTTGTATTTGAGGACGATTTCGATGGGGGATGCGTCGACACGGGGCGCTGGCAGCTGCGGCCATGGGGATATGGTTCGTACGGCAACGTGCAGGAGTACAACACGATGGATAATATTGAAGTGAGGGATGGAATGTTGCGAATAGCGGTGCGGCGTGAGGACCGGAAGGCTCGGGCTGTATTTTGGCAGGACGACACGGTGCGTCAGCCTGACGGGGTGGCGAACCTGCGGGATTTCCACTATACGGCGTCGAGCCTCTGGACACGACAGAAATTCGGCTATGGGCGCTTCGAGGCGCGCATCCGCATTCCCAAGGGCAGGGGGCTGTTTCCTGCGTTTTGGCTTTTCGGCGACAATCCGTGGAATGAGATAGACATCTTTGAGTTCTGGAACAACAGCAGTCGGCGTTACGATGCGCGACAGTCGGCGTCGCTGCTCCATGCCACGGTGCACTACGACTATGACGGCGACCGCCAAACCAATATGGTGCATACGGAACATCGCGGGGTGGATTATGCTGATGACTTTCATGTCTTTGCGCTCGAGTGGACGGCGGAGCGGATTGCGTGGTATGTTGACGGGGAACTGATCAGGGTCTACTATAGCCACTACCGCAGATTGGGACGTCGCCCGTCGGGCTGCCTGCTGGAACGCGGAAGGTTGTACCGCCGTTCGCTGATATATCCGCGCGACCCGATGCAGCTTATCTTGAATGTGGCTGTGCAAAGCGGTGTTGATGCTCCGGATGCGGACACTAAGCTGCCTGCGGCCATGGAAGTGGACTGGGTGAGGGTTTATGCTGCGACGCCATAGGAGAGAGATGGCGAGGCGAGGGGAGGCGAAGGAATAGCGAAAAAAAGGGGGACATTTTGAAAAAGCTTTGTATCTTTGCATTATGTTTTTGCATGCCGATATTTGTTTTTAATGTTGAAAAAGGCTAAAATATAACAGGTTATAAAGATTAGATATTTGTAAAGGTTAAAGGTTAAGGGTTTCGCAGGCGAGGCGCCTGCGTACCAGATTTGACGGGTAAAGGTTAAAGAAAATTGTTTCCGTTAAAGGTTAAAGGTTAAAGAAAATCGTTTTTGTTATCGTTTTCGTATTCGTTAAAGTTAACGTTATATTTAAAACAACTTTTGAAAAATCATTCGTTTGCCATATGAGAAAAACATTATTGACCCTTCTTTGCTGTGTGATGGCGGGCAGCGTTGCATCGCAGACGCGCAGTTTCACCACGTTCATTTACAATGATGACAGTATTTCGACGGAGATCCAGGCCTATTGCAATGCCTTCTACCCGGCAGTGACGCGCGGCAGCCGTAGTGGCGACCTTGGTCCCATGATGAAGGATGCCGCTGTGAATGCGGCCAAGGGGATAGGAGCGGGTTATGTGTCGGCTTTTGTCGACTTGGGCGTGAAGGCGGTTACGGGACTCATGGAACGACGTGAGCGAATCCGCAGCGAATGGGAGAGCACGGTGGCATCGGAGAACATGTACTTGACACATGTAAACTCGATTTCCAACTTGAAGGATTTCTATTCGACTCCATCCGTTTACGGACCAATGGATCCCAAGGGGATGCGTTTCAACGGCATCGGTTGTTTGCGCAAGAACGGCGACGACACTGTTTTTTATATTTCCCTGCATATCAATCGGCAGAAAATAAACCGAATCGTGGAACACAGCAAATTCGAGTTGGTGCTTGACACTCTGATTATCAGTCCTTACTATTCCAACTTGCCCAATTCGTCGTTCGATACGGCGTTTTCGTTCGAGCAGCGGCAGAATTATATGATGAATATCGACTTTACGCTGACGTCGAGCTGGATGACGCAGGCGACGATGATACAGGACAATGTGGAGTTGGGGCGTTTTTCGATTTGCATACCGGTGCGAGAGAACAGCTTGGACAGCAATGGTTTTCTGCGCTATGTTCGCAAGGGCGACGAGGAGTCCCGCTATCCCGTTATGGGCGAAAGCTTTATCGTTCCCCGTTCTTACTCCGGTTTTCGCGAAAGCAACGATGCCTACCACGACCTGTGGGGCACGGGTGAGTATCAGATCTCGCTCAATATCAAGGAGAGCTGCACGCTGACAAAGGCTTATAAGGATAATTGGCGCAAAAACCGCCGGGCGCGCAAACACGCCCAAAAGAGCACCAATATTATCCAGGACGGCTGGCAGACAGTGACATCGCAGCAGTGGGACGAGATAACCAAGTCGTGGGTGATCACCATCCTTCAGGCCCCCGCCGATGTCCTCTCCGACGACCTCATCGACAAGCTCCACCTGAAGGAGGAATAGTGCCAGACGACTGATTTTATGATGGTCTCTGTTTTGTTATCAGAATGATTGATATGGGCAATGCCGAAATTGAGTGTTCGGCAATCTCATAGATTGTTTTGGGAATTATTCTATTGCGTCGAGGAGGATAAAGGCGGCCCAGTATTTGGGGTCGCTCCAGCGGGGGGTGGTGCGTATGCTGTTTTTGGCGTTCTCGAGGGCTTTGTGTTTGCTCATTCCATTGGTCCAGTTGCTGTAGAATTGGCTCATCAGCTCTTTGGTGGCATCGTCGTCCACTTTCCACAGGCTCATGATGATGCTGTGGGCGCCAGCTTTTTTGAATGCCCGTTGCAGACCGAAAACGCCATCAGAGGTGATGTTGCCTTTGCCGGTCTCGCAGGCGCTGAGCACGGCCAGTTCGAGGCCGCTGAGGTCGAGGTCGGCTATTTCGGCGGCGGTGAGTATGCCGTCATCCACGCCGTCAGGAGGTGCCTCACCCTCCAGCGTGTTGTTGGCTCCGGCAAAAAGCAGACCGCAATGGCGAAGGGGTGCGTCGATGTCGTCGGATAGGGTAGTGGTTTTGTTGTAGAAGCCGTGGGTGGCGATGTGGATGATGCGGGTCCGCTGACCGTCGAGGTTCTTGAAGGTCGTTTCGGTGGCGTGGACGCCTTCAATCTTCTCTGCTTTGAATGCCGCCTGGTTGGCTTTGTCGAGGATGTTCGCTATGGTGCGTGCCTCTTCAAGTGTGCCTTCAAGGTACTGGGCTGTCTGCATGGCATAGCGGAGCCTGTTGCTGTCAGAGGGGTACGCGGTGCGTGCTACGGCGGCCATCTCCTGCAGGGTGGCATCGTAGCGGATGCCACCGTATATCACGGCGCCACGGCCCTCGGTGTTGGCTGGCCGTTCGGCCAGCATACGGGTGGACGACAAGCGATAGAGGCTCACGCTCTTGCTGTGGGGGTATGATTCGATGGGCAGAAGGTGCAGCATGCCCGAGGCTGCGAAGTAGATGCGCTGTGTGTTCTCGCCGCAGGCTTGCTGCAGTTTGGTCCACAGGTGATTGCGAAGGTCGGCGGTGTCGCGCTGTTCGAACAGTGGTATGAAACGGACGTGTTCTTCTTGCGGCGTCAGCAACAGGGCACCGTACATCACGCTGTCCATGCCTGTGCGGAAATCGATAAACTCAATGGCGGCCTGATCTTGTTGCAGTCTTTTTTTCAGTTTGTCGACGTCGGTGGTGAGTTGTTCTCTAAGGATGGTTGGCTGGCGGGATGCAGAAAAGTCTGAATGTGAATTGTTTATCTTGGCTGTGAGGCTCCGTTCCAACTGGTCGGCTTGCATGGTGGCGGCTTCGGCGGCGCTGCGCGTGATGCCTGCAGAGTCGGCTTTGTGACGCAAGGCGCTGATGCGTGCAAAAAGAGCCTTCAGTTCAAGGCTGCTGTCGATGTGTTGCTTCAGCTGCCGGTCGGTGTTCAGCAGCAGACCTTTGGCAAGTAGCTGCTGGTTGAACATTTCGTCGGTGAACTGGCTTTGCCATTCTTTCAAATTGTAGGCAAAGGTGGCCATGTTGTAGCCTTCCTGCTTCAGTTTGTCCCAATAGTTGGCGCGTTCTTGTCGTGTGAGGTAGAGGTAGTTATGCTGCGTGTTGTGGCGTATGATTTCGAGGCATTGCCGTTCCTCGTCAAGGGCCGCTTGCCGCTGACCGTACTTGGCCATGATGTTGGCTTTGAGGCTACGCGAATCGAGGGTCTCGATATGCATGGGGCCGTAGGCTGCCAAGGCGTAGTGAATGCAGCTGTCGGCGGCTTGAGCGGCAGCTGTTTTTTTGTCTTGGTTGAACAGAATGATGGTCATCGTGTACCAATGGGAGTTCAAGGCGCTCGGTGTGGCCTGTCCTGACTTGTGTACCAGTTCTATGGCTTTGGCCTTGTCGGCTTCGGCTTGGGCAAAATGCTTCATATACATGAAGGCTGTGGCGCGGAAGGAATAGCATTCTGACAGTTCTTCGAAAGGGATGGGGCTTTGCGATTCGAATTCGGCAATGAGGGCGGTGAGCTGTTCAACGGCTTCGTCATATTTTTTGTTTCGCAGTGGTTTATAGGCTTCCAGCAATTTTGTCTTTCTTTCCAGCTCTTTTTCGCTTCCTTGCATGTCAAATCGTTTGGCGGTAGATGCTGGAGTCTTCGATGCTGAGGCAACCGTGGCTCTAAGTTGGTCGGCGCGATGACGCCAGTATTCCTCTTTCTTGCTGTCGGGAAGGGCTCTGCGGTAGAGTATGCTTAACTTGTCGGCTGCGAACAGCATGATTTGCTGATTGCCGACAGAAGCAGCCAGTTCGTAGACTTGTTGCAGGGACTCTATGGCTTGGGGTATTTTGTCCTGTGTCAGCTGGATGTCGCCGATGTGGTAGAGGGCTTCGCTCTTGGCATTGGCGAGCGAGTCGATGCCGGCGCATTCCTTTACTACGGTGCTGTAGAGGTCAAGGGCTTCTTTATAGCGGCCTGACTCCAGAACCATCGCGGCGCGGGAGTTTCTGACCTTCAAAGCGGAAGCGACACTTCCGGCTACAGTGAAATGTTTCTCGGCTTCGCGAAACAGGGAATCGGCCTTTGCGGTACTGCCGTTGGTCGACTGCAGTTCTCTGCCCCAGATTTCGCAGTTGTGCGCTTTCCATCGGTGGGCGCTCTTGTAATTTTTCTCTCTCGGTTGTGTATACACCAGAGCCGAATCCATGTATGTCATTGCTTCTGCATAGCGACCTGCTTGCATCAGACGGATGCCAATCTTGTCCAGATTGGTTGATTTGAGACCTTTGATGGAACTGGCCAGGTTGTCCCAGCCCATATGATTGAGATGGGCAATCATGCGGTTGTAGCAGCGGTCCACTCCTTCAAAGTCGCCCGATGCGGTCAGGGACTGTTCTTCTATCCTCATTTCGTTGAAGGTGATGATGTCACGCTGCTGGTCGGCCATTTCTTTGTATTGCTTGGCGCTTTTCAGGTCTTTTGGGTTGCCGTACTTGAGCGCGTTGGCGAGTGAGTCGTAGATGGCTGCTATCTGCCGGTAGCAGAGGTTGGCTTGCTCTATTTGGTTGTTCTTCTCAAAAGCCATTCCGCGGTTGAGGAGGGCCTGTATTCTGGCATTTTGGGCGGAGACTGCAAGAGGGATGAGAAGCAGTAGGATGATAATGACCTGTTTCATAGTGCTGTTATGTTGTTGTTTATAATAGGTCTATCATTATGAATGCGTTATAGTGCTGGGGTTTGAATTGTGGCCCGATGGTTGTCACGGTGCGGAAAAGTCGTGGGTCGAAGTGCGATTGTGGTGCTTGCAGCTCCATGAGTTCTTTGCGGGCCATGAGGAAGGCGGTGTGGGGGTCGTGGTTTTTCATGTGCTTGTAGAGAAGGCTCATCAGCATCGCCGTAGCTTCGTCGTCGACATTCCAGAGGCTGACGATGAGGGCTTTGACGCCTGCGTTTTTCAGTCCGCGTTGCAGACCGAACAGGCCATCGTCGGTGAGCAGACCCTCGGCGGATTGGCATGCCGAGAGCACCACGATCTGCACATCCGACAGTGACAGCTGCGATATTTCGTTGGCGGAGAGGATGCCGTCGTAGTGCGAGGTCAGCGTGTCTATGCGGTTGGCGCCGGCCAGGGCAAGGGCCGACAGCGACATGGCGATGTCGGATTCGTGGGGCTTGAGGTCGGTTTCGGGGCTGATGAATGCGGCACAGTAACCGTGGGTGGCGATATGGATGATCTTGTTGCCAGGAGCCAAGCGGCGAAAGGCGTATTCGTTGGCGGCGGTGTCGGTGAGGATGGTTAGAGCAGGGGTGTCAGAGAGGATGCTTCCAATGCTGTCCAGCTCTTCGCGCGTTCCCGGCAGGGAGTCGAAAGTGAGGTTGAAGGCTTTGAAGAAATGGTGGGTGACGGTGTCGTTGGCCTGCTTGGGTATTGATGGGGTGACGGAATTGTGGTTATAGTCGATGTGGCCCATCAGCAGCATGGGACTCATGGCGCCACGGGAGCTGCGGGTTTGGGCGAGCTGACGGGTGGAGGTGACGCGGTATAGCGAGGGCGGGTTTGAGGAGGGCCAGAGGTATTCGATGGCGAGACGGTGGAGGAAGGCGTCGGGGGCGAAATAGATGCTCTTGGTATGCAGGGTGTCGATGGCTTGGAGGAGTTGGGTTGGCCAGATGATAGAGGGGAGGATGCTGTCGGTGTAGATGATGTTCTTGAGACTGCTGTTGTCGGTGGCGAGGAGTTCGTCGAGGTAGTATTGCTGCATGTTGGTGGCGAGGATCTCGTCGATGGGGTAGAGGTAGACGAACGTGGGCTGGCCGGTGCTGTGGAGGGTGATGGCGGCAAGGTGGTGGCGGCCGTATTTCTCGTAGCTTACGAACTCGATGGCGCAGTCGTTTTTGCCGAGTTTGCGCTGCACGTCGCTCCAGGTCGGGGCTGCTGGGAACTTTGTTTGGCCGAGAGGCATCTCCTGCAGGAGCAGCTTGCTGAAGAGGGCGACGTCGTAGAGCATCTTCGGGTCGTGGCTTTCGAGACGGCAACAGTCGGTAAGGAGTCTGCGGATGGTGAGCCAGTGGTTTTCGCGTATCTGTTGCAGGGCGGTTGGGTCGGTTTGCAGCTGGCGCAGGCCGGCGAGACGTTTGGGCAGCAGCGTTTTCTGGTGGTTGAAATAGAGCCGGTAGATGTTGGCGGCTTCAGCAATGAGGGCGTTGGGGTCGGCTGAGGGGTTGACGCCGTCGTGGGCGAGCGACTGGATGCTTTCGGCGGTGAGCATGAGTATTTTGGCTTTTTTGCGGAGCATCTCGAAGCGCATCTCGGATCCGGCGGGGAACAGGCGGAGGGCGAGGTCGGCGGTGTCGATGGCTGCTTTGAGGCGGGAGGGAGAGAGGAGACTGTCGTTGCTGGATTCGGCGAGGCGGGCAAGGGTTATGGCTTTCTCGGAGAGGAGGAGCGCGCGAAGGGTGTCGCTGTTGAACGGGGCCGGGGAGTGGGAGAGGGCGTCGGCGGCGAGCTGCAGTTGACGGTAGGCTTCGCCGTAGAGTGCAACGCTGTCTTTCTGCGTGGCTTTGCGGTAGAGCAGCTGTGCCATCTCGCGGTGGAGCACGCAACGGTGGCGGTAGTCGTAGGGGTCGGCGTGGAGGAGGGCGAGGTTGTACATCTGACGGGCTTGGCAGAAGGCGCTGTCGTCGTCGGATTGGCCGTAGGAGTAGGAGCCGAGCATCTTGTAGCCGTAGGAGAGGAGGTTCTCACGGACATCGTCGTCGAGGTCATCGCGTTGTTGCAGCAGGGTCCAATAGCTTTCGGCGCAGCGTTGCAGGGACTGATAGTTGTCGAGCATATAGTGGCATTCGGCTTCGCTACGCAGGGCGTCGAGGTAGTGCTCGAAGCGGATAGGGTCGAGACGTGCGGCGCTGTCGGAGGCGAGAATGGTGCGTTGCACTCGCTGCCAATGGATGGCTTGGTCAACGTGGTTCTGGCCAGCCAGCGGCAGCACGAGGCTGACGAGGATCAGGAGGGTGGCGAATGGCTTCATGTGCTGGTGACGCTTTTATTTCTTGCGGGCGTTGTAGTTGAGAATGGCGAAGGAGAGGGGGACGGCGGAGAGGTTTTCGATGACGATGGAGATTTCGTCGTTGGTGCTGACGTCGGGGATGGCGTAGAGGAGGTAGGTGTCGGGCTTGAGGGCGAGCTGGCCTTTGATTTCTTGGCCGCGACAGAGGAGGTGTATCTGATAGGGCTGGTTGGTGACGAAGGGGATGATGACTATCTCTTGAGGACCGGAGTGCTGGCGGATGGAGTAGTGTGCTGTGCTTTTGGCGGCGATGCATTTTTCGATCATGGAATAGTGGATGCCGCGCTGGCGGCTGTCGTAGTAGTAGCCGCGGCTGTTTTCGACGCCCTGCTGGCGCTCGTAGGCTTGCAC
>CAMNKG010000043.1 GCA_946542135.1 uncultured Bacteroidales bacterium
GCTGGCCAACGGTAATGTTACCATCATTGTCTTTGAGCATCACGGTGTCAAAAGAAACCTCGCTACCTTCTTCATTCTGAAGACGATTGACGAAGATCTTCTGATCTTGGGCGACCTTGAATTGCTTACCTGCGATTTCTACTATTGCGTACATTATTAATGATTTAAATTTGTTTATTTTTCCACAAAATGGAGTGCAAAAGTACTATATTTTTCCAATATGACCAAAATATTTTTTAATATTTTTGTCAACATACTCAAAATCAACGGATACAAACATCAAAAATATACATTAACAGCGCTATTATCCTGACATTCATCAAGCATTTGCGACATGGTTTTGCCGATTTTCGGGTGCCGAAAATCAGGGATAATCTGAGCCAAGGGTGTCAGAACAAATCGGCGCAGACCCATGCGGGGATGCGGCAGCTGGAGGTCGGCGCAGTCCACGACATCGCTGTTATAGAAAATCAGGTCGATATCCATAGGGCGAGAGGAGTAGCCCTTCGAGCCCTCTTTGCGGATCCTGCCGAGATCTTTCTCAATAACCAGAGCTTCGACGAGGACTTCGTGAGCGCTAAGGTCCGTGTCGACCACGATGGCCTGGTTCAAGAAAGGCTGTTCCGCTTCGAAGCCCCAAGGAGCCGTTTCGTAGACACTGGAAGCGACGGAGACAGTACCGATGCGGCGAGCCACTTCACTGATGGCCTGAAGCAGGAGAGAGACCCTGTCGCCCTGGTTGCTGCCAAGGAGCAGCACCACACTGTTGCGCCGCCAACGGCTGCGATAAGTCCGTTTAAGGTCCTGTTCGGCAAGGAGGCCGAGGTAGGTTTCGCGAGGCACCTCATGGGCGCCCAGCGAAGCCAGATGGTCCGTGTAGAGCTGTGCGTCGATGAACCGGAAACCATGCAAGGCGGCGAATTCCACCATACGGGCGAAAGCCACCTTAGAGGCATCGGAGACCGTGTGGAACATCGACTCGCCACAGAAGTAGTCGCTCAAGCTGACGCCATAAAGACCGCCAACCAAGCGGCCATCGAGGAACGTCTCGAAGCTGTGGGCGAATCCTTTTTCATGCAGCTCGCAGTAGGAATCGATGAATTGACGACTAATCCAGCTCTCGCCGCAATCGTCGTCACGTTTCACCGAGGCACACTGTTCAATCACCTGACGGAAACAAGTGTCGATACGGACCTCCATACGACCACTTTTGAGGAGTCTGCGCAAGCTTTTCGAACACCGGAATTCAGCAGGGCTGAGCAGCATACGTTGTTCCGGAGAGAACCAGAACGGGACGCCGTCGGCGTTGTCGTACCATGGGAAGATGCCCATATAGTAGGCATTGAGCAGCCATTCCGGTTCCATTTTGCCGCCAAAAGCCAAGAAACCGTCAGGTTCTGCCAGTCGAGGGTCGGGGAAACCGATCCTATCAGCGTCAAGACTGAATATCATACAGACAAAAGTTATCTAATCATATGATTCCAACAAACAAAAAGCCTCGGCATACGCCAAGGCTTTTATGTTTAATACTGTCAGAAATTTATTTCTGCTTAGTCAGAACGACTTCATAACCATCTTCAGCAAGGGTCAATTTGTCGCCGTCGACGGTAAAGTTGACAGTAGAATCCTCACCATCCTCATCTTTGATGGTGATGGTACCTTTACTTTCGCCATCATAGGTGTAAGTAAAATCATCAGTTTCAACTTCAGCCATTTCAGCGATTTCTTCCTCGGTCATACCGAAAGCGATTAACATCTGGCGCAACTCATCAGTCATAACCATAGCCACGCTCATTTTGCCAGCGGTCTCGGTGGTAAACTCAACGGCCACATCGGCAGTGATAGTGAGGCCATTTTCTGTTTCGGTTATCTGACCAGCCCATTTGGTTCCGGTCAAAACGTCGTCATCTTTCGAGCAAGCGCTCATGCCAATCATGACGAAAGTCATCAAGGCAACATAGAGAAATTTTTTCATGATTAAATATTTAATTGTTAAGAAAAATTTGTTTGTTATAACGTTAGAAAATCAATTGTATTGTGCAGTACGAATTTTTTTTCTATTTAACCGCAGTGCATGAAGCGCTGTACGAGTTCGAGTGTTTTTTCGGGGTCGTTGCCTATTTCGGCGCGGAGGTTGCGGTCGTTGAAAGAGCGGAGATCCTTGATGATGCCGTCGATGAGTTGCGGGGCGAACACACCTTGAGCCTCGTAAAGTGCACGGTCACGTTCCAGCAGATCGGCCGAAGCCGCACAGCTGTCGGGGAGCGTGTCGAGACGTTTCAGCACCTCTTCGTGTTCGAAAATATTGACGCTGACATAGCGATCCTTGGCGTACTGTACCGCGTTTTCCATTTCGAAGCCATGGCGTGCAGCCACGGTCATGCCGGCGAGGAGGAGGTAGACGTTGGCGCTGCCGTCGGGCGTGCGGAGCTCGATGGTCTGTTTATGGCTGAAATCGACATCCTCTTTGGGTTCGAGCGGGTTGCAATGAGCCATCATGTTGCCGCTGCCCTTGGTCCAACCCAGGGGCACGCGCACCATGGCGCTGCGGTTACGGTCGCCCCAGCAGATATTGGTAGGAGCTTCCTGATGAGGCACCAGGCGGAAATAGCTCGTCGGATTGGTGTCGCCAAAGGCGGTGAGGGAACCTGCCAGGCTGAGGATGCCGGCGATGGTTTTGTGGGCCGTCTCGGTAAGGCCGTTCTCGCCGACGTACATATTCTTGCCATCCTTGCTGACGCGGGTGTGGATGTGCATGCCGCTACCCGCCTTGCCGACGGTGATTTTAGGAGCGAAGGTGACGGTGATGCCATACTCGTGTCCCAATTCGCGCATGATCCATTTGGCGATGACCAGCTGGTCGGCGGCGTCTTCGAGATAGGTAGGCAGGAACTCGATTTCGTTCTGTTCGTACATGGTGTCGCCCACGGTGAAGTTGCCCACCTCGCTGTGGCCGTATTTGATGAGTCCGCCGCACTCAGCAATCAGTTTCATGGCGTGGGTACGGAAGTCCTCAAATTTGCAGAAAGGCATAGAGGCATGGTAGCCGCGCTGGTCGGCCGGCAGATAATCCTCCTGTTTGTCGGCGATGACGTAGTATTCCAGTTCGCCCATCACCTCGAACTCCATGCCGCCGGTAGCTTTGCGGAAAGCCTCGCCAGCTTTGTGGAGCGTATATTCGGGAGCCATCTCGAACGGTTCGCCGTCCTTGGTGTAGAAATTGCAGAGCAAGTCGAGCGTAGGGATTTCGGCGAAGGGGTCGATAAAAGCCGTGCGGAAACGCGGTATGACGTAGAGGTCGCTGCTGCCAGCCTCGAGGAAGGGGAAGAGGCTGGAGCCGTCGACACGTTCGCCCGAGGTGAGCACCTCGCGGATGTGGTCATAACTGTTTATGACAAAGTTGAGCGTTTTCAGACGGCCATCGTGAGCCATGTAGCGGAACTTGACCATTTCGATGTCCATTTCCTCGATGACGCGCATCATGTCGTCGCGAGTGAACTGGCTGGCCGGTTTTTGGAGGAAGGCCACCAGTCTGTTAGGGTTTAATTTATAGCTATTTGCGTTCATTTTTAAATCAGATTAGTTGTTTTTGGGGATGCAAAGATACTAATAAAAACTAATAAATAACTGTAAACTAAAAAAATAATTTTTCTCACAATAATCAGCCATAGGCATCCGTTATCATAAAGATGCCAAAAATGTATTTTGGCCGTAACGCCAAAAAGGAACGAAGAATAACGAAAACAATAAAAAAAACACATACATTATGTTCAAAAAAGAGACTTATATTGCACGCCGTGAGCAGCTTCGCAAAGACATCGGCCACGGTCTGATCATCATTCAGGGCAACCATGAAGCGCCCTGCAACTACACCGACAACACCTACTGGTTTCGCCAAGACAGCACCTTCCTTTACTTTTTCGGGCTGCAGCGCGAAGACTTGGTGGGAGTGCTTGACTGCGACAACGGCAAAGACTATATCTTCGCCAACGACTACGACATCGACGACATTATCTGGACCGGTCCGCTGCCCAGCGTCAAAGAGCTGGCAGCCTCAGTAGGCGTTGCCAACAGCGGCGACCTGAAGGCGTTGCAGACCCTCTGCACCAAGACCATCGGCGAGGCGCGCAAGGTGCATTACCTCCCACCCTATCGTGCCGACAACATCCACCAGATGAGCGAACTGCTCGGCATCAGCTATAATGCCGTGACGCGTTACGCCTCGATGGAGCTCATCAAAGCCTGCGTCAAGCAGCGCAGCATCAAGAGCGACGAAGAGATAGCCGAAATCGAGAAAGCCATTGCCACGGCCTACAACATGCATGTAGGAGCCATGAAGATGGCCATGCCCGGACGCTATGAGTATGAATTGGCCGGTTTTATGGAGGGAGAGGCTTGGAAGGGCAACGGACCTGTCAGCTTCCCCGTCATTATGACCATACACGGCGAGACGCTCCACAACCACGGCCACAACAACAAACTCGTTGAGGGACGCATGCTGGTGATGGATGCCGGATGTGAAACCGCCATGAACTACTGCAGCGACATCACCCGTTCGGTTCCTGTTGGTGGTCGTTTCAACGAGCGTCAGAAAGCCATCTATGAGATTGTGCTCAACGCCAACCTCGAAGCCATACGCGTGACGCGTCCCGGCATCACCTATCAAGAGGTACATACCGCAGCAAGCCGCATACTGGCACAGGGCTACAAAGACCTCGGCATCTTGCGTGGTAATCTTGACGACATCGTCGCCAACGGGGCACATAGTCTGCTGATGCCCCATGGCCTGGGCCACATGATGGGACTTGATGTCCACGACATGGAGAACTACGGTCAGATTAATGTTGGCTACGATGACGAGACCCGCCCCAGCGACCAATTCGGCCTTGGCAGTCTGCGCTGCGGACGCCGCCTGCAGCCCGGATTTGTAATCACCGACGAGCCTGGATGTTACTTCATTCCTGCCCTCATCGACAAATGGCATGCTGAAGGCACCAATAAAGACTTCATCAATTTCGACGAATTGGAGAAATGGAAAGATTTCGGTGGCATCCGCATCGAGGACGACGTTCTCGTCACTGCCGATGGCTGCCGCGTCTTAGGCAAACCCATACCCAAAACCGTTGCCGAGATCGAAGCCACAATGAGCAAGTAAAGCGAAAAACGGAAAACGGAAAGCGGAAAACGGAGAACTGGCTGCCGCATTAGGGGGTTCAGTTCTCCGTTTTCATTTCTTAGTTCTTGATTCTTACCTCTTAGGTCTAAGTTCTCATTTCTTAGTTCTTGATTCTTACCTCTCAGTTCTTAGTTCTAAGTTCACATTTCTTAGTTCTTACTTCTCCGGTTTCACTTTTCTGTTTTTTTGTCGAGGTCGCAGTAAATGCTGTTGTTGCTGATAAATTCGGGGACGATTTCTTTCATTTTGGCGACGATGCGATAGTCGTCCAAGGTGAACATGATGTCCTCCAATTCCCCATAGGCACGGTCGATATCTTCGAGAGGGTACTTGCGCACCTCGGCACGAAGAATCTTGGGATGGTAGGTCGGGATATTGTTTTCCTTCGTGGCAAGAAGTTCTTCGTAGAGTTTTTCACCCGGGCGCAGACCGATTTCTTTGATTTCGATATTTTTCAATCCAGAGAGCTGGATCATGCGGCGTGCCAGATCGTAGATTTTGACCGGTTTGCCCATATCGAAGACAAATATGTCGCCACCCTGCCCCATAGCGCCGGCCTCAAGGACAAGGTTGCAGGCTTCGGGGATGGTCATAAAGTAACGGATGATGTCCTTGTGCGTCACCGTCAGCGGTCCGCCCGCGGCGAGCTGTTTCTTGAAGAGCGGTATGACGCTGCCGTTGCTACCCAACACGTTGCCGAAGCGGGTAGTGACAAAGTGCGTCTGGTCGGTTGAGCGGCTCTGGATATAGATTTCCGCCATACGTTTGGTGGCGCCCATGACGTTGGTGGGGTTGACGGCCTTGTCGGTAGAGATCATCACAAACTTTTCGGCGCCGTATTTGATGGCCAGGTCGGCAATGTTTTTTGTTCCAAAAACGTTGACATAGATAGCCTCGTAGGGGTTTTCCTCCATGAAAGGCACATGCTTGTAGGCAGCGGCATGGTAAACGAGGTTGGGGCGATACATCTCGAAGACCTCCTCCATACGCGGCTGGTCTTTGACGTTGGCGATAACGAAGACCATCGAGTCAACATATTTCTTATAAGGTTCGTTGTTTTTCAGTTCAAACTGCAAGTCGTACATAGGCGACTCAGCCTGGTCGAGCATGATGATTTTCTTGGGCTTGTACTGCAACAACTGACGGCAAATCTCGCTACCGATGGAGCCTGCGGCGCCCGTGACGAGGACCGTCTTGTCGAGCACTTCACGGACCACATTGATATTGTCGATTTTGATAGGTTCGCGTTGCAGTAGGTCCTCGATCTTGATATCCTGAATCTGGTTGGCTGTAAAGGTGCCATTCATCCACAGCGAGATATGCGGCACCGACTTCACAGTCAGACCGAGGTCGAGAGCACGGTTGGTGATAGCCTGCTTGTGCATCAGCCTGATGGTGGGGATGGCGATGATGATCTGGGATATCTCTTTGGCGGCGACGAATTTAGGATTAAGCACGTCGCGAGCCCGCATCACGGGGACGCTGTCGAGTTGCTGATTGACTTTCGAGGCATCATCATCGATGAAAGCCACCACTTTGTATTCGAAATGAATGTCCTGCTTCAGCGCATTGTTGGCGATGACGCCAGCGGCGCCGGCACCATAGATAACCAAGTTGATCTCTCTGCGGCGGCGTTTGAAATACTGGTTATAGATATAGAGTATGGTGAAACGAGCCAGGAGCATCAACAGAGCCAGGAGCGAATACAGCATTATCACAATACGGTAGGAAGGGATGATGTTGCTGGTGGTAGGGAACACCTTGATCCTGTTGTTGATGAAATTGAGGACACCGCAAGTCAGTGCCATGAAGACACAAGCCACAAGGGTGCGGAAGATGTCGTTCAAGCCCATGTGGCGGATAATGCTCCTGTAGGTCTTGAACAGGTAGAAGAAGAATAACGTGACGCATCCGCAGATGGCCAGATTCACCATAACGGCATGCCATGTCATGTGGCTGTCGAAGCGCCACGCAAAAAGCTGCGACACCGTAAAAGCCACCGCAAACATCAGAACGTCAATCACCAGCATTATCCATCCGGGGACGGTAGAATGTCTGTAACGCTTTACTAAATTGTAGAATACTTTTTTGAACATATTACTAATTATTTATTATTCATTATTTAGATTCTTATATGTAGGGTTATCCAGATAGTCGATTCTATTGATTATATAGTTGTTATACGATTTTATCATACTGAATTATAGTCGCAGGTCCGAGTAATCAGCAGGCAACACACTTTTCACATCGAATACGATGCCCGGAGAAGGACATAGTTCACGCAATGGCAAGTCGAGAAAGGCGCTGTGTGGGACGGCAAGGATTATTGCATCATAACTATTCTCGCCACAAGCCTCGACACAGTTTTCGATGCGGATATTGTAGGTTTCGAAGGCCTTGCGAGGGTCCACCCAAGGGTCGGCCACATGAATGCGGCTACTATAGGGCGCGAGAGTCTGATAGATGTCGGCGACTTTAGTGTTGCGAATGTCCGGGCAGTTTTCTTTGAAGGCGAAACCCAGGATCAGAATACGCGCATTGCGTACCATGATGCCGCGCAGGTTCATCTGTTCAATCAGGCGATGGGCCACATAGGCACCCATGCTGTCGTTCAGGCGACGGGCGCTATACATCACACGCGGGAACACGCCATAGACCTGAGCCCTTTCAATCAGATAGTAGGGGTCGACGCTGATGCAGTGGCCGCCTACCAGACCCGGTTTGAAATTCAAGAAGTTCCACTTGGTAGCAGCGGCTCCCAGCACCTCACCCGTATCGATGCCCATGGCATTGAATATCTTAGCAAGTTCATTCATGAAAGCGATATTGACATCACGCTGGCTGTTCTCCACAATCTTAGAAGCTTCGGCAATCCGAATCGACGAAACGGGATGGGTACCACCCTTCAGCAGAGAGCAGTAGAAGTCGTCGATGAGGCGAGCCGCCTCGACGGTGGAGCCCGAAGTCACCTTGCAGATAGTCTCCACGGTATGTTCCTTGTCGCCAGGGTTGATGCGTTCGGGGCTGTATCCGCCAAAGAAATCCACGTTAAGCTGCAATCCCGAACGCCGTTCCACCTCGGGGAGGCATACCTCTTCGGTAACGCCCGGGTACACTGTCGACTCATAGACCACCACGTCGCCTGCAGAAAGGACCTGACCCACAATGGCAGAGGCCGAAAGCAGGGGATGGAGGTCAGGATGGTTGCTCTCATCGACCGGCGTAGGCACCGTGACAATATAGAAATTGCAGTCCCTGATATCCTCGGGGTCGTTGGTGAAGCGCAGCCCGCCACTATCCACTGCCGTTTTCAACAGGCAGTCATCGACTTCAAGCGTGCTGTCGTGACCCTTTCCCAGTTCACCCACACGAACAGGGTCGACATCGAAACCTACAGTGACATACTTGGTCGAAGCCAGACGAGCCAAAGGGAGCCCGACATAGCCGAGACCCACAACACAAACCTTTATATCATCTATAGTCATCATATCGTTGTCGTCACTAATTGTATTTCATCATCCGTCAAATAGGGGTGCATCGGCAGAGCGAGCACACGCTGCGTCAGGCGGAGCGCCTCGGGACAAGGCTGCTGGTGCAGATAGGCAAAAGCACTCTGTTGACTCATCGTGCGCGGGTAATAGACCGCAGCAGCTATTCCCGCTGCATTCAGCCGACGCTGCAAGTCGTCGCGATGGTCGGTTTGCACCACGTATTGCGCCCACGAAGAGACAGCATCGGGTTCCACTACCGGAACTGAGACCTTGTCGCACAGCCGTTCATGATAAACCTTCGCTATGGAATGCATGGCATCCAACTCCTGGTCGAAATGGCGCAGCTTGACCTGCAAAATGGCAGCCTGAATGGAATCCAAACGCGAATTCATGCCGATATGACGGTTGTCATATTTATCGCTGCCTTTGCCATGAACACGCAACGACCGCAGCCGTTCAGCCCATTCGTCGTTGTTGCAGAAAACAGCGCCGCCGTCGCCATAGCATCCCAACGGTTTGGCGGGGAAGAAAGAGGTGGTGCTGATGTCGCCGAAAGAGCAAGACTTCTGTCCTCGCAGCGAACCTCCGAAGCCCTGTGCGCCGTCCTCGATCAGCCACATGGCATGTTGTTGGCACACCGGCCTGATGCGGTCATAGCGGGCCGGAAGGCCGAAAAGGTCGACCGCGATCACCGCTGCCGGACGCAAGCGACCCTCGCGAACGACATCCGCAATCTTGGATTCCAAGTCGCTGACATCCATATTGAAATCAGAAGGACACACATCGACGAAGACAGGGGTAGCGCCACGAGAAGCCACAACCTCGGCCGTGGCGAAAAAGGTGAAGTCAGGTACGAAGACCGCATCCCCCGTGCCAATATCCAGAGCCGTCAAAGACAACAGCAAAGCATCCGTTCCGTTGCCGCAAGAGATGCAATGCTTCACGCCCACGTAGTCAGCCAACTGCCGTTCCAGGTCGCTGACGGCATCGCCCATGACAAAAGATCCCGATGCCACCGTATCCATCAGGGCGGCATCCATCTCCTCTTTCATGGCAAGATATTGTCTGCGAAGGTCTTTAAGCGGGATCATATTTCTTCAAGTTGATTGTCGTTATAGCGGTAGCGGCGGCCGCACACACAGGCAAGGCTATCGTCCAGCCTGCGGCCGCAGGAGCACACCCACCCCACTTGACGCGCCGGGACGCCGCACATCAAAGCATAAGCCGGCACATCGTCCGTCACCACAGCGCCAGCGCCAATCATGGCGTGGCTGCCAATGTCGTGGCCACAGACCACAGTGCAGTTGGCCCCCAGCGAAGCGCCCTCATGGACTACCGTATGGGCATAGTGACCATGCACAGGGAACTGGGCACGCGGAGTAAGCACATTGGTAAAAACACAGCTGGGGCCACAGAAGACATGGTCTTCGAGTGTAACACCCTCATAGATAGAAACATTATTCTGCACACGCACGCCATTGCCAATCCGGACATTGTTGCCGACATTGACATTCTGGCCGAAAGAGCAGTCGCGGCCAATGCGGGCGCCCCGCTGAATGTGGCAGAAATGCCACACCTTGGTGCCGTTACCTATCTCGACATCGTCGTCGACATAGCTGCTCTCATGAACGTAAAAATCGTTGTGCATAGTGTTATTTTGTTTCTTTTATTGTTTTCGTCCTCATCGGTGGTACCTTTTTAGGGCATTTCGAGGGCGGTTTTGTTTATCAATATATTAAGTTCATACTACAGAACCTATGTATGCCGTTAGCTCCACCCAAAGGGGTGAGGAGCCAGCGGTTCGCGAGCCAAGGGATGGTAATCGCCTTTCAGACCAACCGGACGCGCATTACGGATGTCGTGGACAATCTGTATGCTGCTGCGAGCCTCGGAGATAGAGAACCCTTCGCCGGCGAGGATTTTCTGGTAGCTGAGCGTATGCAGTTCGGTGAAACCCTGGCTGAATGCAAATTCGCGGCCATCGACCAAGATAGTACGATAAGTGCGCATGCCTTCATTGCGAGCCTTCTCAGGCAGATGGTCAGCATTGATGCTCAAGAAGTAGCGCACCCGGGCCTTGCGCAGTAGTAGGAATCCAGCCACGCGGTCGTGAGAAGCCACATGGACCACATTCTCTAACACATCGCCAAAGATCCACGTCAGCATGTCGTAGAAATGCACACCAATATTGGTGGCGACGCCGCCGCTTTTGTGTACATCGCCCTTCCAAGAAGAATAGTACCAGTTGCCGCGCGAAGTGATGTAAGTCAAGTCGATATCATAGATATGGTCGTCGGGCGCCTGTTGCACCATCTGCTTGAGCGCTATTACCGAAGGGTGCAAGCGAAGCTGGAGAATGGTGAAAGCGTGATGACCCGTTTCTTTTTCCACCTTTTCCAAGGCGTCGATATTCCAAGGGTTGAGGACGACAGGCTTCTCGCATATGACGTCTGCACCGAGGCGCAAGCCGTAGCGCGTATGGGCGTCGTGCAGATAGTTAGGCGTGCAAACGCTGACATAATCCAAGCGGCGGCCCTGTTCTTTGAGCAGGCTGTTGTGACGGTCGAACAGTTCCTGTTCGGTGAAGAACGAAGCCTCCGGGAAGTAGCTGTCCAAGATACCCACACTGTCACATTTGTCGTAGGCCGACAGCAACCTGTTGCCCGTCTCCTTGATAGCCTTCAGGTGACGCGGGGCGACATAGCCGCCTACTCCTATGATAGCAAAATTCTTCATCATACCTTCTCCTTGTTTTCAATAGGTTTACGGCCATCGAGAATGCGAGCCATGAGGTTGCATAGCGGCAGCGTGAGTTGAGTGCTTTTGTTGCAGAAAGCGCTGATACGGGAATAGGACTGCGGGTGATGATCTTTAAGATAGTTGATGAATATATACGAGCCCCAGAACGTTAGCAAGCCGTTAGCCACGACAATCACGAACTGCAGCGTTATGTCCATAGCCGTGAGAGCGGTGAGGAGCCACACCCCGATATTGAATATGCATAGCGTAGCGATGTAGATAGTTGCCAGGAGGTGGTTAAGGCCGAGGTCCACCAAAGCATGGTGGAGATGGCTGCGGTCAGGTTCGAACGGCGACTTGTGGCGAATCATACGGTAGAGCGCGACGCGCACCAGGTCGAACAGCAGCGGAGACAGCAGCGCGACGATGAAGCTGATATAGTAGCTGTCGATCAGGAAATCGTTGTTCAAAGTCTGCATAGCCGAAGGGTTGACGCAGACATAGATGTACAGTCCCAACAGTAGCGAGCCCGAATCGCCCATATACATTTTGAAACGTTTGGAAAAGACGTTGTAGTGGAAGAAAGCCACCATGAGGCCAAACATTGCCAGCGAGAAGAGCGCATAGGCTGTGAAGCAATGGACAATATTCCAATAGGTCATTACGGCAGCGACGATGGCGCCGATGCAGGAAGCCAAGCCGTCGATGCCGTCGATAAAGTTCAGTCCATTGATAATCAGCAGACCCACGAAGACAGTAAGCGCTGCCCTAGCCCAGAAAGGCATTTCATCGATGCCGAATAGGCCGTAGAGGCTTTGCACGCCATAAGTGGCTCCGAAAAAGAGCAGCAGAATCATAACAATCTGAAGACCAAGTTTAAACTGCCAACTCAATCCGTTACTGTCGTCAAGCATGCCGAAGGCATACATGACCATCATCACACACACCACGGGGAAAAGAATGTCGATGTCGTAAAAGATATTGACAAAAATCAAGTCGATGCATAGCACCGATACCATCACAAGGCCACCCATCACCACAACAGGTTTAGCCTGAAGCTTGCGGGAGCCCGGTGCGTCGACAAATCGTTTTCTCACAGCCATCAGCACCACCATTGGCAGAACAACAGGGAGCATCACAAACGGAATAAGGGCCGTCAAGATATACAATAAATCGAGTGTCATAATATTTTGTTATACCTTTTCAATGTTTTTACGTCCGCCTGGCGAGTCACGCGACATAGACGCGTAGCCCAGCGACGGACAAGATCATGCTATTACCAACAACGGAGTAATATACCCTAACGAGGGAGCGCAACAGCAACAATGCTAACGGTTGCCGTACATGGACTCGTAGTATTTCTCGTAGTCGCCGCTGGTGATATTGTCCATCCATTCCTGGTTGTCCAGATACCATCTGACCGTTTTTTCAATGCCCTCTTCGAACTGCAGACTTGGTTCCCAGCCCAGTTCGCGCTGCAGTTTGCTGCTGTCGATAGCGTAACGCATATCGTGGCCGGCGCGGTCGGTGACGTAGGTGATAAGGTCCATGTCGGCACCTTCGGGGCGGCCCAGCAGTCGGTCGACCGTATTGATGAGCACCTTGATGATGTCGATGTTCTTCCACTCGTTGAAGCCGCCGATGT
>CAMNKG010000044.1 GCA_946542135.1 uncultured Bacteroidales bacterium
GTGGACCAGAAGTATATGGCCCCGGCAGCGCTGCTCGACGAGCTGCTGTCGCGCATCGCCGACGGCTATTATGTGCAGCACATCGAAGGCAATCCGATAGCACCTTACCGCACGCTCTATTTCGACACCGACACCCTAGAAATGTACACGATGCACCACAACAAAAAGCTCAACCGGCAAAAGCTGCGCGTCCGCACCTATCGCTCAACCGAGACCACCTTCTTCGAAATCAAGAATAAAGACAATAAAAAGAAGACCCGCAAGGTGCGCATTCCCATCGACGTCCAGATGTTCGACCACAGTTTGGAGGTTCCCGAAGTGTCGCAGTTTGTCAACAAGAACACCCCCTACCCCATCTCCATGCTGCACCCCTGCCTCGAAAACAGTTTCGAGCGCATCACGCTGGTCGACAAGGGTATGAGTGAGCGCGTCACCATCGACCACGGCATCACATTCCACAACCGCGCCACAGGCATCGATGCCGACATCAGCCCGCTGTTAGTCATCGAAGTGAAGCACGAAGTCGGAGCGCCGATGTCCGACATCGAGCGCACGCTCCACGAGCTGCACATCCTGCCGCGACGCATGAGCAAGTATTGCATCGGCACAGCACTTACCGACCCATCGGCCAAGCGCAACCGATTTAAACCAAAATTGTTATATATCGATAAAATCACAAAACTCCGATACCAATGAAAAAAATGATTGCTTTTGCCGTCATAGCGATGGCGCTCCTGTTTGGAAACAATGTCTATGCCCAAGGTATTGACGACGACATCGTTCTGCCATCCGAAGAATCTATTGCTGCCGACAATGCCTCCATCACCGAGAGCGGCAATCTTGACGATGCGGATATAGCAGCCCGTTTCGGCAACGCCGAAGAGCAGACCCTTGATTTCCTCGGGTTACCATTTTTCGATGCACCAAGCTTGTGGAAGATGCTCATCCTCTTCGGCATCAACCTGTTGGTTTGCTGGATTATAACCCATTTTCTTTACTATCCCAAAAGCAAACGTCGCGATTATTATTTCACCTACCTTCTCTTCAGCACAGCCATCTTCTTTATCCTATATCAATTGCAGAATATGAAGATAGAAGTTGGCATAGCGTTGGGACTTTTCGGCATATTCAGCATGATCCGCTACCGCACCGAGCAGCTCCCCATACGCGAGATGACCTATCTCTTTGTGCTGATAGCCATCAGCATCATCAACGGAGCCGGCATGGCCTCCAGTTATGCCTCATTTATAGCCACCAACGTATTATTCATCGTCCTGATAGGCGTGTTGGAAGCCGCCGGCATGTCGAGACACAAAGCCCAAAAGATCATCACCTACGAAAAAATAGAGCTCATCAAGCCCGAGCGGCGAGAGGACCTGTTGGCAGACCTGAAGGAACGCACCGGACTCGACATCGTCAAAGTGCAGGTAGGCAGCATCGACTTTCTGAAAGACACCGCATTTCTTAAAGTGACCTACATTCCCGACGATCCGGAACCTAACGACATCGATATGATCACCAAATTCAAGAAGCGATAGGCCACCTGAGCCACGACAGGTATCAGACCTTTATTTTGGAGAAAGACCTCATGAGCGCATCCCACCATTTGGCTGGAAGCAACCAATGGAAGAATACCCCCGAATGCGCAAAACGGCCCGTACGGTAGCGGGCACGCGGCCATCGGCTGTTGACGGCACGTACAATAGCCTTCGTGATGACATGCGGCGAGGAGAGCCAAGAGCCCGAATAGGCATTATGCAGCAGTTCCGACTCAGCACAAGCAGAAGACTCGTAGGGTGTGTTTTTTGACGATTCGCGCAGATGGCGAGCAGCGATGATGCCCCAATCCGTCTTGATGCCACCCGGTTCAATCATTGACACATGGATGCCGAAAGGTCTGAGTTCCATGCGCATGGCATCGCTCAACGCCTCGACCGAGAATTTCGAAACGTGATACCATCCCCCATAGAGCAGCACCAGTTTGCCGGCGATAGATGACGTATTAATGATTCTGCCGCAATGACGCTGTCTCATGGAAGGCAGCACCAGCTGGCACATGCGAGCCAGACCGAAAACATTGACTTCCAGCTGACGACGAGCCTCGTCCATAGGAACATTCTCGACGGCGCCAAAGAAACCGTAGCCGGCGTTGTTGATCAGGACATCGATAGCACCTTCCGCTTCGAGCACCGACTGGACACAACGTTGCATAGACTCGTCGACAGTCACATCAAGTTGCAACGGCACTACGCCGTAGGACCGCAGCGGCTCCATGAGGTCCAAACGTCGAGCTGCCGCATAAACCTTATGGCCCTGAACAGCCAGCTCGCGAGCCGCGTCGAAGCCAATGCCACTGCTGGCGCCCGTAATCAAAATCACTTTTGCTTTCATAATAAAAAATTTGTTGAGACAGATATCAAAACGAATCCTTTAGCTGCGAGTCCATCATGATGGTCACAGGACCGTCGTTGACAAGCGAAACCTGCATATCGGCGCCAAATATCCCCGTTTTGACAGGGTGTCCCAGCATAGACGACAGCACCGCGCAGAACTTCTCATACATAGGGATAGCGAAATCCGGCTTCGAAGCACGGATATAGCTGGGTCTGTTACCCTTACGAGTGCTGGCCATCAGGGTGAACTGACTCACGACCAGGATGTCGCCATCCTTCACCTCTGTTATGGGAAGGTTCATCACACCCTGCGCATCGTCAAAGATACGCATAGCGATGATTTTGCGGCAGAGGAAATCGATATCCGCATCCGTGTCGCGGTCCTCGATGCCGACCAGAATCAGCAAGCCCGCCCCGATCTCCGAATGGCGGATGCCATCGATATCGACAGCAGCCTTCTTTACACGTTGCAAAACCACCCTCATGGCGTCAGTCCTCCAAAATAACCAATTTGGCGAATTTGAGCATCAGCTGTTTCTGGCCGATGTCATTGAAGAATATCACAGCCTTGCGGCTATCGCCAGCGCCTTCGACCGTTTGCACCTTGCCTCTGCCGAATTTTGCATGCTGTACCCACATGCCAGGTTGTATGGCGTTGATTTCAGCTGGGGTGTTGCCCATGGTAGGGCCAGCAGGCGCAGGCTTCTCGATGCGGCGCAATTTGGGAGGTGCTGCAGGTTCCTTTTTTTTGAACGAAGGAGCGGTGTTGCCGAAAAGCCGCTGTTGCGAGCCGCCGCGAGGGAAGCTACCCGCCTGAGGGAATGCCGACTGGCGCCGGCGAGGCATGAGCAGGTAGGCCGGATCGATCTCTTCCACAAAACGGCTCAGCTCCTGATAGGAAGTCTGTCCGTACTGATAGCGCATAAGGGCGTAGGAGAGCGTCAGTTGGATTTCGGCGCGAGTCACAGCCACATAGAAGAGCCGTCGTTCCTCCTCCAGGTCCTGCCGTGAAGATATCGACATCATGCTCGGGAAGAGGTTTTCCTCCATACCCACCACATAGACGTAAGGGAATTCCAGACCTTTGGCGGCATGGATGGTCATCAGCGACACCTTGTCGGCATCCTTCTCGTCGTCCTTGTCCTCCGAGGTGAGGAGCAGAACCTGTTGCAGGAACATGTCGAGTGTTTTGACAGCCTGGGTGTTGCCGTCGGCGTCCGACGCGGTGTCTGCGTCTTGGACAGCCACCTCGCCAGGGGTGATCGTATCTTCACGATCGCAGTATTCCTGAATACCGTTGAGGAGCTCCTCGATATTTTCGATGCGGTTGGCGTTGTCGGGGTCGTCATCGTTGCGCAGCATCGTGATGAGGCCCGAGGCGTTGACGATGCGACGAGCCAGTTCGTAGGCATCCATGGTGTAGACCTGCGACGAGAAGAGCTGTATCATGGTTCTGAATTCCACGATTTTGTTCATCACGCCGCTGTTGATGCCGAGGCCAAAATCCTGGATATGTTCGAGTACCGTCCAAATGCTGACGTCGTTATCAGCCGCCGCCAGGCGGATGCGGTCGAGAGTAGTGTTGCCAATACCGCGAGCCGGATAGTTGATGACGCGGACCAGCGATTCGTCGTCGTGGTTGTTGACCACCAGACGAAGATATGCCAGCACGTCCTTGATTTCCTTACGGCCATAGAAAGAGATGCCCGCATAGATGCGGTAAGGAATGTTCTGACGGCGCAGCGACTCCTCGACGGCACGGCTCTGGATGTTGGTACGGTAGAGGATGGCGAAATCCTTGAAGGGGCGGTTGTCGCCCAGATGGGCTTGAATGATCGACTCCGTCACCTTGTTGCCCTCGTCGCGTTCGTCGGTGCATTGCAGCAGCGTGATCAGGTTGCCCGTACCGTTGTCGGTCCATATCTCCTTCTGGATTTGTTCTTTATTGTTGGAAATAATAGAGTTGGCGGCATTGACGATATTCTTGGTGGAACGATAGTTCTGTTCCAGTTTGAAAAGATGGACACCTGGATAGTCGCGTTTGAAATTGAGTATATTCTGGATATTGGCGCCGCGGAAAGCATAAATGCTCTGAGCGTCGTCGCCCACGACGCAGATATTCTGGTAGCGTGCTGCCAGCTTTTTGACAATCAGATACTGCGCATAGTTGGTATCCTGATACTCATCCACCAAGATGTAGCGGAAACGGTTCTGGTATTTCAGCAACACCTCCGGGAAGTCGCGAAGGAGGATGTTGGTGTTGAACAGCAGGTCGTCGAAATCCATCGCCATGGCGTTGCGCAGCCTTTTGTTGTAAAGTTTGTATATCTCGCCGATGAGCGGTTTCTTGGCCGTCTGGTCGGTTTGTTGGATTTCGACATTAGAACAGTAGTCTTCCGGACCAATGAGGCTGCTTTTAGCCATGGAGATACGGCTCAGGACGTAGCCCGGATTATAGGTTTTGGGGTCCAGGTTCATTGCTTTGACAATCTGTTTGATAGCCGATTTGCTGTCATCGTTGTCGTAAATGGTAAAACTTTGGATGTAGCCCAGTTTTTGCGCTTCGGCGCGCAGCAGGCGAGCGAATACCGAGTGGAAGGTGCCCATCCATAGGTTGCGCGCGTCGGGGCCTACCAGCTTGATGATACGTTCCTTCATCTCGCCGGCGGCCTTATTGGTGAAAGTCAACGCCAGAATATTGAAGGCGTCGACCCCCTTTTCTATCAGGTGAGCGATGCGGTAGGTCAGCGTGCGTGTTTTGCCGCTACCGGCGCCGGCGATAATCATCACCGGACCTTCGGTACAGGCTGCCGCCTCGCGTTGCGCCTCGTTCAATTGTGCCAATAACTCACTCATTTCAAAACAGTAATTATAAAACAAGATACAGTAAAAGAACTGCAAAAATACAAAAAAGAAGTGGAATTGACGGCAACGGGGCTACACTTGTTGAAAAAAAGCCGTTCCGCTGCATTGTTCAGGTGCCTTGTTGCGGCTGCCGCACGATGTATTCGAAGCGGTCGATGTGAGTGGCGCCCCACCGGTGCAGCAAGCCGATGGTGCGGTCGCGGTCGTCGTCACAGTTGTATTCAGGAATCAGCGGCACACGGACCGTGACACACTCTGGGCCTTTCTTGTCGAGCAGCCAGTGCAGGTTGGCCAACGCCTGGCGGTTGCTGCGGCCAGTGTAGCGTTTGTATATCACAGGGTTGGCGTCTTTAATGTCGACAATAAATTCGTCGAAGATTTCGGCGGCGCGAACCACCGCAGCACGAGGTACGGCCAACGAAGTTTCGGCCGTAAGGCGCCATGCCGAACCGCAGAGTTCGCGAAAGCGGGCGATGAAGTCGACCCTCAGCAGCGGCTCGCCGCCACCGAAGCAGATGCCACCACTGGTAGCCAAAAAGTAGAGGTTGTCGATACGCACCTTATCGTAGAGGCTTTCAGGAGTATAGTGATAGAAATGGTCAGAGGGACCCAAACATGCAGCGTTAAGGCAGTAGCGGCAGCGCAGGGGACAGCCGTGGAAAGCAGCCAACGTGGTGACACCCTTGCCATCAACGCCGATGCGGTGGCGCGAGATGCCTATGAACGGGACAGGTTCCATGGCTTAACGGACACAATTGTCGAGGGGGTTGGTGTTGTCATCATCGACTTTGCGACCCACCGGCGACGGCTCGGCGGGAACGCTGGCCGGAGTGCCGTTCAGCTGCACCTCCACGCCGCCGATGGTGTATCTGCCTGTAGCCTCGCCAGTGCTGTTGGTTTCGATAATCACCGTCGGAGTACGGCCTGTGTCGGGCTCACCAATATTGATTTCGGTCACAGGCACGATGCCCATCAAAGGTCCCTCGACTACAACTGCGTCTATTTTCGCGTTCTTGTCACTCGACATTTTCTGATTTAGTATGGTGAACCCTTCCGCACGGACTTCGAAGTCAGGCACAATCAGTTTAATGTAGCCAATATACGAAAACTCCACCGAATATGTGCCCGCCTTTACACCCTTGATGGTGTAGATGCCGTCGAAATCGGTTCTTGCCCCTGTGATAATCTGCCCGTTTTGCCTTAACACGACATTGCAACCAATCATCGGTTCGCCGGTTTTTCGGTCGGTGACGGTTCCCTTCAGCGTGCCTTGGCTGGCAGCCTCTTCGACCGGCATTGCCGGCTTGCCCATAACGACGGGCTCCTGGGCTTGCGCCGTCTGTACCGATGCCATCGTCAGCACCGTGCCCGCCACGACGGCAGCCTTGCCGATGTTGCGACGGCGATCCAGTTCCCTTTCAAGGTAGCGCAGCTCGGCGTCGCAGTATGGGCAAGTGCCCTCGCATTCGCCTTGATAGGTACATTCCTTCTGGTGCAGTTCTATGCCGTTAGCATCGGCAATATCACGTCGCAATTGTTTAAGTTGACGACAGATGTTCTTTCCGTGATTCATATTGGTCTTTAACATAAGTTCTGCGAGTTGCGATATTAAATTGAAGGTAAACCCCCTTCGATTCAAGGTGTGGGGAAATGTTTGATTTGGTCTTCATCGAAGTGCTGCCCCCATATTGGTTTTCCGAGATCGATAGCTTTATCCTCTATTGTTTCCACCGACACCATTCCCAAAGTGCCTCGTATCAGACCCACATCGGACAAATTCACATTAATGCAGACAGGATCTTCATTCCCTTTGGCGGGAAGGATTGTGATTTCGCTACTATACCGATTGTATCCTATGTAATTGACTGCCAATGTGTAGTTTCCCGGTTCCAAATTCTCGAACAAGTAACTGCCCTCAAAATCTGTACGTGTTCCACAAACTATCGTGTCATTCTTCTTCAGGATTACGTTGGCGAAAGGAATGGGGTCGCCAGTTTTGTCGTCAAAGACATTACCCTTGAGCGACGGGGAGACAGCAGACGCCACTGCCACAGACTGCGACACAGGGCGGTGAGGTTCCTGCGCCATTGCCGGTTGTGCTACTACAAGCGTGAAAGCGGCAGCGCCGACGATGGCGGCTTTGCCCAACAGGGAACGGCGCGACAGTTCGCGTTCGAGTATTTGCAGTTCCGCATCGCATTGCGGACAGGTGCCGCTGCACTCACCTTTGAAGGTGCACTCCGGTATATGCAGATCGATATCGTTGTCGCTGGCTATCTGACGACGAAGCTCCTTGAGATGCTTGCAGATGTCTTTTCCTTGGTTCATAATAATCTGGTATAAAACGTTTGTACGAAGTTGTTATGATCATTCAATCGCCCTATATGTAGCACAAAACGGGAAAAAATTACATTTTTATGAAAAAAACGTTGACTTCTTCTTTTTATTGTGCAGGAAACACTGGCATTTGAGCTGAAGCACAACAAAAAAAGAGGCCAAAGCACGGTGTGCTCCAGCCTCAGAAAGGTACTATTCTACTATATTGCTTAAGGTCAAATCATGAAGCCAATCTTGATGGGATAGACTTTGGTGTCGGTATCGATGAAGAGTGGAAGTGTGGGCACCTGAATGAATACGCCGAACGATTTGCGTTTGAAGGTGAGGCGTACATCGAGTTTGTACGGGTTGATGTATTTCGACACATCCTGTACATCTTGGTAGTTGCGGCCCTTGCGTTCCAGTTCATGCTTGAGGCCTGTGTGGCTGCTGTTGAAGCTGAGGCCCGGCACGATGCCCAGGGCCAGCTTGAAGGACTTGAGGATCGACTTGTCGCGGTATTCTATCTCAATAGGCATCGTGACGTAGCGCGTCACCAGCCTGGTGGACCAGTCGCCCAACGAGGTACCCGTCACGCCGCTGACGGCGTCGACACCCGCCTGGTTCTCGGTAGCCAATGCGCCGTCAGAACCCATCGACACGTAGTTGTCGCTGAATTTGTAGACATCCGATTCGTAGCCTATGCCCAACGATAATTTGAAATGAGGAGTCATCACGATGGCGTAGTTCTCCGACAGCTGAAAGGAGCTGAAGCTGGTACGCAGGTTGTAGGGGCCCTCCATCTTCATAAGGCCGTTGTACCAGGTGTCGCCCCAATTGTTGAAGCCCCAATGGAAGTCGAAGTTGGTGCGGTCGCTGACGCTGTAGCGGCGCTTATTGCTTTTGGCCGACAACTTGCCGCTGGCAGAGGACGACACACTGTCGTAGGTGTTAGCGAACTCGTCGATGATTGACTTCAGTTCTTCGGCGAACGACTTCACATCGCTACTGCCATTGCTGAAACGGAAATTTTTATCGCCGTCGGGGTACGTCACCTGACAGTTTTGGTCCGTATGAACCGTAGAGATCTGGTTCTGACGGACATGGATGGCATATTCATTTTCGCCCACGGTGTCGTAGACAGTCAGTCGGTTGTACGCCACAAAGATGTTCTTGTCGCGTTCAGGGTCGGCATATTTAGGGTTGAATTTCACCTCGATGTAGTTCACCGTGTCGTAAGTTACGCTGATGTGTGCCTTACCCTGAAAATCGAGGATGGATACCGAATTGCCAAAATCCTGACGCATGCGTAGCGTCTGCGACATGGACTGCAGGCTTGCCAGCAACAAAGCCAGCGATAAGAGGAATGATACTTTTTTCATAGGATACTTGCTAATAATCTTCTGATAATGGGGTTATTTTCTGCTATATCTTCAATATCGGATGCTATCTGCGACTCATGTTCCTGATAGCGGCGACGTGTGTTGGCGATGAAGGAGCCACTTTTAGACGCCAAGTCAGAGACCTGGTCGGAGATGGCGCTGCGGGCGTCGCCCTGAGTCTGGCCAGTCGAGTAGACAGGAGGGGTGCGTAGTGACGCCTGTTCTGAAAAGTCGTCGATGTAGGTAATCAGTCTGGTGGAATAGACTGCCTCTTCGTTGTCCACGTCGACATCGCAGGACGACGGTTTCAGTCCACTGATGTCAGCCACCATCATAGGCTCTTCAGCTACTGCCGGAGTGGAAAGTATCACTTCCTCCCGACCGGATGGCATTATTCTTTCTGCGTTTTCTTCTACAGTGGGGGCGTTGTTATTGTCCATGGCGGCGGTATTGCTGTAGGTCTTTGCCTTCGGCGATGGCGTTATAGAAGTTGGAGCGGAAGTTTCGGTGGACCAATGCATTGTGTCGACAGTAACGGCAGGTTGCGCCGCCACAACCATCGGGGTGCTTTGCGGAACCACCGGGGTACGGTTGAGGAAGCCGACAACGACGGCGAAGAGCAGACAGGCAGCAGCCGCCGAAGTAATCCAGACGGGTATCATCTTACGTCGTACGGCTTTGGGACCACCGTTGCGCAACGAAGCGGCATGCGGATAGGACATCGTTGCTCCGGCGGGAAGGACAAGACCAGGGTCATAGCTGTCGGCCAAAGACTGCCAGTCGGGGCGCGAGGCCAAGGCCTTCTCCACCTCAGCGGTCTCAGCTTCGTCGAGTAGTCCTTCCTTGTAGCGGAACAGTATGAGTTCTATGTTGTCTTCGTTTATCATTTTCTTTAACGTTAACCTTAACTTTAACTTTGGAAAGATTTTATTTGATAAAATATTTATTTTGTTCTTTTTTAGAATTCTGTTTTGTTCAGTATTTTTCTCATCGTAGTGCGAGCCCGAAAGAGGTAGACCTGCACCTGTTGGTCGCTGAGTTCCAGCATCTGTGCAATCTCTTTGTAGCTATAACCTTCAACGTCGCGAAGTTGCAGTATCGAGCGTTGCACTTCGGGTAGCTTCCGTAGGGCAGAGAGCATCTCGTCGCTGAATCCCGCTTCGGTTCCATCGTCGACAGCATCCGACGAGGAAGACGCTATCGCATGGTGCACCTTGTCGACCACCTGGTCGTGGCGGAAGCAGTCCACCAGATAGCGCCGGGTCACAGTAAGAAGGTATCCCAGACCTTTCTCAACAGGCACTTTGGAGCGGCACTCCCACAGTTTTGCAAAGGCCTCTTGCACAGCATCCTCAGCGCGCATATGGTCGCCACAGTTCCAGACGGCAAATCGGTACACATTGCCTGACCAAGAGTCGATGTTGTTGTTGTATTCTATGCGAGTCACCTTGCTGTCTGAGGATTCAATTTGCCTATATATCGTTTGATTGGCAAAAAATATTACAGCTGGGAAAGATTTTTTTATTATATCGATCGTGCATCCGCTCTTACAACACGTTGCCGACCTTGATGACCCAGGCATGGTCGAGACGATTCGCCTCGGAGGCGCTGACCGCCGAGAGGTCTACAACGACCCTACCATCTTTCAGCTTCTTCCAACTCAGAGGTGCCGAGGTGCCCAGCAGCTGCATCGTCGTGTTCTTTTTGAGTTGTGGCAGATCGCCGAGCGTAACCTGTTGGCCAGGGCGTTCGAACAGAATCACATAGAGGTCGTTGCCCTTGCGGGTAAAACAACGTTTGGCACTTTCCGAAGTGGCAATACCCTTCCACTGGGCCGGAACAGGGAGGAAGTTCTTGCCGCCGTCGAGGCTCCAGCAGAAATGCACCATAGCCTCAAGGTCCTTCTCGTGGTAGTCGACAAAGAAGCGCAGTCGTTCGCCCTTGTGCAAATGGAGCGACCGCTGGGCGTCGTCGTTGTCGGCCCATGCATGGTGATACTGCAGGAAGACCGCGCGGCCACTGTCGGCCACAGGCGAGTGCGCCGGCTCAAATGACACCGTAGCCTCATCGTCGGCCACGATGCGGAAGATGTAATCGCCCGAGGCGGGAGCCTCCACGATGCCTTCCCATCGGATAACGAAGTTGTCGACAGGCATATCTTTCAGTGGGGCGTTGCGCACCCAGTCGAAGTCGACAGCGTCCGACGCCGGAAGCGGCAAGGAGGTGCGGCTGTAGAGGGTATGGTTCGTCACCACATTGCCTCTGCAGTCGGTGTCGAAATAGGGAGAGGATCCGTAGATGGCTTCGCCGTTGACGTCGAGCCACCTGCCGAGAGCCAGGAGCCGTTCTTGCTGGATGAAGGGGATGGTGCCGTCGGCCATGGGGCCGACGTTTAGCGTCAGGCCGCCACCTGCCGCCACCAGTTCGCAGAAATGGTGAATCAATTCGCTGTCGGAGAGGAAATTCTCGATATCCTCGTTGCGGTTAAAGCCAAAGCTGCGCCCTATGCCGCGACATTCGGCCCACGGTGAGGAGACCTCAATGATACCTTGGCTGTACTCTGGGGTGAGGAAGCCGTGCTTGGTACCCCTCCCCCACCGGTTGTTGACGATGGCATCGGGACCCACCAAGTTGTAGTACCAGCTGATGAGCTCGGGAGCATGAAATTGTTCCGCCGTGTTTTGCCAATCGCCATCGCAGAAAATAGCATCGGGACGGTAGCGTGCCACCAGTTCCTTGAATTGTGGTATCATGTAGTTTTCCACGTAGTCACCGATGCTGTCGTCGGCATGTCGCATCCATATATGGCGAGGGTTGCTCCATTCCGTCAGCGAATAATAGAAGCCCATACGCAGACCCTCCTTCCTTACCGCCGATGTCAGATCCTCCACGATGTTGCGGCGAGGGCCACTCATGGTGCTGTTCCAGGTAGGCTGCAGAGGACTGTCCCAGAGGCAGTAGCCGTCATGATGTTTGGTTACAAGCATCACGTAGCGTGCTCCCGCCCGACGGAACAGGTTAGCCCACTGTTGTGGTTGCCAAAGTTCAGCATGCCAATGGTCGGCGAGGGTAGCGTATTGATCGAACACAGGCAGCGTGGTGTCGGCATAGAGACTCATGATGCGGCGCCGTGCGGTGTCGCCGGTCATCAGGCCACGGTAGAACCATTCGGCGTAGCCCTCCTTGCTGGCGTAGGCCGGAACGCTGTAGAGTCCCCAATGGACGAAGATGCCCAGCTTGGCATCGCTGAACCATTGCGGATAAGGGCGCTGGTTGAGGGATTCCCAGTTTGGTTCGACGGTTTGGGCTTGAGGGACGAAAACGAAGACAAAAGCGAAGACAACGAATGCGACAATGTTTTTCATATTGTACCTGAAGTTAAGGTTTATGTTAACGTTACAAAGGTTCTATCCTTACGGTACGAAGGTTTGCCACCGCGTCATAGAAGCGGACGCTTTCGGATTGGCGCACCTCGACGTCGAGGCGGCAGTCGAGGTTGAAGTCTTGGTTGCGTGGGGTGAGGCCGAAATCTTTGATGATGCGCATCACGTCGTTCATGGCGGCGTATTCGAAATGGAGTCGGTAGCGGATGTCGATGGTTTTCTCGATGATGACCGCGTGGTCTATGGCGTCGCGAGCGGCGGCCTTGTAGGCGTTGGCCAGTCCCGAGGCACCCAGCAGGATGCCGCCGAAATAGCGCACCACGACGATGAGGGTGTCGGTGAGGTCGGCGCTGAGCAGCTGTCCGTGGATGGGGCGGCCGCCGGTGCCGCTGGGTTCGCCGTCGTCGTTGGCACGCCAGGTGTCCTTGTTGGGACCCAGGATGTAGGCATAGCAATGGTGACGTGCATCGAAATAGTCCTTTCGAAGCCGGTCGAGGTGTTGCTTCACCTCGTCCAGAGACTGCACGGGGAAAGCGAAGGCAAGAAATTTGCTTCCTTTCTCCTTGTATAAGCCCTCCGAGGCCGATTTGATTGTATGAAAAATGTCGTCAAACATC
>CAMNKG010000045.1 GCA_946542135.1 uncultured Bacteroidales bacterium
AAGAGCCACACCAGCAGCTCGCGCCTCGCCGTCTTCTCCGAAGTCTTCTACGCCCCCGACTGGCGCGCCTACATCGATGGCCAACCCACTGAATATCTCCGCGTCGACTATATCCTCCGCGCCATCGTTGTCCCTGCCGGCGACCACACCATCGAATTCGTCAACGAAGCGCCCACACTCCATCGCAACGACACCATCAGCCTCATCGTAGGCATCATCATGCTGCTCCTCATGGCCGGCGCCCTCGTGGTCGTTTATCGCAAACCCCAATCGTCACCCGATCAAACACTTTAAATCCCACCAGCCATGCACAACGTCAAATACCTCATACTTGGTGGCGGCATCAGCGGACTGGCCTTCGCCTACCAGAAGCGTCACGACGACTACCTTGTCATCGAGAAAGAAAGCATGCCCGGCGGCCTCTGCCGCTCCTTCTACGCCCCTGGCTTCGTGTGGGACGTTGCAGGTCACTTCTTCCACTTCCATTCTGAACAGACACGTCAGTTCGTCAAGCAGATGCTCGAAGGCGTAGAACTCTGCAACGTCACCAAATGCGCCAAAGTCTTTTATGGCGACCGCTACCTCAACGCCCCCTTCCAGTACAACATCCACCAGCTGCCACCCGACGAGTTCCTCCAGTGCCTCACCGACCTTTACTTCGCCAACGACGCCGACAATGCGCCTTCATTCAAAAGCTTTGTGCGGCAAAAGTTCGGCGCCGGCATCTCCGACAAGTTCCTTATCCCCTACAATGAGAAACTCTACGCCTGCGACCTCGACGAGCTGGAACGCGACTCGATGGGTAAATTCCTGCCCAAACTGACCTTCGACATGCTGATGACCTTCTATCACGGGCAGAAAGGAACCACCTACAACGACTTCTTCCTCTATCCCAAAGACGGCACCATGCAGCTGGTCAACAGCTACATGAAACATCTCGTCACCGAGCGGATCCATTTGGGCGAGAGCGTCGTCGAGATCGATACCGACAGCAAGACAGTGACCACCGACCGTGGCAGTTACCACTACGACCATCTCATCTCCACCTTGCCACTCAACCGCTTCATCGACATGGCCCACTGCGGCGACAGCCATCTGCTGCATTCCAACAAGATTGTGGTCCTCAACCTCGGTTTCGACCTCCCCAGCCGCGACAAAGAAGTCAACTGGGTCTACTTCCCCGGCGACGAAGTCTTCTACCGCGTCGGCTTCTACAACAACATCGCCCCGCGCGAGAAGATGAGTCTCTATGTCGAGATAGGCCTCCGCAGCGACGAGCCCGTCGACATCGACCGGCTGCTGCAGCGCACCCTCGTCGACCTACGCCGCGTCCATATCACCGACCAGCACCAGTTGGTGAGCCACCACGCCATCATCGTCGAGCCTGCCTATGTCCACATCACCCACGACAGCAAAGCCGAAACACAACGCGTCATCGAAAGCATGCGCCGACAGAACGTCTACATGGTCGGCCGCTACGCCCGTTGGGAATACTCCGCCATCGACGACTCCATCGAACAAGCCCAGGAGCTGTCCGCCCAACTGGGATAACGCCCCGCCGTCATCATCAGACCATACTAAAAAAGTGCCCTTCATGCGACGGGCACTTTTTTATTTCCTTTATTAAACAATTGTTACAGGGACTAAACCACCTGGTTGGTCTTCCGTACATAGATGGGTATCAGGCGTAGCGCGAGCCATTTGCAGCGTCGCAGCATCCAGTCCAGCATACGCAACGACATCTTGCTGCGATAATAAGGATTGCGGCGGTAGTCGGGCACATGCTGCAACATCTCCTTGCGGATTTCGTCGACGGTCTCCTTCTTAGGTTCGATGGAGTTGCTCACATAGTTGAACACCGAACTGAAATAGCCTTTCTTCAGATAGATGAAGTCAATCTCGTTCTTGTTCTCTTCATAGGCTCCGCTTTCTTTAAGAAATGCCATCAACGAGCGGAAAGTGGCCAGACGCTTCTGGTACTTCACGCTGTCTTTCGTGGTGGTCACCGAGCCGGGACGGATCATGTAGTGATAGAACGGCTTGTCGACATGTGCCATCGATTGCGCCATAACCAACGCGCTGATGATAAAGAAACTGTCGTCGGCACTACGCGACTCGGGGAAATGGAGGTGATGCTCCTCGACCATCTGCCGACGGTATATGTAGGTCGAGAACATCGACACGAAATGGGTCAGGAAATAGCGTTTGCTCTCCGCCGTCAGGGGGCCTGAAGGAATGTCGGGGTTCTTGAGTGTCTCGCTGGGCTGCCAGTCGGTGTAGTCCTTCGAAATCTGGCAATAGCAGAGGTCGCTATTGCCTTGGGCGACAGCCTCGTTGTAGAGTTCCTCAAACATGGTAGGCTCCACCCAGTCGTCGCTGTCCACAAAGGCAAGATACTCGCCCTTAGCATAAGGGATGGCATAACTGCGCGCCATGCCGGCACCCAGATTGTGTTCAGGCCGCAGAAAGACAAACTGATTTTCCCTCGGATGGCCGGCAATGAGCTGCTTGACCAAATCGATGCTGTTGTCGGGGCCGTGGTCGTCGACGAAAATGAACTCCATCTCGTTGAGCGTCTGCTCCAGCAACGACTGTGCACACTTTTCTATATATTGGGCAACCCCATAGACGGGGAGTATTACAGAGACTTTTACCATGGCTATGTGTTGTGTGTTATGTGTTAACTGTTAGTTGTTGGCGGGAGCCATGTCGGCATCCTCAAGGCCTTCGTAGCTGCGCGTGCTTTCTTTGACGTTGGCTTCGAGCGACTGGCGGATAAGTGATTTCAGGCGCAGGACTTCATTGTCGACCTCGCTGCGCCGCGCCGGGCGGTACAGGTTCTTGTAGCGAAGCTTGGGCGAGATGTCGAACTTGAGTTTGGGCAGCGTGCCGTAAACATCTACGGCTAAGCGTACCGGCAGCGGCGTCTCGACGAGTTCCACGTGGTAGTCGTAGTTATTGTCAAGGTTGTGGCGACCTTCGGCGACAATCTGGTATTTGTGCAACGACAGAAGGAAAGGATAGACCTCCAGCTCACGACGGAACACGGTCATGGCGACATCGATGCTGTCGACGCGCATCTTCGAGTCCTTGTCACGCCATGCTTTGAGCTGCAGCAATTTGGCTATTTTGTCAATATCTTTGTTATCGAGCACCACGAGGTCGTGGCCCGTCAGCGCCGCAGCGCCTCGCAGCGTGCTCATCTTGGGTTTATAGAATGCATTGACATAGGTTTCGGCACAAAGGTGGAAATCGGCGGCGCCTTCCAGGTCGTTGAGCAACGGCACCAAGGTGTCGACATAAGGAATCATGTCGATGAGTTCCTGAATGTTGATGTCGAGGAGGTGGAAATCCATGCCGACGAAGATATGGTTGACGCGAGGGGTTTTGTACATGCCGGTGAGCTGCATGCGTGCCGCCTTGCAGACGAAACCGACTTGGTTGAGGACCGCCACGCCGTCGCGCACCTGCACGTCGCCTGCCACCTCGCGCAGGTCGTTTTCAAAGGCCGTAGCCTCCTTGATGCGCGTATGGAAGGTGAAATCAACGTCCTTCGGCACTATGAAGGGATGCGCCGCGGTGTCGACATTGTCTTCCTGTCGCTGTGCCTGCAGCGTGTCGGGGTCGGTGCCCATGCCGCTGAACACATCAAGCAGATCGTCGACATTGGTATAGTTGGAGGTGAAATACAAGTCGCCTTTGAGCATGGCCTCGTGGCTCAGCCATTTCTCAAGGCCGAAGACCGTGCCCGACAGGTAGAAGTCGCTATTGCCAAACACCACATTGGCGTTGGATATCTCGCAACGTTCGGGCTTATAGTTGAACTTGATGTCAGGTATCTGGATCATGTAGTCGACCTGCGCCATATTGACATAGCCACGCTTGAAGTCTACGTCGAGATTAGGCGACCACTGTTGCAGGGCATTGGAACGTGAGGGGTCATAGTTGGCGCCGCCCTTGATGCTGAGGCCTGCAAGGTCGAGCGACAGGCTGTCGTTGACACGGCAGTGAAGCTCGCTGCTGTTGAGATCGACCTTGTATTTGACCTTGTCGCTGTTTTTGCCGACAGGCATCATGGCAAAAGAGCCCTGGGGATTTGCCATCTGGGCCTTGATCGAATCCATGGAGCCGCTGAGGTTCTCGAAATCAAAATCGCAGACCACCTTGAAAGGCATGTTGGTGTCGAAGATATCGGAGACGGCGACCTTCAGCTTGGTGCGGCTAATGTCGCCGTCGATGGCTTGGTTGGGGAGCTGCGCGGCGATGGCGCTGCAGTCTACCGTGGCAGAGAGCAGCTCGTCGAAGAGACCCCGTTTGAGGGTGGCCGGCAGATTGACCTTGACGGTAGCCTGGGGCACCTGTGCAAAGATAGTGTCGTAAGCCACGCGCAAATCATTGAGAGCTATGGCGCCGTTGAGTTTCATATGCTTGAAGTCGCTCTTCTGCAGCTGCTCAAGGTTGGTCTGGGCATGGAGATTGAGCTGGGCACGCCCATCAATCGACATATCCATATCCTTGGGCATCATAGCCTTGGCATCGGGCAGATAAATATTGCCGCGCAGTTGTGCATCGGTATTCATGCGACCCAGCAGGTCGTCGACAGTACCATTGAGTTCAAGGTGGTTGCGGCCAGAATAGGCTGAGAGGCGCGACACCTGGACGTTGGAGATGCCGTCCCGGTTCAAGTCAAGGTCAGCGCTGATGTCGGCTTCAATATTGCTGAAGGCGTAGGGCACGATGGTCTTGTCGTAGAAGCGGCCGTCGGTGAGGCGCAGGTTGGCATTAACCGCAGGTAGCAGGCTGTCGCCCACGGCACCTTTCACATTGCCGCTCAGCATGGCGTCGGCATCGAGGCGCATGGTCTTCTTCCAGCTTGTGAACTCAGGCGGCAACATCGAAAGGAGCGTATCGACATTCCATGCGTTGGTGGCAAAACGCAGGTCGAGCGCCATAGGGTTGTTTGCTTGGGGCAGCACCACGCTGCCGTCGAGCGACAGCTTGTAGTTTTTCAGCACTGCGTCGACACCGTCGAGAACGATGCTGTTTTTGGGCATATCGGCCGAAACGTGTCCCGTGAGCAGCAACAGATCGCCTTCACGGTTGTAGGCAGCCTCGTTGACATACTCTTTATCGTTGATTTTCAGCAGACCCTGATGGATGGCGAAATGCAGGTTGCCATCGACAGACTGCTGCTTCTCGTTGCCGTCGACCTTGAGGCTAACCTGACGCACATCGGCGTTGACATTGCTGCTGTCGCCGCGCATGGCAAACTCCAGCCGGTCGATGAGCATGTCCACCTTGGCGTCGACATCGTCGGGCGTGTAATGGCCATCCACGCTGAGTCCAGCATTCCCGATACGGGCAGCGAGGTCGGACTGTTCGTCCTTATAGTTGACATCCAGTTGTTTAATCCGAATGGAACGCAGCGATACCAAGTCGGGCATCTCGAAAGGTTCGGAGGTTGTATCAGGGCTCTCAGAAGGAGGGAAAATATCGAAATTGGAGACGCCCTCTTTGTTCACGTATAAGTTGGCAGCGGTTTTGTCCAGCAGCAACTTGGTGACAACGATGTTCTTGTTTTTGAGATACTCCTTGAGGTTGATGCCAATGCAGAGTTCGTTGACCGACAGAACGGTGTCGGAGTCGGCACCCTCCATGGGATTGACCACACGGACGCCGTCAACCTGCAGTCCCACGTACGGGAAGGTCTTGACGACAGTCAGGTCGACATTGTCGAAATGCGTCTCGCAGAGTATGTATTTCTCGGAGAGCTTGTTGACGATGGAAGTCAGCCGTGCCGGCGTCAGCACCAGCCAGACCACGACCGACAAAACCACAACGACCAGGCCGAGCAGCGAAGCCAGCGTTATCCAGGTAATCTTCCAACCTTTCTTCATTTTGCGCCGTTCCTTGCGGGCAGCGACCTTCTCTGTTTGCTGTAAATCTTTTTCTTCCATGGTCAGTTAACGTGTGAAAAGGTGTAGATGCGGTCATAGCCGTCCTTGTATTGCAGGGTGGTGGCATCGAGAGCAAGGATAGTATAGGACTTGGGAACCACGCCGCCCATCTCCATCTGATGGATGAGGGTGAGACGGTTGTTTTCGTCATTATATTCCCAAGTGAAGGGCTGTGCTTCCTCTTCGTGCACATCGTCGGCGACATCCCACGTGGCTCCATTGCCGTCGGCATCGTAGCGGTAATATTCGGTGCCGGCAACCCATTTGCCTACCAGGAGGCTCGAGTCGAAACTGAGAGGGTCTTTGCCGCAGGAGTTGAGTGCCAGCGTAGCAGCAGCGAGAATAAGAAACAAATGATGTCTTTTCAGATGAAGTTTCATATTATGTATCAAGTGTTACGTATTAATTGTTAGGCGGTTAGTGTTTATGATAGGCAATATGTTATTGTTACTGTTTTTTGGGGTAGGAAACGTGCATTCCTGTTGTTGTCTGTCTTTTGTATTTCGGCGCAGCAGGGCGGCAAAACACTCTCTGCAGCGTTCATGATGGCCTATTCTGAATTGTCTACCACATAGATATCGCGATAGAAACGACCCAGACCGTCATAGTCCATGCCATAGCCAACTATAAAGTCGTTGGCAATGGACCGGCCGATATAGTCGATAGGGAACTGTTTGGTGAAGCTGCCCGGTTTGAAAAGGAAGGTGGCAATGTGGACCGATGCAGGCTGTAGCGCCTCGACGGCACGAAGCATGGCATCCATGGTGATGCCCGTATCGACAATGTCTTCCACGATGACGACATGCCTGTTGCGGCACGCGGCGGGGAAGGGCAAGTCGGCGCGCACCGTGCCGGTGCTCTGCATGCCAGCATAAGAGGCATATTTGACGAAGCAGGTTTCGGCGTCAAAATCAAGGGCCTTGGCCAGGTCGGCCATGAACATGAACGACCCCGTAAGCGTGGGGCAGAAAAGGGGATTGAGGCTTTTCAGGTCATGAGAAATCTCCGTCGCCACCCGTGAGACCTCGTTCAGGATTTCGGCCTCGGGCATATAAAGTTTGAAATGCCTGTCGTGAACGGTAATCATAGTTTAGCAAATCAACAAAAAGAAAAACAACAGGTTATTCTTCTTCAGGTTCTTCGACGGAATCGAGCACCAGGCGGAAACCGTGGAAACCATAGCCATGGTCGGGCAGATACCAGCTGCGGTCCGAGACCGTGCATCCCCACGACGGGCTATTGAGGCAGCCGCCACGCAGGATGCGGTTCTCTCCGTGCTTCGGGCCGCGAGGATTGGTTTGGGTTTCAGCAGTATAGGCATCATACCAGTCGGAGCACCACTCCCACACGTTGCCAGCCATGTCGTGAAGGCCCAGCTCGTTGGGTTTCTTCTGGCCAACGGGATGGGTGATGTTGCCGGAATTCATTCCGTACCAAGCCACTGCGCCGGGGTCGCCATCTTGACCGGGGAAGACACAATTGCGTGAGTTGTTGCCGCCGCGGGCCGCGAACTCCCATTCCGCCTCGGTAGGCAGCCTGAAGCGGTAGCCCGTCATCTGCGACAGTCGGGCGATAAACATCTGCGCATCGTTCCACGACACCTGCTCGACGGGAAGGCTGTCGTTGTAGGTCCACCGTGAGGGATTGTTGCCCATGACCTCTTTCCATAGACGCTGCGTCACCTCGAATTTGCCCATATAGAACGTGTCGACGGTAACCTTATGCACCGGAAATTCAGCCTCGTAGTTATGCTTGGCGCTACCCGGGCGAGTGCAGCCCATGGTGAAGGTGCCTCCCGGAACGGGCATCATGCGGAATTTCATGCCATTAAGCTTGATGTCGACCGAGCCGTCGTCGACCTCTACCGAGAAGCGGATCACGGTGTCGGCAGCATTGTAGCCCGTCGAGTCGGGCTCATAGGGTATGAAGCGGAGGTCCGGCAGGTCGTAAACGATGATTTTCTTATCCTTGCCGGCTTTGACATTCTTGCCCACATCGCCACTCATGTTCTGGATGTAGTCTCCATAGTAGCGTCCTCCGTCGATAGATACACATACCCTGATATTAGCATTGCGGCTCAAATCATAGGTAATCGTCACCTCCTTATCGACACGCGTGAAGGCGACATTCGTGATATTTTGACCCATGGCATAGGAGCCAAATGCAAGACATAACGCAATTAAAAATCTATATTTCATATATTTACGCTAATATTTCATTATTATACTCAACGTGCAAATATACGAAAAATGATTAATATATGAAAAATATAAAAAAGGAAGATTTCGAGCACGGGGCTTCATAGCCACACGCCCCGTAGCGCCAATAGGCACGACAGGCAAGGTGGGTAGCTCAGATCGTGCGATGGATGACGATGGTTCGTGGAGGGTCCACACAGCGCACCTGAAAGCTCAGGGCACATCCGGCGATGCGCAGGCGTTGCACAAACTGCGGGCTGGCATTGACCTGCCACCAGACGGAGAGATACTCGCCCAGCTGTTCCATGGAGGCCTGACTGTCTGGATTCCAACCGTTAAGGGCAGCGTCGCGCAAAAAGAGGCGAAAGACGACCACGGTGTCGTCGAGCGAAACCGATTCGGCCACAAGACCATGTTCCATATCGGCAGGCATATAGTCGTTGAGGGCGTTGATTTCCTGTCGCAGCTCGACACGATGCGAACACGCTCCGGCAAGCATGCCGCAGAGCGTCACAATAAGAAAGCTTATTCGCAGCAAGAGAGACCTGCCGATGTCCGTTTGTGCCGTCATCAGATGCCAGCCGAGAAATACTGTATCTGCTCAGCAATCTTGTCGAGTGCCGGACGCAGCTTGGGCTTGATCATCATAGCCATCATGGGGTTGCCGCCTTCTATTTCGGCGCGCACCTGCGCGTCGCAGCTGCTCTCATCGATAGGCGTAAGCATGAGTATGAAGCGGAACGGGACGGGCGAGCCACTTCCCGCTGCCGGCGCCAAAGCCACGCGCGAATAGGGCGTACGCTCGGCATACTGAAGTGTGAGCTGCACAAAGCCCCCCACCTTGAAACTGCAGGTGTTCTCGTCGGCCTGGAAATCCTCGACCTGAGGGGGCAACAAGCGCTGGAAGTTGCGGAAATCGCATGCGAAATTATAGAGCCGTTCGGCGCTGCATTGCGCCACAACTTTCTTGGATTCGGCGTTCATAGTGTAAAAAAGAATTGGTTACTGCTGCATGTGCTGTTCCGACCAGAGTTCAGGATTCTGACGCCATGTTTTGAGCGACTCGAGGTCTTTGTCCATGACATACTCCTGTTCGCAAGCCACCTTGATGAGGGTGTCGTAATTGGTAAGCGTATGCAATTCGACGCGAGCCTCTTCAAAATTCTTGGCGGCCACCTGAAGGCCATAGGTGAAGATGGCCACCATGCCTTTGACGACGCAGCCTTTCTCGCGAAGGGCGTGGACGGCAATCAGCGAACTCTTGCCGGTCGATACGAGGTCCTCAACGACCACCACAGTCTGGCCGCTGTGAATCTCGCCCTCAATCTGGTTGGTGAGACCATGCTTCTTCTCTTCGGAACGCACGTAGACAAACGGCTTGCCGAGCTCTTGAGCAACCAATGCGCCCTGTGCGATGCCACCAGTGGCCACACCGGCTATGACGTCGACATCGCCGAAATATTCGTTGATAGTCTCAACGAAACGCTGACGGATGTAGGTACGTATTTCCGGATATGAGAGGGTGATACGGTTGTCGCAGTAAATAGGGGATTTTCTTCCTGAAGCCCACGTAAAAGGATGCTCATTGTTCAATTTTACGGCTTTCACCTGAAGAAGGAAAGCACTTGTTTGTTCGGCAGTTTCGTACATATTCACGCTTTTTCTGTTAATATTTCGGGCAGCAAAGATACACATAAAATTGCGTTGGGGAACGTTTTTTTGATGTATTTTTTCAACAACGCCGAAGAATATTCTATTAATCAGCCATTTGTGAAACGATGACTTGCATAGTGGCATAGCTGTGGCGCAGCCGTTCCGACCATTGCCGTGCCGGGAGCCACAGCAAATCGGTGATGCCCTCGTCAAGTTGCGGAACCATTGGCGACGTTGCAGAGGCCTGCATGCGGAACCATGAGGTCTGTTTGAAATGCCATCCGCCATAGAGGTCATAGATGTGATACGTCTTGAGCAACAAGTCCTTGGCGACGATGTCGACAAGGCCCGTTTCCTCGTTGGTTTCCCGCAAAGCGGCCTGCAAAAGGGTCTCGCCCGACTCAACCTTGCCCTTTGGTAGGTCGCTGCGGTCGTTGCGTACCATCAGCAGTCGGCGTCCCAATCCGTCTTCAACGATGCCACCGGCCGCCTTAACGTATATGTAATGTTGCTGCATGAAAGCATAGAAATCCCTGCCAGAACGCGTAGGGCGTACGGCAACGTTGCGTTGCTGGTCGGTGAGCAGGCGGAAATTGGCCTCCCAGTCGCTGTCGTCGACCACGATGGCGTCCGGCCGCAATGCCGTTTCGCCCGCATGCAGTATCTGCATATTCCAAAATTGATAATTGACAATCATATTATAAAAGAAATCTTCCTGACGTCGAGCGCCGTCGGTTTTGGAATGCAAAGGTACATAAAATTTGTCCATTAAAAAAAATATTGTACCTTTGCACCTCGAAAAAGACAAATCCACGTTGCGCTCATCCCCCATCAAAGCAGCTGAGAATGAAAGACTACACTTACGAAATCGCATTGACGTTGCTGCCAAAGGTAGGCAGCAGCAAAGGTCGACAGATTCTCGACCTCGTTGAATCTGCCGAGAACCTGTTCCGCATGAGTGCGGCCGACCTGAAACATCTTTTCGGCAAAAACGACGAGATTGTCGAGGCCATACTGAAGCGCAGCACCTTTCATGAGGCCGAGCGCGAGATGGCTTTTGTGGAGAAGAACAAGATAGACATCCTCTTCTATACCGAGCCCGACTATCCGCAGCGGCTCAACCATGCCGACTGCAACGATTCCCCTATCCTACTCTACCGTCTGGGCAACACCGACCTCAACGCCCGCCGCATTGTCAGCGTGGTGGGTACCCGTCGCGCCACAGACTACGGCAAAGAGATGACCCGCAAGCTCATCGAGGGGCTTCGCGACGAGGGTGTCGTCGTGGTCAGCGGCCTGGCATTAGGCATCGACACCGCCTCGCATGTGGCCGCCCTCGACAACAACCTCGCCACGGTAGGTGTGCTGGCTCACGGCCTGGACCAGCTCTACCCTCCCTCCAACCGTTCTCTGGCCAAAAGGATGCTGCAGCAAGGCGGCAGCCTCGTCACCGAAATCAAGAGCGGCACACGCATACTGCCCGCCATGTTCCCCGTCCGCAACCGCATCATCGCCGCCCTCTGCGATGCCACCATCGTGGTTGAAGCCAACCGTTCGGGCGGCGCCCTCATCACAGCCAACATCGCCAACAGCTACCAGCGCGAACTCTTCGCCGTTCCGGGTCGCGTAGGCGACAAATACTCAGAAGGTTGCAACCAACTCATAGCCTCCTGCAAGGCCACCCTGATACGCGATGCCGACGACATCTTTTTCAACATGGGATGGGAACGGCAGAGCAAGCACCAAGGTGAGCAGACCACGCTATTTCCTGAGCTGGAAGGCGACGAAGCCACCATCTTCAACATCCTGCGTGCCCACCCGAACATCAGCATGGAAGACATCAGGGACCACACCGACCTTTCTTTGCCCAAAATAGCCACAGCACTGCTGAGTTTGGAACTAAAAAACTTGTGTCGCTGCCTTCCGGGGAAAATATACAAACCACTATAAATCAACCGCAAATATTTTTCTTTGTCAAAAAAATCTTAAATAAGTCGCTTATTTTCGAGATTTGTCGTAAATTTGCAAACTTTTATTTAATCATATTCAAGAAGAAAACGAAGACATATATGGAATCTAATTGTAAAGGCAAAATTTCCCAAATTATCGGAGCCGTCATCGATGTCACCTTTGATGACGATGTCAAACTTCCTGATATCTATGACGCCCTGAGTGTGAAACGTCCCGACGGAACAGAGATCATTCTTGAATGCCAACAGGACATCGGCGAGAACACCATGCGCACCATCGCTATGGATAGCACCGACGGTCTGCAGCGTGGCATGGAAGTCGTCAGCCTGGACGGTCCCATCTCCATGCCCGTGGGTGAAGACATCAACGGCCGACTGTTCAACGTCATAGGCCAGTCTATCGATGGCATGGATGCCCCCAAATGCGAGAAGCGCTACGGCATCCACCGCGAGCCCCCGAAGTTCGAGAACCTCTCCACCACCCAAGAAATACTCTATACCGGCATCAAGGTCATCGACCTCATCCAGCCCTTCCTGAAAGGTGGTAAGATCGGCCTCTTTGGCGGCGCCGGCGTCGGAAAGACCGTGCTCATCCAGGAACTTATCAACAACATTGCCAAGAAATACAGCGGCATGTCAGTGTTCACCGGCGTCGGTGAGCGCACCCGCGAGGGCAACGACCTGCTGCGCGAGATGATTGAAGCCGGCGTCATCAAATACGGCGACGCCTTCCAGAAAAGCATGGAAGAAGGCAGCTGGGACCTCTCGAAGGTGGACCGCGAGGCGCTGCGCGACTCGAAATGTACCATGGTCTTCGGTCAGATGAACGAAACCCCCGGCGCACGTGCCCGTGTGGCTCTGTCGGGTCTGACACTGGCCGAATACTACCGCGACGGCGACGAAAAAACCGGCGGTCGCGACATCCTGCTTTTCATCGACAACATCTTCCGTTTCACCCAGGCTGGCTCTGAAGTGTCGGCACTGCTGGGACGTATGCCTTCGGCTGTGGGTTACCAGCCCACCCTGGCCACCGAGATGGGTATGATGCAGGAACGCATCACCTCCACCAAGCGCGGATCCATCACCTCGGTGCAGGCCGTCTACGTAC
>CAMNKG010000046.1 GCA_946542135.1 uncultured Bacteroidales bacterium
CAACCATAACCAAATAAATATGAAAAACTATTATTTTCTCAAGTTGAGTTTCTTGATGATGGCACGATATCTTTCGATGTCGGTGTCTTTCAAGTAGTCGAGCATGCGACGACGCTTTCCTACCAATCCTACCAATGCTCTTTCCGAGACCTGGTCTTTCTTGTTTTTCTTCATCAGCTCGGTGAGGTGCTGTATGCGGTAGGTGAAGAGGGCAATCTGTGCCTCGGCGGAGCCGGAGTCTTTGGCGTTCTTGCCGTATTCGTTGAAAATTTCTTCTTTCTTTTCTTTAGTCAGATACATAATGATTTGATTTTTTCTTTAAAAACGGCTGCAAAAGTACATCCTTTTTTTGAATTGACATGCTTTTTTCTGCTTCTTTCTTCCCTTTTTTGTGCAAAATGCTGTGCTTTAGCGGTTATGAAAGTTGTTAAAGATTCTTAAAACGCTGCAGGCGGTGTGCTTTTTTCGACAAATAGGTCTTTTTTTTTTCAAAAAAACGGTGCCCTTTTCGAAAAAAAGATGGCAGTCGTAGTGTAACTGCCATCTTTTGAGCGACAAACGGGGCTCGAACCCGCGACCTGCGGCTTGGGAAGCCGCCGCTCTACCAACTGAGCTATTGTCGCAAATGCACCACTAAAACGACCTCTTGTCGGAATTATTGTTGGTGATGCAAATTTTTTTTTCCACCATGCGATTGGCCGGGTTGTCGGCCGATTGGTGATAGGGGAGGGGTGCTTTTGTAACCCGCTTAGCGTCAATATTCGAAGCTGCTTTCGCCCAGAAATTCGCGCAGGATGCTGGTGGGTGGGATGAATTTGGTCTGTATGGGTTCTATCATCTCCAGAATGCTGAGCAGTCGTGAGGCCTCGGCGTATTCTTCGGCGCTCTGCGGCACCATCTTCAGCAGTGGTTCGGCAAAGGGTCTCAGTATGCCCAGTTCGTAGAGCAAGGCGGAGTTGAACATCACGTCGGCGTTCTCCTGGTAGGGGAAGATGTGGACGTGCTCGCCGTAGCGCACGCTGGGCCAGCGCTTCAAGGTGTTGTAGGCACTGTAGCCGCGGAAGTTGTTGTCGCGCACTATGCGCCGTATCAGCCTGTTGTCGTTGGAGCGGATGATGTTCTGTTCGTCGAGGGCCACCTGGGTCAGTGCCGACACGTAGATCTTGAACTTGAGCTCGTCGTTGATTTCGGCGGTCAGTTTGGGGTTGAGGGCGTGGATGCCTTCCACCACGAGGATGCTGTCGGCGTTGAGCTTGATGGTCTTGCCGCTGAAGTAGGGCTCGCCTTTTTTGAAATCATAGGTGGGTATCTTTACCTCCTTGCCGTCGAACATCTGCTGCAGCTGTTCGTTGAGCAGGGGTATGTCGAGGGCTTCGAGGGCTTCGAAGTCGTAGTCGCCGTTGGGCTGGCGCGGCGTCTTCTCGCGAGGCAGGAAGTAGTCGTCGAGCGACAGTTGCTTGACGTCGAAGCCGAGCACGGAGAGCTGCACGGCCAGACGGCGGCACGAGGTGGTCTTGCCGCTCGACGAGGGTCCGGCAAGGAGCACCATGCGCACCTTGTCGCGTCGCTGGTCGATCATGTCGGCTATCGAGGCGTATTTCTTCTCGTGCAGCGCTTCGCTCACCTGTATGAGGTGGTTCTCGCGATGGTTGCGCACCTCTTCGTTGAGGTCGTCGATGGTGGGCACCTTCAGCAGCTCGGCCCAGCGGTGGTGCTCCTGGAAGATGTTGAACAGCTTCGGGGCGTCTTGGTAGAGGTCCAGCTTCTCGGGCATCTGGGGGTCGGGGCACTGCAGCAGGTAGCCTTCGGCAAAGGAGCGCAGGTCCCATTGCGTAAGCACTCCCGTCGACGGCACCAAGCGGGTGGCCCACTTGTGGGGCGTGCCGCCCAGGAAGAACATCTCGATGTATAGCTGCCTGAGCCCTTCCATCAGCCTGCGGGTAGCAGGGATGGGCTCGTCCTTGATCATCTCGATGGCGTCGCTTACCAGCATGGACTTCGCGATGAAGGGAAGATCCTGGCGTTGCAGCTCTACCATGCGGTCGCGTACGGTGCGAACTACTTCAAGCTGCGACGGCAGCTCATAGCCTTCCTCGATGGGTTTCACCTTGCAGAAGAAGCCGTTCACCATCCAGTGGTCTATCGTCAGCACCGCCTTGGGGTAGCAGTCGCGCACGGCCTTGTAGAACAGGAAGCACAGCGAGGTGATGTAGAGTCGGTAGCCTTGGCGGTGGGTGATGTCGACAAAGCGGATGCTCTTGGGCTTGAAGACGCGGTAGGACATCATTTTTATCTTGTTGTTCACCAGGGCGCAGAGCACCGGGTATTTGCAATGGTGGTCTACCTGCCGGGCCAGCTCGCTGAGCTCCAGCCCTTGTTCTATCATGCGGCGTTCGCCGGTATTTTCGATGATGACTTCTATCTGTTGCATAACGTATGTGTGGTGGAACGGTGTGTGTTATTAACGGTATGTGTTATTGATTATTTTGTATTTGTATATTGTCTGTTAGTGTGTGGGTTAGTTTCTGCTCCCGTGTGCGGCTCGGACCGCCGTCGGAGCGGAAACATTGCTGTAACGCCAGAGAGTTTTTTTTATTGTGCGACTTTTTCACCTCGTTGGTTTTTAACAAATAATAAAAACAACGAAAGAAAAACCGTTCTCATTTAATAATTTTAAAAAAAAATGTATATTTGCAAAGTTAATAATTGCAAATTTTTTTCTTTTTGATATTATAAATAAATGTAATTGAAATAATTATATATTTTCTCTTTATGCTGCAATTTTTTTCGTTCAGTTGTTTGTATTTAAAGGTAGGGTTCTAACAAGTGTAACGGCTTCTTTTGCAGATGAAACAATAATCGTAAATTGTGAGAGATGAAACCGTATCCAATAATAGTTAAATTTAATAATATGAAGAATATGAAGAAGATTATTTGGGTTGTTCCTTTTCTGATGTCTTTTTGGGCAAAAGCCCAGAACCCACTTCCGGTGATTCCGTTTGGCGACCGCAAGGCGGATCTTTATTACTGGGACACAAACTGGATAGACCACTACGAACATTTGCATCCCAATACAACCTTCTACCCTTTGAAGGAAAGGCTTCTTTTTTATTTTGGGGATTATTATGTTGGACGTACTTGTATTGCAGAGACTCCTATTCGAGTCAAGGGTATTGCAGGCATGGTCTATATTGGTTATACGGGCGATATGAGGTGGGTCCTCGACACGACAATGAGTGGCCGCCTGCCGGAATATTTCATCATGTATGATTCGCTATACAATCAGTTGGGCGAGGGTAGGTGGGATACTGTCGCCCCCACATACCGGATGGCTGTCAGGAATGAAGATGGACAAACGATAAGGCGCGACGTTTACGAGATTTATTTCGAAAAACCTGTTCTGGTCAGTGGCCGATTCTTTGTGGGTGGAACGACTCATAATAATCTTCGGCACGGTGAGGAAGAAGGCGGTGACTCTCCTTGTTCAAGTTGCCCGGAACATCTTAACACGTATTATCCTCTATATTCTTGTTACAATACGTATTCCGGAAGTTATGCTCCTTATTATATTCAATATCATAATCCTCCATACTATCTGATTCGCCCCTATCGGCCTTATTCGACGGTTTACCCAGGACCCAATGAAACACCTATGGACACTACATTTCAATTAGAATATAACGATCAAGTGTTCTTGCCTTTCTTCGCCATTATCGACACAGACTTTCAGTATAGAGACTGCCTCCAGCCGTCGGGGCTGGGGGTAATAGAGGGCGGTGAGGATAGCATCGTGGTTGGATGGGACGGTAACGGTGCTGTGCTCTGGCAGGTGCAGCTGTGGTTGGATGGTGCTGAGCCTGACAGCAACATGCTTTTCACCGTCGATACCAACCGTCTGACGCTTTATGGTCTGGATGCTGAACGCAATTATAATATGAGGGTCATGGCGGAGTGTGACACTTTTCATATCAGCAAAAGTCCTTGGTCGAACACATTCACTTTCAGGGTTTCTGACTATTTCACGTGCGCTGTGCCAGAAAGCATTCAGGTGCAGCCACTCGACAGGAACGCGGTGTTTGTGAATTGGGAAAACGGTGATGCGCAAAGCTGGGAGCTGGCAGTGTGGCGCGAAGAGGGTGTCGACACGACGTTCGTATCGAGCCAGTCGCCCTATGTGGTTGTCGACCATTTGGACACGGCGGCGTGGTATGCGGCATGTCTGCGGGCTCTGTGCGATAACGGCAAAGTCAGCGACTGGAGCGACACACTTCGTTTCTTTGTCCCCAACTGGGACACTTCTGGCGTCGGCATTGGTATGCCCGTGGATGGAACCGTCTACTTGATGCCCAACCCGACACGCGACCGTTTCACAGTACTCTCCTCCTTCGAGTTGCGAAAGGTTGAACTGTTTGCCGGCGACGGCAAGCTTGTGGCTACATTCGACGCTAAGGGCTATTCAACAATGATCGATGTAAGTGTATGTCCCCCAGGTTTGTATATGGTGCGCATTGTTACGCTGTCGGGCATTGTGACAAAACGTTTGGTGAAACTGTAGCGTAGCCAAGAGGAAAGATGCTCGTCAATTGATTTGCGAGCCGGATTATTACTCGTTTGTGCCGATTCCAAGTCTGTTCTTGGAATCGGCATTTTTTTTTCAAAAAGTACAATGGCGTACGGGCTGACTTTGTCCGTAACGCTATAGTACGGTTGATTTTTTGTTAAAAATGTGAAACATGATGATTGTAAAGAAAAATTTAGTATATTTGCACACCTTTTGCCCGAAAACGATAATGGTCTTTTTCGACTATCTATTCGTTTCTGTTTTAAGCGGATAATTCGGCAGATAGAGCGGTCTTATGCATGATAAGTTTTTCAGTTTAGGTTCGATTTTATATTATTGAGAGCGATTTTTCATCTTTTAGGTCGATATTTATACAGTTTAGACTCTTTTATTATTATTATTTGGAAATCTTGTAATTCATTTTTTTTATTAACCAAATTTTTTTGTTATGTTAAAACAGTTACAAAAATTGTTACTCCTTGTGGCACTCTGTGTTCCTTGGGTAACGCAGGCACAGTCCACTTGCCAGATCAAGATTGTCGGTGAGGACGGCTATGCAGATGGTTGGAACGATGGCTATATCTCTGTTATGCAGGGTGGTAGCACGGTTACAACTTTCGACGCCGCGAATGCCGACAATGATGGTGATGGTCCGGCTTTGGACTCCGTCTTTGTGACGGTCAGTGCTGACAGTCCAGTCAGCTTTGTCTGGTCTTCCGGCCAATATGACGAGGAAGTGACCATCTGGATTTACAACTCCAGTGGAGTTCTTCTCTTCACTGTCAACGAACCGTCGGCAGGCACAATCTTTACGCTCAACAGCCCTTGCTCCAACTGCTTTGCTCCTGGAGTATTGCATGTTGACAGCTTGTCATCTGACTTCGCTAGGGTCGCTTGGAGCGGCTCTGCCGACAGTTACGGCATTTTGTGGGGCGAGTCTGCAGATTTCGTGACTGGCACCGGTACTAATGCTACCGCGACCAACAACTTCTTTGAAATGTCGAATCTCCAGGCCAGCACCAGCTACACTGTCAAGGTGTGGTCTATTTGCGACAATAATGAGACTTCTGACACCGCTATTGTCAATTTCGCGACTACCGGTGAGGCTATTACTGTATTCCCCTATGTAACTGGTTTCGAAGTTGATGACGATGCTTCTTGGACTTTCGTCAACAACAACAATAACAAGTGGGCTGTCGGTCCTGCTACCGCAAACGGCGGTTCTAACAGCCTCTATATCTCTAACGATAACGGCACAAGCAATGCCTATACAAATTCTTCTACTCAGTTCAGCTACGCCTATCGCACTATTGTCATTGCCTCAGATGGCCCTTATGCCATCAGTTTCGACTGGAAAGCCAATGGCGAAGGCAGCTATGACTACTTACGTGCATGGCTCGCTCCTGCTTCGGCCCAGTTCACTGCTGGTCATGACCCCGAAGGAGGTACAAGTGCATATTCCTATCGTGAAAGCACGCCTACTGGTTGGATCGACCTCGGAGGCAAGATGAACCTCCAGACCAACTGGCAGACTGTAGTGGCTACTCCTAACCTCACTGCTGGTACCTACAACTTCGTGTTTATGTGGGCTAACGATGGAAGCGGTGGATCTCAACCCCCGGCTGCTGTCGACAATATTTCTGTGGCCGAACTGTCATGCCCGCAGCCCACTGCTCTGACGGCAACTCCTCACAGCTTTGAGGTCGACCTCAACTGGACTGCTGGTGACAGCGAGACCGAGTGGGAAATCATCGTCTCTGACACGGTGACCTACTATGCTCAAAGCAACAGCTACACTGTTACTAACCTCGAACCCTATACTTACTATCATTTTGCTGTGCGTGCCATCTGCGCTCCTGGCGACACCAGTTTCGCTACCACCATCAGCAACATTCGCACCTTGCCTTCTTGTCCGCAGCCCACGAATCTGGTGGTCGACTCGTTGACCACCAGTGAGATTTTCCTCTCTTGGGTCGCCGGTGCCGAAGAAACCGAGTGGTCTGTCACGGTAAACGACAGCAACTTCGTTACTACCGACAACCCGCTCACGCTTACTGACCTTCCGATCAACACACAGTTCACCATCGGAATCCGTGCTCTGTGCGGCAGCGATGACAGTAGTTTTGTTACTTCTGTAACCACCCGAACCCTGGCAGGAGAACCCATCAGCGAGTTCCCCTACACTTGCGGCTTTGAATACGATGCCGACAACGACATCGACCAGGCTGCCAACTGGGTGCTCAGTAACGGTGGTGCTACCAACGCTTGGTTTGTTGGCTCCGCTGTCCAAAATGGCGGCACCAAGTCGCTTTATATCAGCAACGACAATGCTTCGAGCAACAACTATAGTACCTCTTCCACAAGCCACGTGTGGGCCTACGCCACCTTCGCTTTCACCGAACCTGGCCAGTATTTCATCAGCTACGACTGGAAGAGCCAGGGCGAAAGCCATAACTATGACTACCTTCGTGTTTTCTTGGCTCCCGCATCGATTGAATTCGAGGGCGGCTCGCCTTCGCCCCTTGGCACCAACACCTATGCTGCTGCCAACGCTTCGCTCCCCGCGGGCTGCATCGAGCTCAGCGGTCGCACCTCTTCGCCCTACACTTTGGCTTTGAGCAACACCTGGAACACCGTTGCCATGCCTTTCACCATCACCAACCAAGGCCTCTACAAGTTGGTCTTCTTCTGGTCGAACGATGGCAGTGGCGGCACCAACCCCCCGGCTGCCGTCGACAACATTATCGTCAACCAGCTCAGCTGTCCGGCACCTACCAGCTTCGCTATCGACACTATCGAAGCTCACCAGGTTACCCTGAACTGGACCGCTATCGGCGATGAAAGCGAATGGCTCGTCCGCGCTAACGCCAACGGTCTAACCGGCGACTGGGAGTCGGTAACTTCGACCCCCTACATCATGAGCGGTCTCTCCAGCGCCACCAACTACACCTTCCAGCTCGTCGCACTCTGCGGTGCTGGCGACACCAGCCTCGTCGTATCTACCAACGGCACTACGGCTATCTCCTGCCCCGCACCTACCGATTTCGCCGCTACCGTGGACAGCACTTCCGGTGATATCGTCTTGACCTGGACCGACGACAGCGGTTCCAACTGGGATGTCGTCTATGGCACTCTGGGTGTCAATCCCTACACCACTGACGACATCGAGTCGGTATCGACCAACTCCTACCAGATCTCCAATCTCAACAATGGTTTCTACGAGGCTTATGTCCGTACCAACTGCGGCAATGACGACTACAGCTCCTGGGTAGGCCCGCTGCCTTTCAATGTCGGTATCGTCGTCATGAACATGAATGCCGGCAACGACACCGTCTATACCTGCAATGCTATCATCTACGACAATGGCGGCCCCAACGGTAACTACTCCAACTCCTTCGACGGCACCATTGTGGTCTATCCCGACCAGCCCAACAACGGCTTCCTCATCACGGGCCACTCCCAGACCGAAGGTTCCTGGGATTACGTCACCGTCTATGATGGTGTGGGCACCTCGGGTACTATGCTCTTCCGCGACAACACCAGCGGTGACTACAGCGTCCACCAGATTGGCCCCTTCATGACTGAAGGCCCTGTCACCATCGCTTTCCATGCCGACGGCTCCTCTACCTACAGCGGCTTCGAGATCAACCTTACTTGCCAAGCCCTCAGCGACTGTGCTACTCCGGCCTACGTCAACGTTTCTTCTGTCTCCAACAACCAGGCTACCCTTGCTTGGTCCGACACCAGCAACGCGTGGAACGGTTCTACCGTCCTTTGGGGTACTGCCAACGACATCAGCCAGGCTATCGACAGCGTCACCCTTGCTGCCGGCGTCAACAATTATACTATCACTGGTCTCACTGGCACCACTACCTACTATGCTTGGGTGCGTGGCGAATGCTCCGAGCCCAGCCGCGCCATTCAGGTGAACTTCACCACCACTGTGGACTGCGCCCCCGTTGAAGGCCTCCATGTCTCTGGCGTCGACTATCATGCTTTCGCCCTCGAATGGAACGCTCCCACTGTCGGCAACAACGCTACCCAATACGTGGTTGCCTGGAAACATGCCAACGCCTCCACTTGGAACACCGACACCGTCACCGACACCTATTATTATATTAATGGCCTCGGCGTCGACTCGACTTACAACTACCGCGTCACCACCATCTGCGACCAGCTCTATGCCAACGCTGTCTCTGGCACTGTTCAAACTCGCGGCTGCGGTATTGTCATAGGTAGCGGCGACGGCACTTCATCTTATCTGCCTTCCTACTCCACCTATGATTACACCTACACCCAGCAAATCATTCTCGATGAGGAACTGGACAACCTCGACAGCATCGCCACCATCGCTTTCTACAATGCAGGTTCCGACGTGCCGCGTAATATCGTCATCTACATGGGCAACACCACTCAGAGCTCTTTCAGCAGCACTACCAACTATGTTCCCTTCGCCGACCTCGACACCGTTTATGTAGGTCAGCTCACGGGCACCGGCTGGGTTACCTTGCCCCTCACCAATACCTTCGTTCGCACCACTGGCAGCAACCTTGTGATTGCCGTCGACGACAACACCGGTAGTTGGTCCTCTGGTCCTTCCTGGAGAACCAGCAGCACCGCCACTACCCGCGGTATGTACTTCTATCAGGATGACACCGACATCAATCCCCAGGCGCCTTCAGCTTCGAGCTACAGCACGGTCAACTACGTCAACCAGGTTCGTCTGGTTCCTCCCACCTGCGTACTCCCCGATTGCGCCGCGCCTATCGTGTCGCTCTCTAATATCGACCAGCATAGCGTGACGGTCAACTTCCCTGTTGAAACGGGCTCCACCTATGAGGTCTCCTATAAACTGGTCTCCGAGTCCAACTGGACCGTCGCCGAAGCTGCCAACACCACGGGTAACGTGAACATTACCGGCCTCAGCGCTTCGACCAACTACACGGTCCGCGTTACTACCGATTGCAACGGCACCACCCTTTCCGGCAGCGCCAGCTTCTGGACCCTCTGCGGCCCTGTCAGCGTACCGCTGTTCGTCGACTTCGAGAATATGAACTATGGCAACCTCAGCATCAACTGCTGGACCACTGGTTCCACCAACTTGGGTACTAGTTATCCCTATCCCAATGTTGTCTCCCTCACCGGCGATCCCAATAAGTTGCTGCTCCTCTACAACGGCGCTTACGTGATCCTGCCTCAAATGGCCGCTCCGCTCAACGAGCTCCAGGCCCGCTTCTCCTTCACCCAGGGCGGCGACAGCGTCCGTCTGCTCATCGGCTTGATGGACAATCCTTCACTCCCCATCAGCTCCATGACGGTGCTCGACACCTTGGTGCGTTCTGACTACGACACTACTACCAGTACCGTTCAGATCACCTATTCCTTCGCCAACACTGGCGTGACCGACAGCTCCAAGTACATCGCCTTCTGGGATGCTTTCAACGACAACTACAGCTTCATCGACAACCTCAACATCGAGTTCATCCCCGCATGCTCTCCTGTTGCCAACCTCGCTGTGGCCAATGTCGGCACCACCACTGCTGATGTCAGCTGGACTACCACTGGCGCCGGCGCTGCCGGCTACATCGTCGAGTACGGTCCTCACGGTTTCGTCCCCGGCTCTGCCGCTGGAACCACCGTCGCTGCCACTGGCACCTCGACAACCCTCACGGGCCTCAACAACAGCACCTACTATGATGTGTATGTCTATGCTGCCTGCACCGCCCTCGGCGACACCTCTATCGCCACTGGTCCTGTAGCTTTCAACACGCTCTGTGATGCGCTTACCGCACTGCCCTACTTCACCAATTTCGAGAACATCGTTCCCGCCGGCACCGGCAGCAGCAACACTTCCTATCTGCCCAACTGCTGGACGGCTTCTTCCAACGGCACCGTGCCGCACATCTACTACACCACCGCTACCAACTATGCCCCCTCGCAGGCCTACGCCCTCCGCGTGGTCGACGACGGCTACCTGGTGCTTAACGAAATGGGCGTCGACCTCGATACCCTCATGCTTTCCTTCCACGACTACAATTTCAGCCCCAACACCTACGGCATCATCGTCGGTGCTGTCGACAACAATGGCGCGGGCTTCGAGAACACCTTCGTGCCAATCGACACCATCGTGTTCCCCACCAACAATGAAAGCATCGTGAACTCCTACTTGGTCGACTATACCGGCAGCGCACACTATATTGCCCTCAAGTTCTTCGGCAATACAGGTACCGGCACTGCTCACTACATCGACAATTTCACTATCGACTATGTGCCTTCTTGCATCGCTCCTCAGCGTGTCCATGCCGTCAGCCTGACCAATGTGGACTGCGACCTTGCTTGGAGCGTCAGCCAGGCTCCGTCCTACACTGTGGAGTATGGCCTTCAGGGCTTCGTCCCCGGCACCGGCACTGTCATGACTACCAACACCCGCAGCATCAGCCTCACCAACCTGACCCCCGACACCTATTATGATGTCTACCTCGTCAGCTCCTGTGGTAGCGACACGGTACGCTACACCTTCCGCACGCTCGTCGCTGCTCCCGCCACCGTGCCTTACGACTGCGACTTCCAGGCCGCCGACAACAACGGCTGGGAACTCCTCAACGGCACGCAAACCAACTACTGGATGGTGGGTACTGAAAGCGGCTCCAACCGCGCACTCTTCATCACCGACAACGGTACCTCTCCCAACTACACGGGTTCGACATCTACGGTCTTTGCTACGCGTACCATCAGCTTCACCCAGGCTGCCCAATATGCCTATGCATTCGACTGGAAATGCGAGGGTGAATCCAGCTGGGATTACCTCCGTGCTGCTCTTGTCCCCGTCGATGCTCAGCTCACCGAGGGCAGCCTCAGCGGTTTCGACGAAAATTCGTCAATGCCTGCAGGCTCTATAGCCCTCGACGGCGGCGCCCGACTCAACCAGAACTCCTCATGGACCACCCAGGAAGGCACCTTTAACCTCACCCAGCCGGGTGTCTACAAGATTGTCTTCATGTGGCACAACGACGGTTCTATCAACAATCAGCCGGCTCCTCAGATCGACAATTTGGCGATCGTTCTCAACACCTGTCCTGCTCCTACCAACGTCACCGCTACGCTCGATGCCTCTGGCTCCTCGGCTACGGTCGACTGGACCGACGTGCAGACTCCGCTCTCATGGATCGTTGAATACGGTCCCGCCGGTTTCTCTCATGGTTCTGACGAGGCTACTGCTATCAGCGTCAACGCACATCCTGTCACCATCACCGGTCTGGCCAGCTCGACCAATTACGACATCTTTGTGCGTCCCGTCTGTACCGGTGCCGACACTGGCCGCTGGGTCAGAACGAGCCTCTCTACGCCGATGTGTGCCGATCCCACCATCGTCATGAGCTTCGACACCAATATGACGCAGACCACTTCGAGCTATGCTCCTCTCGGATACAGCTACTACAAATACAGCTACACCCAGACCATCATCGATGCCTCTCGTATGGCCGATATGGGTGGTGACATCCAGGCCCTCGCCTTCCAGACGGCTTCGTCTCAGGCTGGTTCCTATTACAGCAATATGGATGTCTACATGGCCAATGTCAGCGAGAGCGACCTCAGCGCCGGATTCATCTATCCTGACGACTCTGCTCACGTCTTTGTACAGGTTATTGCTGGCGGCAACTTCAACTACGACAGCGTTGGCTGGTTCGAACAGATCTTCGACGTTCCCTTCACTTGGGACGGACAGAGCAACGTCCTTATTGCTGTCAACCGTCTCCATGGCTCCTATACACAAGGTTCCTCTTTCATGGCTTATAGTGATAGCACTACCGATGCCAAGACCCGTTCCGTATACAGAGATGGCAGCGCTTACGACATCATGTCCGTCACGGGTGGCAGCACCTACGACTATGTCGGCGCTATCAAGCTCCTCAGCTGTGGCGCTGGATGCTCGCGTCCCGCCGGCCTCTCCGTTACGGCTCACGACTACAGCTCCGCCACTATTCAGTGGTCTGGCAATGCCGCTCAGTACGAGGTTGCCGTCAAGGCTTCCAACGTCGCTGTTTGGCCTGATGGCATCACGGTGAACGCGAACAACTATACTGTTACCGGCCTCAACGCCGCCACCAGCTATCAGTTCCGCGTCCGCGCCATCTGCGACGCCAACGAGGGTCTCATCTCCGACTGGAACACTGTCAGCTTCACCACCGACAGCCTGCCTTGCTTCGCTCCTTCGGCACTGCAGACCACCGCTATCGACCTTACTACCGCCACCTTCGACTGGACCGTCGGCGGCGAGGAGACGATGTGGAACATCCACG
>CAMNKG010000047.1 GCA_946542135.1 uncultured Bacteroidales bacterium
TGACGATATGGCCTGCCGTCATGTTGGCGAAGAGTCGTATCATCAGCACGATGGGTTTGGTGAACACGCCCACCAGCTCGACAACGGGCATCAGGGGGAAAACCTTAAGCCACGCCGGCACGCCGGGGGTGTTGAAGATGTCTTTCCAATAGTGCTTGTTGCCTTTGAGGTTGGTGATGAAGAAGGTGATCAAGGCCAGGATAGCCGTCACGGCGATGTTGCCGGTGATGTTGGCGCCCGCGGGGAAGATGGGGATGAGGCCCAAGATGTTGCAGAAGAAGATGAAGAAAAAGAGCGTCAAGAGATAAGGCAGGAAGCGGTTGGTGTTGTGGCCCAGGATGGGGCTCACAATGTCGTTGCGCACATGGAGAACAAGAATCTCGATGAGCGACTGCATGCCGCGGGGTGCCTGACCGGCGCGCTTCTTATACTGGCGGGCGACGGCGAGGATGATGACAACCAGCAGGGCCACCGCGATGATGATGGCGGCAGCGGTCTTGGTGATGGAGATATCGACAGGTTTCACCACGTTGCCTTCGGCATCGTGGAGGATGCTGAAGGAGCGTCCCTCGTGGTCGACGAAGAGCTCCTCGCCCTCGGCGGCTGCTGCCGACTGGGAAAGCGCTTCGACACACACCACCTCCTCTTTCTGCAGGCCTCCACCCACAAGGGCATAGGTGTGTTGCTTACCCTGATAGACGGCGTGACCGTGATGGAAACGCTTGGAGGAGAAGACCTCGAGATGCCCGTCGTCGATAAGGATGATGGGCAGGTTGACAGCAACGGCATGTTCGGCGCCATCGGCGGTTTTGTAGTCGAGGATATGCCAGGAATGGGAATCGGAGATATGTCCGATAATGATATCGCCCGACTTTATTTCCTCGGGTTGCGAGGAGCAGCCCGTCAGCAGGAATGCCATTGCGGCAAAGAGGATGGTGAGATATTTGACAGATTTCATCTTGTTGTTGTGATTAAAGAGAGGTATGTGATTTTGTAATTGTTTCAGGGAAGGGTCTTTGTGATGATGTGTCGGCAAGGCGGCGGCTGAGACCGGAGGCCTTGCAGCGGAGGAGAGCGTGGCGACTACGGATTGTCGTCGGAGGCAACAGAAGTCTCGTTGAAGATGTTGATCTGCAGCGAATCGAAGAGCCCCAGCTGGTTCTGGCAGACGGCCGGCGCCTTGTCGAACGACAGCGACGCGATCTGCTCGTGCAGCAGTCGTTTGGCGGCCAGGGGACGCGTGATGTTCTGGCTGGCAGCCAGCAGCGTCAGCTTGCGATAGTCGCGATCCGACAGCGTGAGGGTTATTTTTTTAGACTTCTTATGCATAGGACATCAGTAATCGTCGAGAAGATGAAGGGGACCCTGCGGCGGCGATGCCGCAGGGCTTTACTTCATCGGTCGTTATCTTGCTGCGGCAAATGCCGGCATGATTTCGTTGCGGAAGGTGGCGCTGGCAGCGAAGTCGTCGATAGCCTTGAGGCGAGCCGCGTTGCCGGCGTCGGCGGCGGTGAAGGCTTTCTCGCCGCTTTCGCTAAGCGACAAGCCCTCGGGGCGACCCGTGAAGGGGCTGGCGACGGTGTTGTGGTTGCGGTACATCACCATCTGGTAGAGCAGGTAGTAGCCATCTTCGCTAAAGTGGCGCATGTCGTTGTACTTGTCGCTGGGGAAGCGATTGGCGTAGTTGATACGCTGCATGTAGTAGTCGAAGATGTCGCACATGGTCTCGTAGGCGTGGACCTGGTCGTTCATCATCAGATAGACATACATAGCCGTAACGGCATAGCGGTCGTTGGGGAAGTTCTTCTTGGGGAAGAAGGTGGCGCGCTGCTCCATCAGCTTCTGAGCCGAGAGGGTATCGCCCTTGCGGAGCTGCTGGAAGGAGAGCATGATGAGCGATTGGCGCTGCACGTCGCCCATGTTCTTGCTGACGGGGTCGACGTAGATGTCGCTGTTGAGGTTGCCCCACTGCAGCGGCACGTAGGAGCCGTCGTCGCGGCGCATGCCCTTGAGGAAGTAGTCGACCGTGCGGTCGGTATAGCTGAAGCGGCCGCCGCCGGCGACGGGATAGGGTACCAGCATGGAGACCATACCGTCGTCGATGCTGTAGTATTCCACCACGGGGAACACGCGCGAGATATAGCTGACATTCATGATGTTGACCGAACGTTCGAAGCGATTAGTGCCCAAGAAGTCGAGCATAGCCATCTCGCTGCGCATCAGGTAGCCACGCGGCATATTGACGTCGAAGGTGATGACGCCAGGTATTGTATCGGCCTGAGCGGCATCGATGATGCCATTGGCAACGAGTTTCTGCTTGTTGAGCGTTATCTGGAACTTGTTGGTAGGCACATAGATGATACTGTCGGAGCCGCGATCCTTGCGGACATACTGGTCACGGTTGTCCATGACCATCTGCAAGGCGTCGGTGACCTCCATGCGGGGACCGTCGGGGTTGAGGACAAAGATTTCGTGGCCCAGGCCGTACATATCTTTCGACAGGGTAAAGGGCAGCGGGTCAGACTCGTAGAGCTTGCTGTAGAGCTGCTCGATATACCAATGCATGCCCGAGAGGGTGTAGTTATAGATACGCACGTCGGTGCGGAATTCCTCGACCTCCTGGGCATACCAGAGCGGGAAGGTATCGTTGTCGCCGAAGGTGATGAGGATACCGTTCTTGTCGATGAGGCCCAAATAGTTGCGGGCGAAATCGCGTGCCGCCGTCTTCTCCGAACGGTCGTGGTCGTCCCAGTTTTCGGCGCACATGATCACCGGCACTGACATCGAGAGCACGAAAGCCAGCGGCAACGCCGCCATCTTGGGCAACGTGACCACGCTGACCAGTACAAGCACCACGCCCACCATAGAGAGGATGAACCAGGCGCCGTTGAAGAGCAGACCCAGCACGATGCATACGGCACCGGCGATGAGATAGATGTTGCGCTCGTTCTTCTCGAAGCGGTTGGAGAGCCAGTCGAAGAGGGCATAGACGCCCAGACCGATCCATACCGCGAAGAAATAGAACGAGCCCACGAAGGCGTAGTCACGTTCACGCGGCTGGCAGGGCGGCATGTTCAGGTAGATGGCGATGGCCAGACCCGTCATGAAGAACATCAGGAAGACCACGAAGGCATCCTGACGGCTCTTGACGCAGTGGTAGATGAGGCCCAGCATGCCGAGGAGCAGCGGCAACATATAATATTTGTTGCGAGCCTTGTTGTTGGCCAGGTCGGCGGGGATGTCGTCCTGCGGACCCAGGCGGTGCTCGTCGACGAAATTGATGCCCGAAATCCAGTTGCCGTCGGTGTAGTTGACCGAGCTTTTGTGTTCGCGGTGGCGTTCGCCGGTGGCATCGGCATATTCAACGACATTGTCGTCGAAATGGTGGCCCTGGATGTCGTTCTGGCGGCCGGCAAAGTTCCACATGAAGTAGCGCCAGTACATCCACCCCAACTGGTAGCGATGGAAGAAGGTGAGGTTCTGCGCAAAGGTAGGTTTCTGGCCCATAGGCGGTTCGCCTGCCCAGAACTTGTAGTACATGGGGTGTTTGCGGTCGTTGTCGGGGCTATACATACGGGGGAAGAAACCCGTGTGGCGCTCATCGTATTTGTATTTCTGCGCATGGGCAGCCACCTTGTAGTAGTCGCGGCCCAAAGCATCGGTGGAGCGGATATATTTGCTATAGTCCTCTTCAACACCGTTGGGGTTGCCAGCCGTATAGTAGGGACCCGTCAGCAGCGGCGTTTCGCCATACTGTTCGCGGCCCAGGTAGGCACGCATGGCGACGGCATCCTTAGGTGCATTCTCGTTGAGCGGCGTGTTGGTGTTGGCGCGGATAACGAGGATGAAGAAGGTGGAATAGCCTATCACCAGCACCAGGAAGCCCAGCAGCGAAGCGTTGATGACCTCGCGGTTGCGGCCGCGGACGATGAAGTAGACCACCACGCCGAGCAGCAGCAGCACCAGGAAGTAGCCGAACGAGAAATTGCCGGCGCCAATCTTGGCGAAGAACAGCAGCACGAAAATCAGCGCAATCACTACGATGTTGACCGTCTTGGAGGGGCGCTTCAGCTGCGAGTTGTTCCAGATGCCCCATCCGATAAAGAGCGCGATGAGGAGGAAGAACACTATGGTGCCGGAGTTGAAGCCCATGTGCAGCTTGTTGACGAAGAAGACGTCGAAGTCGCACGACAGGTTCACGATGCCCGGAATGACGCCCCAGAGGACCACAGCCAGGATCACCAGCGAGATGACGCCGCTGAGGATGAAGCCCTTAGTGGAGCGCGGGAATTTCTTGTAGTAGACCACGTAGACGATGGCGGGGATGGTCAGCAAGTTGAGGAGGTGGACACCAATGGCGATACCCACAAGGAAGCAGATGAGGATGATCCAGCGCATGGAGTGCTTGTCGTCGGCCTGCTCTTCCCATTTGAGGACAGCCCAGAACACCACGGCGGTGAAGAACGACGACATGGCATAGACCTCGCTCTCGACAGCCGAGAACCAGTAGGTGTCGCTGAAGGTGTAGGCCAATGCGCCCACAACGCCCGAGGCGAATACCGCCCACACTTTGGCGTTGTTGAGAGCCAGTTCCTCAGGTTTCAGCAGCTTCTTGCCCAGCAGGGTGATGGTCCAGAAGAGGAACATGATACCCAGTCCGCTGGCCACAGCCGACATCACGTTGACGGCGAAAGCGGCATTTTCGGGCGTGGTGAACATGGAGAAGAGGCGACCGAAGACCTGGAAGGTCGGTGCTCCGGGAGGGTGACCCACTTGAAGCTTGACGGCAGTGGCCGTATACTCGCCGCAATCCCACCACGAGGCGGTGGCTTCGGCAGTCATGATGTAGACAACGCAGGCTATGATGCCGATGAGCCAGCCCAGGGCGTTGTTCATCACATGGTACTTTTTGAGTGTTTTATCCATTTATGTAAGTTTTATTGATTTCGAAAAACAAGTCGTTTTATTGCCAATCCACCTCGTCGCGGTTGATGGGCATGGTCATGCAGCGGGCGCCGCCGCCGGCGCGGGGCAGTTCGCTGGCCGCAAAGGTCACCACACAACGCTTGTAATCATCGATTGACACCTTTCCGGCGGCGACATCCTCGGCGTTGAGGACGGCGAAGCCGGAGCGGTCGAGGGCGTCGATAGTGTGGCTGTTGCGACGGTAGCCGATCACCTTGCCCGGGGCGAGGGCGAAGAAGTTGGCGCCGCTGTGCCACTGTTCGCGCTGCTGCATCCAGAGGTCGTCGCCGCCGCACATGACGGGCTCCATCTCGAGGCCCACGCAGCGCAGCGCTTCGAGCATGTTTTTGCAGTCGTGGTAGTGGATCTTGCCGTTGTCGATCTCGATCCATGTTGTCGCTTTGCCGGCGAATTCGGCCGTTTTGTGGAGCATAGGCGGATACATCATGCAGCGGTCGCGATCGAGGAAGGTGTAGACCATGTCGAGGTGTATGAACGACTCCGGCTGGTGAGGCAGCTGCTGGACGATGATGTTGAACTTGGGTCTGTCGCTGAACGTTTCGGCCAGATACTGGATGCCTTTTTTGTCGGTGCGGATGCCCTCGCCGATGCAGAGCAAGTCGGAACGGCCAATCTGGACGTCGCCGCCCTCGGTGTGGGCATGTTTGTTCCAGCGCTGCGCGTTGAGCGTCTCGCAGCCGAAAAAGTGTTCAAAAATAGCCTTGTAGATGATGTTTTCGCGGACGCGGACATCGAACGACATCGAGTTGACCAGCACGCGGTCGTAAACCGTCGACGAGGCGTCGCGGGTGAAGAAAAGGTTGTAGAGCGGACGCAGCACATAGCGGCGCTCGGCATAGCGTTCGGGGTCGATGCCTTTGCGGTAAGCGAAACCTTCGATCAGCTCGTCGGCGAGCACTTTGGAGTCATGCGACAGGAGTTCTTCGACCAGATAATCGCAGCCCTCGTCGTGGCAACTTTCGGTGACGATAGCCGAGCGGATGTCGTCATCGTCAAGCAGTTGGCAAAGGAGGTCTTCGACGTAGTAGACCTTCGTGCAGCGTTCGAAAACGCCAGCGAAATAGCCGTATTCGACATCCACGATGTTCTTGTTGAGGATATCGCTGTAGAGAGCTTCGGCAGCATTGCCAGGCGTCATCCTTTCAATCTCGACGCCGGGACGGTGCAGGAGGACCGCATTGAGTCGTCCTATCTCAGAAGTTACATGAACTTTAGTTTTTTGTATATTCTCAGTTAATCTCATATTGCATAATAAAGTTATTATACCCCTATCACTTTGTATACCAACAGTTTTTTCATGACGGGGCAAAATAAGCAGGAATGCAAATATACGTTTTTTTCGTGAAACGCAAAAAAAAGTTGTCGGAAAGGGAAAACCGAACGGCCGGCTGCGAGGGTCCGCAACGGCGGCCGCGGTCAGCGCAGCGACCAGGTGGAGGGGGTGACGGAGTAGATGGGGCTGAAGCCTAATAAGCCCGGATAGACCTTCTTGGCTTTGTTGACGACGAGGGTGCTGTCGGAGGCGAAATAGGCCGAAGAGCCGTAGTCGATGACGGTCATGCGACGCGAGTGGACATTCAGATAGAAGGCCACCACTGCGTTGGTGAAATCGTGGCGCGGGGCGCAATTGGAGCCGACGAAGACCAGCAGGTTGTCGACATGTTTCCACGCCACGATGCTGTCGAGCATCAGCAGCTTGGTGTCGCAATAGAAGCCATTGGAGCCGCCGAAGACGACCTCGGTGGTGCGTAGGTCGAGGTCGTAGGCGTAGCACGACGGGAAGGCGCCGCGTTCGCAGTAGAGGAGACAGTGGCAGGAGTCGTTGATGAGCTGCAGCAGGGGCTCTTTGTCGGCCGGAAGCATCTGCAGGTATTCCTGGGCCTCCTGCTGGTAATACTCCCTTTCGGAGAGGGGTGCGGCGGTGTCGGCTACAGCCATGTCGGCGGTGGCCACGGGCTGCAAGTCGACCGGAGGGCGCCACGTCAGGAAAAAGAGCAACAGCGCCGTGCCGCATATCGCCGTCACCGTCAGTACGACGGGTACATTGACCTTCTTTTTTTTGTTCGTTTTGTGTGCCACCGGTTGTCAGATACCCTTGACGGTCTGGATGGCCTTTTTGAGGCCCTCGTCCTCGTCTTTCATGATGCGATAATAATACTCGTTGCCGTAGAGGTTGCGCGCTATGAGCGCCTTGATGAGGTAGCCCATATATTCCTCGCTGTGGCGGTTGATGCGTTCGCGGCGACGGTCTTCCGACAGGGCTTTGGAGGTCAGTTTTTCGAGGTATTGCTTGTCGGAGAGGAGCTGCGAGAGGTAGGACTCGTAGCTTTCGGCATGGATGGCATGAGCCGTGTCGGCGACCATCTTGCGGGTCTCGTCCTGCATCCACGATGCCACCCATTCGCCCTTCACATCGTTCTTATTGATATGTTTTTCAGCTGCATACTGAGCAAAGGCGGCAGCCACAGCCGTGGAGTCGTAATGGGCCATGAAGTCGTCGAAGGAGGCGAAATCCGGGTTGTTGCGGTTCTGGTCGGCCCATTGGAGGGCGAAGGTGTTGAAGGCTCCGGCCGAACGGAGCGAGAGGAAATAGTCGGAGAGACGGAGCGTGTCCATAGGCACAAAGATGTCGGGCATGATGCCGCCGCCGCCATAAACCACGCGGCCTTTGGAGGTATAGAACTTGAGCGAGTCGGGGTAGTTGACAGAGTCGGCCGAGAGGAACTCATTGTGTTCGTAGCGGTCGCGCAGTTCCATGTTGTAGGCATCGGTGCCTTTGTCGTAGGGTTTCTGTATGCAGCGACCCGAAGGGGTGTAGTAGCGTGCCGTGGTGAGCCGCAGCTGAGCGCCGTCGTAGACGTTGAAGAGCTGCTGCACCAAGCCCTTGCCGAAGGAGCGGCGACCCACCAGCATGCCGCGGTCCCAGTCCTGGATGGCGCCCGACACGATTTCGGATGCCGATGCCGAGTATTCGTCGATCATCACCACCAAAGGATTGTTGGTGTAGGTGCCGCCCCGCATGGAGCGGTATTCGCGGCGCGGCGATTTCTCGCCCTGGGTGTATACAATCAGTCGACCCGGGTCGAGGAACTCGTTGGCGATGCCGAAAGCGATGTCGAGGTAGCCGCCGCTGTTGCCGCGGAGGTCGAAAACAAGGCGCTTCATGCCTTTCTCCTTCAGTTCGCGGATGGCCTTGCGGACCTCCTGGTGCGAAGTGCGTGCAAAACGGGACAGGCGGATATAGCCCACCTCGTTGTCGAGCATGAAATAGGTGTCGACGGAATAGATAGGAATCTTGTCGCGTATAATCTTGAATTCCAAAGGCGTGGACACACCGTTACGGAGCATGGTGATGGTCACCTCGGTGCCGCGCTTGCCGCGAAGATGGCGATAGACGAAACTGTTGTTAACCCCTTTGAAAGTGGCCACAGTGTCATCGACTTTCAGCAGCTTGTCGCCAATCTGGACGCCCACCTTCTCGCTGGGGCCGCCCACGATGACGTCGGTGACCGAGATGGTGTCGTTGACAATCTGGAACGAGATGCCGACGCCGTCGAAATTGGCCTGAAGGCCTTCGTTGGCATGCTGCACATCTTTGGCGGCGATATAGACGCTGTGGGGGTCGAGCGCCGAAAGCATCGAGCTGACGGCTTTCTCCGTTATCATCTGATAGTCAGGTGTCTCTACATAATTCTTTTCTATGAACTGGCTTACCTGGCGGATGCGGTAGAAGTTGCTGTCGAGAGTGGTGTCGACCACCACCGTGGGTTTGCTGAACAAACGCTTGAAGAAGCCCTGTTGCTTCGTGTCGCCTTGTGCCATGGACACGGCACCGCACATCATCGCCAAAGAGAATATAATTATCTGTTTTTTCATCAATTGAACGTTTTTCTCGAATAAAAAAAAACCTTAGAGTCGTTGCTTATTCCGTTTCTTAACGGCGATAGGGCAATATTATTTTGGCAGCATCCAAAAAAAAGCACCAAACGGCAATAGTACGAGGGGGGAATGGGCGATGCTAACGGCGAATTTTTTAACCTTAACTTTAACGTTAACCATAACTTTGGCATTAACGTTAACCTTAACTTTGGGAAACACTGATAATTAATTTTAAACAGCGAATATCTCGAAGCTACGCAGGTTGTTTCGCTGATTGCTCGGCTTTTCTAACGGCGATTTTGCTGATTTCTCGAATAATTTTTGACGGCGAATTACTCGAATTTCTTGAAGGGTGTTATTTTTTTTGTACCTTTGCAAGTTGTCGTTGGCGGGCATTCAAGGTCCGCTATCGGCAGAACAATCTAAACGATAGCATTTTAAAATAGAAAACTATATAAATAATAGACACCAAGAAAACAAAAAACAGATAGAAACATGGCAGAAGAAATGTATCAAGACCCCTACGCCCCACTGACCCCCAAGGAGCGTCGCAACCCCACCTTTGGCAAAATCATGCTGGCCTCGGCCGTCGGGGCGCTGATAGCCCTTGTCGCCGTTGGGCTTTTCAAACTCTTGATGATGATAGGCCTCATCGGCTCGATGGGGAGCACGCCGGCCTATCCCGTTGCCAAACATTCGTTTCTGAAAATCGACCTGACGCAGTCGTTCCCAGAGCGCACCCCCAGCGACCTGAGCCAGATGCTCGACAACAGCGGCGAGCTGGGTTTTGCCGACATGCTGCGCTGCATAGAGCAGGCCCGCACCGACAGCCATATTGACGGCATCTACCTCTATATGGGCAGCCTCTATGGCCTTTCGTGGGGGCAGAGCGCCGAGCTGCGCACAGCGCTGCAGCAGTTTCGCGACAGCAAGAAGCCCGTATGGGTCTATGCCGACGGCTACAGCCAGCAGGGCTATTTCGTGGCCAGCGTGGCCGACAGCATCTTCCTGAACCCCTCGGGCATGGTGGAATTCAAGGGCATAGGCAGCGAAGCGCTGTTTTTCAAAGAGATGCTCGACCGTTTGGCCGTCAAGATGACCCTGATAAGGCCCCGCAGCAACGCCTTCAAGAGCGCCGGCGAGCGCTACACCCTCGACCACATGAGCGAATCGAACCGCACCCAGGTGCGCGAATACATCGGCAGCATTTGGCGCTATGCGCTGGAATGCATCTCCGAGTCGCGCGGCATTGGCATCGCCGAGCTCAACGTGCTTGCCGACAGCCTCGCCGCCGTGCTGCCCAACGACGCCCTCAGCCACCGCCTCGCCGACAGGCTCTGCTTCGAAAGCGACATACTGGCCTCGCTGAAAGAGCACTACGAATGCCCCGGAATGGTGACCCTCAACAACTACAACACCCGCCTGGCACCCAACGGCAGCAAAGACCGCATCGCCATCATTTATGCCGAAGGCGACGTGGTGAGCGGCAGCGGCTTCAACACCGCCGTCTATTCCGACAAAATCACCCGCGCCCTCAACGATGCCGCCGCCGACAACAGCATCAAAGCCATCGTGCTGCGCATCAATTCGCCCGGCGGAATGGTGACGGCATCGGAAATCATGACCAACGCCGTAGCGCGCGCCAAAGAGAAGAAACCCGTCGTGGTGTCGATGAGCGACGTTGCCGCATCGGCGGGCTACGAGATAGCCTGCAACGCCGACTGTATCGTGGCGCAGCCCACCACCCTGACCGGCAGCATCGGCGTCTTTGCCACCCTGCCCGAAGTGGGCGGCACGCTGAAACGCTACCTTGGCATCACCACCGACACCGCCAAAACCAACGCCAACGCCACCGCTCTCAGCATCATGCGGCCCCTCTCGCCCCAAGCGCTGCAACTCATGCAACGCAACGTGGAGGAGTTCTACACCGTCTTCGTTAGCCGCGTGGCCAAAGGGCGCAACCTTGAATACAGCTTCGTCGACAGCATAGCCCGCGGACGCGTATGGACAGGCCGCGACGCCCAGAAGCTGGGCCTTGTCGACACCCTGGGCGGCCTCAACGACGCCATACGCATCGCCGCACAGATGGCCAAGACCGACAAATACGCCACCGTGGACTACCCCGCCAACGACAACCTGCTGACCGAACTCATGAACCGCAAAAGCGGCAACTCCGGCACCGCCAAAGCCAGACTCGACGCCACCCGTCCCCTACCCTCGCCCACGCCCTCGGCCGCCTTGGGCGACGGCGTATGGGTGAGCGGACACCATATGATAAGCCTCCTCAACCACATACTCGAAACACAAGGACTCCAGGCGCGAGTCGAATTCTTTCTGCTTACCGACTGATGAAACCACTGCTTACCATAGCGTTCCTTGTCGTCGCCACGACAGCCCTTCAGGCTCAGCACCACGCCCTCAACGAGCTTACCCGCCACTTTGAGACGCTGCATGGGGTGTACCCTTACCACTGGGTTTGCACGGGCGACACCATAAAATGCGACACCAACGACGACGGCGTCGTAGGCTACAAGGTCAGCGGGCTATGGGTGAGCAGCTGCGAGACGCCACGCGACCTGTGGTGCTACATCATGGACCTACCCCTCGACAACGAAGAAGAGGCCGAGCTTCCCGTCACCGCCGTCCGTCGCATCGACGTCGACACCTTCATAGCCCGTCTGAACCGGATGACGCGTCAGCAATGGCGCCTGCCGACGCGCGAAGAGTGGCTCTTCGTATACCATGGCGGGATTTTCAGCGAAGGCTACCGCTACTGTGGCAGCAACCGTCCCGAATGGGTGGCATGGTACAGGGGCACCAGCGGCGGCAGGTTGCACCCCGTCGGTGAGCGCATCCCCAACGAGGTGGACATGTACGACATGCTGGGCAACGCTGCCGAATGGGTTACCGTGGGCGACAGCATCCAGGCGATAGGAGGCTGCTGCTTGGACCCTTCGCCGAAAAACAACCCCGACCATATGTTCACGCAGGCGCCGCCATCCATGCAAGGCTTCCGCCTGGTATTCACCGAAGCCCAGTGGTTCTGGTAGCAACACACAGGCAGGAAACCGCTTCTACCACCAACACACGAAACAATACACAAACTCAAAAATAGACATATCGATGACTTCCAGAAAAGTAAACATTGGAGTGGCCCAGATGGCCTGCGGCCCCGACAAAGAGAAAAACATAGAGCGCTACACCGAGAAAGTGCGCCAACTGGCCGCGCAGGGGGCCCAGATCGTCTGCCTGCAGGAACTCTTCGCCTCACTCTACTTCTGCGATGTGGAAGACTACCACAATTTCCGCTATGCCGAGCGCATCCCCGAAGGGCCCACGACACAGCATTTCATGGCGCTGGCCAAAGAACTCGGCGTGGTCATCGTCTGCTCCATGTTCGAGAAACGCGCCGAAGGGCTCTACCACAACACCACGGCAGTCATTGACGCCGACGGCAGCTACTTAGGCAAATACCGCAAGATGCATATTCCCGACGACCCCGGATACTACGAGAAATTCTACTTCACCCCCGGCGACTTGGGCTACAAGGTATTCAACACCCGCTACGCCCGCATCGGCGTGCTCATCTGCTGGGATCAATGGTACCCCGAAGCCTCGCGCATCACCGCACTGATGGGCGCCGAAATACTCTTCTACCCCACCGCCATAGGGTGGGCCATAGACCAGGACGAGGCCACCAACGACGAGCAGTACCAAGCCTGGCAGACCATTCAGCGCAGCCATGCCGTCGCCAACGGCGTCCCCGTGGTCAGCGTGAACCGCACAGGACGCGAGGGCGACATGCAGTTCTGGGGCGGCTCCTTCGTCACCAATGCCTTCGGGCGCCTGCTCTGGCAGGCACCCCATCTGGAAGAATGCCTCCACGTGGAGACCCTCGACCTGGCC
>CAMNKG010000048.1 GCA_946542135.1 uncultured Bacteroidales bacterium
CGGAGAGGGCAAGGGCATAGGTGCCGTCGTCGCCAATCGGGTAGTGGTCTGCTTCTGCTTTTTGGCGTAGGACGCTGATGGTGCCTTTCAGGGGGCTGTTGTTACTGCTTTTCAGCGGCCGCCCTTTGACGATGGTCATCTCTTCAGGCTGCGCGGCGGGGTAGAGCTCGAAGAAGAAGATGTCCGTGCCGCCAATGCCGGTCCATTCTGTCGACTTGCCGGCAAAGTAGCCGCGCTTGCCGTCGGTGGTGACGCCGAAACAGATGTCGTCGTCCTCGGTGTTGATGGGCAGGCCCAGATTGGTGGGCCGCTGCTGATAGGTGTCGGTGACGTCGATGAAGTACATGTCGTAGCCGCCGAACCCTTGCCAGCCGTCGGAGGCGAAATAGAGCGTTTTGCCGTCGGCGTGGATGAAGGGACACTTCTCGTTGCCGGGCGTGTTGACCGCGGCACCGAGGTTCTCGGCGCGGCTCCAGTCGCCGTTGGGCAGCCTACGGCAGCGCCAGATGTCGGTGCCGCCCATGCCTCCTGGGCGGTTGGAGGCGAAGTACAGGTACTGCCCGTCGGCGGTGATGCTTGGCTGCGACTCCCAGGTGCGTTCGCCGTTGATGTTGCGGCCCACGTTCTGCAGCGTCTGCCAGACGCCGTTTTTGCGCTGGCAGCAGTAGATGTCGCAGTTGTCGTAGCCTTTGTCGCTCACCATCGCCGAGTAGTAGAGCGTGTTGCCGTCGGCGGTGAGGGTCACGGAGCCTTCCTCGATGCCGCTGTTGAAGGGGGCGGGCAGCATGCTGGCGCGGCTGAAGGCGGTGTCTTTCCAGCGGCTGCTGAACAGGCGCAGCACCTTGCTGTCGAGTGTCTGGGCATAGAAGCTGCGTTGGTGCGACGCCGGCACCTGGCGCAGGAAGTAGAGCTCACTGCCGTCGGGCGAGAGGTAGGGCAGGTATTCGTCGCTGCTCGACGAGGCACCGCGCGCCACGACCGGAAAGAAGGGAGCCTGGTTCTGCTGCGCCTCCGACAGGAACTCGGACCAGTAGAGATAGGTGGAGGCCTCTTCATATACCGCCTCGTAGGCGGGGTTGGGCTGCTGGTTGGTGATTTCGAAGTAGCGGTTCAGCTGCGCCACCGCGTCGCCATACTGCTTGTAGCTGTAGTGCACCACACCCATGTAGTAGTACGCCAGCGCGTTGGGGTAGTCGGGACACAGCTTGAAAAGCCTGGTGAAATGGGCGCGTATCGTCGCGGGCTTGTCGCCAGCCTTCACCGACGCGATGCCCATATAGAAATAGGGGTCGGCGGCAGTGCGGTTGTTGTTGGACACCTTGCGCATCAGGGTGATGCATTGGCGGTAGCGCTTGTTGTTGTAGGCCTCAACGCCTTTCTCGAAGTCGTCCTTGTCGGTGCCTCTGAAATGCGGATGGCAGTCGTCGCCTTGGGCAAGGACGGCGGCGTGCAGGCATAGCAGCAACAGGATAACGGCGAGGCGACGCATGGCGGCTTATAGTTTCGAGAGGTCGATCTTGAAGTTGGCGTCGGGACCGTTGCATGGCGTGGTGCAGTGCAGCGCACAGTCGGAGCAGGGCGTCAGCTCGCCGTGCAGGCGTTTCTTCACCATGTCGCCCACGGCGTCGCGGAGCGTCGGGATGCTGATGGTGCTGATCACCTCGTCGCAGAAGGCGTAGCTGAGCAGCGTCGTCGCCGTCTTTTCGCTGATGCCGCGCGTCATCAGGTAGAACAGCGCCTGTTCGTCGAGCTGGCCTATCGTGCTGCCGTGCGAGCATTTCACGTCGTCGTTGTATATCTCCAAGAAGGGGCGTGTGTCTACGTGCGCCTTGTCGGTAAGCAGTATGTTGCGGTTGGTCTGGTAGGCCTCTGTCTTCACGGCGCCGTCTTGCACCAGCACGTGGCCGTTGAAGCGGGCGCGCGCCGCGTCGTCGATGATGCCCTTGTACAGCTCGCGGCTGTTGCAGTGGGGCTTGGCGTGTTCCACGAAGATGTAGTTGTCGCACTGCTGGTTGCGGTCCATAAGGTACAGGCCTACGGCATTGAGGGTGCTTCCTTCGCCTTGCATGCGGACGACGATGTTGTTGCGCACATGTCCGCCGCCCAGCGTCACGGTGCAAAGGTTGACAGTGGCGTTGCCTTGCAGGCGCAGGGTGAGGTCGGTGATGAGCGGGTCGGGGGTGTTGGGTCCCTGCAGCCTGTAGAGCGCGATGTGGGCGCCTTCGTCAACGCTGATTGTCAGGTTCTCTATGTCTTCCAGTATGCGGTAGCCCTCTTGCTCGTGCAGCATGAACATGGGCGCGTCGGCGGCGTTGCAGAGCACCAGCACCTGCTCCGTGTCGCGCGCTACGTGGAGCTCCTGCATGGGCGCCTCGCAGTGCCAGCTGTCGCCCCATATGTCGGGGAGTATGTCCTTGCGTATCATTGTTCCAACTCTTTTTTAATCCATTCGTAGCCTTTTTCCTCCAGCTCTAAAGCCAGCTCCTTGGGTCCGGTCTTCACGATGCGGCCCTCGTAGAGCACGTGCACGTAGTCGGGCACGATATAGTCGAGCAGGCGCTGGTAGTGGGTGATGACCACGGTGGCGTTCTCGCTGCTGCGCAGCTGGTTCACGCCGTTGGCCACGATGCGCAGCGCGTCGATGTCCAGGCCTGAGTCTGTCTCGTCGAGGATGGCTAACGTCGGGTTGAGCATGGCCATCTGGAAGATCTCGTTCTTCTTCTTCTCGCCGCCCGAGAAACCTTCGTTCACCGAGCGGTTGGCGAGGTTGGTGGTCATCTCGACCACTTTCTTTTTCTCTTCCATCAGCTTCAGGAACGCCGCGCCGCTCAGCGGGTCCAGTCCGCGGTATTTGCGCTGCTCGTTGACGGCGGTGCGCATAAAGTTGGTGATGGTGACGCCGGGAATCTCGACGGGGTATTGGAACCCGAGAAAGATGCCCTCGTTGGCACGCACGTCGACGGGCATGTCGAGGATGTTCTTGCCGTTGTAGATTACCTCGCCCTCTGTCACCGTGTATTTGGGGTTGCCGGCGATGATGCCCGCCAGGGTGCTTTTGCCGTTGCCGTTGGGACCCATGATGGAGTGCACTTCGCCTTTGTTGATTTCAAGGTTGACGCCTTTCAATATCTCGCGATCGCCGATGCTGGCGTGCAAATTGCGTATGGAAAGTAGTGACATATATCGTGTAAATTTCTGGTTATACAATAGATAGTCCTTTCAAGCAGAAAAGACATGAAAAAGCAAAGATATTATTTTTTTTCGAAATAGATTCTTTTTCGAGCTCACCGTTCAGTGTGACGGCTTCTCAGCACTCACTCTGTCGCGTATATGGTCGACGATGAGCGCTATGGCACCGTCGCCGGTGACGTTGCCGGCAGTGCCGATGCTGTCGATGGCGATATAGATGGCAATCATGAGCCCCAGCATCCCTGCGTCGAAGCCCAGCATTGAGGTGAGGAGTCCCAACACCGCCATGATGGCACCGCCTGGCACGCCGGGTGCCGCTATCATGGTGATGGAGGCCATCAGGATAAAGCCCATGAAGGTGCCGAAATCGTGCGGCAGCCCCATGGTATAAGCTATGGCAAAGGAGCATGCCGTGATTTTGAGGATGCTGCAGGGCATGTGTATGGTGGCGCACAGCGGTACCGTGAACGCCGCGGTCTCTTCCCGCACGCCGCATTTCACCGCCTGCGCCAGGGTGACGGGAATCGTGGCTGCCGACGAGGCCGTGCCTAATGCCGTCACGTAGGCCGGCAGCATCGTGACCAACGCCTTGAAGGGGTTCTTGTGGGTGATGAGGCCCGCAATGCAGAAGAGTGCCACCAGCACGGTGACGTGGAGGGCGAAGATGAACAGGATGATGGTGACGAACATAGCCAATATCGGCGCTATGTGGCCGTCGGCGCCCATGTGCAGGAAAATGCCGAAGATGTAGATGGGCAGGAACGGTATGATGACCTTGGTGATGATCAGCGTCACGATATCCTTGGCGTCGGTCAGCAGGTCGCGCACGGCGTGGCCTTCGATGACGGCTGCCGTAAGCCCCAGGATGAAGGCCAGCACCAACGCCGAGGTCACCGATAGGAATGGCGGCATCTCGATGGTGAAGTAGGGCTGTAGCGTGCTGCTCATGTCGGTGTCGGCCATGGCGCCGATGCCGTCGCCCAGCATGTGGGGATACGCCAGCGTGCAAGCCCCAAGCGTGAATGTGCCCGACGCAATGGTCGAAACGTAGGCTATCGCTACCGTAATCAGCAGCAGCTTGCCGCCTCCCTTGCCCAGGTCGGCGATGCCGGGAGCCACCAGGCCGACGATTAGCAGCGGTATGAAGAGCCCCAGAAAGTTGCTGAAAATGGAGTTGAGCGTGAGGAAGATCCTTACCGCCCAGCCCGGAAAGAAGAAGCTGCAGCCGATGCCCAAAGCAATGGCGATGATGATTTTGGGCAGTAGACCCAATGCTTTTAATCGTTTCATAGAGTTGATAATAAGGACGATGCCCGATTGCGGAGCATCACAATGGTGTGAACAAAAATACAAAAAATAGCTGCCGGCGACAAAAAATTTGGTCTACCTCTCCGATTTTCGTATTTTTGTATTCGGATTTTGACTAGCGCCGTCGCTGTAAGACGCTGGGAAGAAATGTTTTATAATACATCTTGATCATGTCAGCACCTATAGTAACTCTCACCACCGACTGGGGCACCCGCGATTATTTTGCCGCCCGTGTCAAAGGACGCTTATGCTGCCTCATCAGCGACGTGCGCATCATCGATCTGAGCCACGAGCAGACTTGGAACGACATGGTGACCTTGATGCAGCTTATCCGCCAGGGGTGTCTCTCTTTTCCGGCCGGAACCATCCATATCATCGATGCCGGCTGCGACCCCACGCAGCGCGAGCTGACGGTGCAGGAGGGCGTTTCGCGCTATCTGCCGCAGCCCGTGTTGGTGCAGTACCACGGACAGTATCTCATCAGCAGCGAGACGCGTCCCCTGTCGTGGGCGTTGGAAGAGGCACCCGACAAAGCAGTGTGGTTGCCCTTGCCCGAAGGGTCTGTCTCCTACACCTTTCTCGCCTACGACCTCTTCTGCGGCGTCGCCGCCGCCTTGGCGCAGGGCGCCGACGTGCTGTCGTTGGGGCAGCCCGTCGAGATGTTCAAGCTGCTGCGGTCGCCCATGACGCCCGTCGACGGCACCAGCATCGCCGTCGCCGTCACCGCCATCGACAAGTATGGCAACGCCATCTTGAACGTGCGCTACGACGATTTCGAGGCCGCACGCGCCGGTCGTCGTTTCACGGCAAGCATCGACAACCGTACCGGCATCGGAGTGTTGCGCACCGTAAGTCGCCATTATAACGACGTGCGTATGGGCAACCTCTTGCTGACAGTGTCGCACACGGGCTATCTGCAGCTCGCCGTCAACGCCGGCTCCGCCGCCCAGCTGCTCGGTCTCCGCCCTATGAGCCTCTGCCATATCGCCTTTTACGATTGATTCCCACTCTGATAGCACTTGCATTCGAATCCCCCGACGGCTACTCTGTTTTCGGGGAAGCCTGCCCCTGGCGTCCCGTATTATATATTGTATAGAAAACCTCCAATTGTAGTTTGCTGCTCTCCAATTGTAGTTTGCTGTCCTCCAATTGTAGTTTGCGGCACTCCTCGAGGCAATAGAAGGTATTTCCACCCATGCTCCCTTGTGGAGGCGTGTGTATGCCGCGTCATCACGCGCTTGCCGCGACAAAACCTCTTCGGCATAAAAAATCCCCAAGCGGAATCGCCGCTTGGGGATTTTGGTATAAGAACTTATGCCGCAGAATAGGGCGTCATGAGGTCATGCCGGGCGCGGTAGTTCAGCTTTTCGGGGTCTTCCAGTTGAAGAAGATCTGGATGCCAGCCATCTGGTACACCTGCCAGTGGCCCCATTTGCCGATGCCGCTGAAGTCGGTGTCCCATTTCAGATTCAGTGCAAAATTGGCGGAAAGGAACGTGGAGAATCTGTAGTCGAGTTTCAACTCAAAGTCGAGGTCGGTCTCGAAGGCGCGCTTGCGCAACCAGTTGAAGCTGGCCAGGTCGTCGTACGGCGTGCCGTCGGCGTTCAAGGCGGGCGTGTATTTGGTCTTGCTGAGGTCGTCCCAGCTCATATTCTTGGGCTTCTTGTAGTCGTAGAAGAGCTCTAAGCGCGTGTAGAGGTCGAGGTTCTTGACGATGTCTTTCTTCAGATACTGCGCCTTGACATAGCTACCAAGGGCGAAATACACATGGTTGATCTTGCTGAAGGTGCTCGGGTCGTTGGGGTCGAAGGCGTCGTCCTGTATGACACCGTAGTTGTAGCCGTGCACGATGAGGGTGTCGTCGAGAACGAAGGTGGTCTTGCCAGTCAGGAACGACAACGACACAGACCAGTTGGCTTTCTTGTGCTCGAAGGAAAGGGCGGTGGTGAGGTAGGCGGGAGCCATGAAGCCGGAGACTTTCTTCTTGGTGAGCTCGGCGGCTTCGCCGATGCCGTTGTACTCGTAGCCGTGGCCGAACTGCGACTTGAAGTTGGCTGTGAAGCTGGCGCCCCAGTCTTTGTAGGCTTTCCACGACAGCGACGAGGTGAGGTCTATCTTGTCGTTGCTCTTGCGGTGCGTCTCGAAGCGCCCACCGGCGGTGGTGTCGGTGTTGTCAAGGTCTTGCCAGGCGTAGCCGTAGGCCAGGTCGACGATGTTGTCCCACACATAGCGCGGGTGGGTGTATTTGTAGTTGCCGAAAAAAGTTCCGGTGACGTCAATCTGCGAGTTGCCGGAAGAGGACCAGTTGTTGAACATGAACTCGCTGATCTTCAGCGCGGGTGTCGACGAGGTGGTCCACGTTCCCTGCTTTTTCTGGGTGGAGTCGTCATCGGCGGCGAGGGCTACGGTGTTGTCGCCCTGCACAACGGGGTCGTTGTCGGCATAGGCTGCGGCGTGTGCCATAAGGGCGACAGCGGCCATTAAGAGTACTTTTTTTGTCATGATGTATTTATTTTTGGTTTTGTTCTTTGCCGTTGAGCTGACCGAGGGTGGTCATGATTTCGTCCATCTCGAAGCCGTGGGAACTGAGGAAGGAGACCAGCTTGGCTTGCCGCTTCCGCGGGTCGTCCTCGTGGAGGGTCGCGTTCTTGTCGACGGCAAGCTGGTACAGGGTGTCACGGTACTGCTCGGGGTCGAGATGCTGCAGCGCCTCGTCGATTTTTTTCTTCTCGATGCGCTTGGCACGCAGCTGGTAGGCAATCTTGATGCGGCCCCATTTCTGCAAGTGCAGCTTGGACTCGCTGTAGGTGAGGCAGTAGCGTGTCTCGTTGATAAAGTCGTTTTTCACAAGATAGTCGACAATCTTCTCGGCCAAATCGTGGTGGGCGCCCCACAACGCCAGCTTGTCCATGACGGCCGAACGGCATTGCTCGTTTTGCGCGCAATACTGCTCTGCCCTGTTGAGGTAGGGAATTTCGTTTTCTTTGAAAGCATAATCGTTCGGCATGTGTATAATGTTATGAAAAAGAAAAAGATAAACAAAAGTCTCCCGCACTGTTCATGGAGCAAAGATAGTAATATTTTTTTTGAGTGAGAACTTGTTATCGATTTTTTTTCGTATTTTTGCATTTTATATAGATTATTTTCAATTATGGGAAAGGGAAGAATACTTTTTGTCAATCAGGAAATTATGCCTTTTGTGCCTGAAAGCGAGAGCTCTTATATTGGTCGCTATCTGCCCAGTTATGTACAGGAAAAAGGCCGGGAAATCCGTGTCTTTATGCCTCGCTTCAGCAATGTCAACGAACGAAAAAACCAACTCCACGAGGTCATCCGCCTCTCCGGCATGAACCTTATCGTCAACAACGCCGACCACCAACTCATCATCAAGGTCGGCTCCATCCCTACAGCACGTATGCAGGTCTACTTCATCGACAACGAAGAGTACTTCACTCGCCACAAGGGCTTTTTCGACGACAAGGGCGTCTTCTGCACCGACAACGACGAACGTATCCTCTTCTTCGGTCGTGGCACCCTCGAAGCTGTTCGCAAACTGGCTTGGCAACCGCATCTGATTCACTTCACGGGTTGGTTCTCGTGCATGATACCATTCTATCTCCGACGCATCAACAAGGAGAACGCTTTCTTCTCGGGCACTAAAACGGTGTTCTCGCTCACCGACGACGCCTTCGAAGGCTCCTTCGGACCCGACATGGAACGCAAACTCAAGGCCGACGGCGCCACCGCCAAAGACCTCCGCCTCTTCGAAAATCTGGACTATATGACGCTCACCAAGGCGGCTATCACCTATGCCCACGGCATCGTCATTGCCTCGCCTAAAGCCAACGCCGAGCTGGTGGCCTTCGCACGCGAAAACAAAAAACATGTCGTCGAATACAACCCCGACCGCGCGGTTTTCTACGATCAAATCAACAAACTTTACGACACAATCATCGGCAGCAACATCAACAACTGATAGCTGCCACTTGACATTATCTATCGCAACAGCTTTTTACTCTGACTTATGAAGCGTAATATTCTTTTTTCGTCATCGACGTCTCTTTTGTCGCTACTGCTGCTGGCGCTGGCTGCCTGCCTGTCGGCCTGCAGCGAGGAGGAGACTGATATTGGACTGGAACTGCAGGATCCCGCTACCTACTACAATGGCACGCTGGACACGGCTTACGGCGTGGCTTACACCGTTTTTGACACCTCGCTGCTCACCTCGGGGCAATCGTCTGCCCTGATTGGATGCTACAGCGATGCGGTGTTCGGCAACTCCGAAGCGATACTCTACTCCCAGGTGGTGCCCTCAAGCGGCGATGTGGAATTTGACGAGCATTGTACCATCGACTCGGTGGTGCTCTCGTTTGCTGTTACCGACATCTACTCCGCGACGTCGGCGTCGAAGGCGTTCCACAACCTCCATTTCGAGGTCTACCAGCTGGCTCGGGGCATTATGACGGATTCGGCATACTACGCCGACTCGTCGATTGCAGTGGGTACCAACTGCTATTTCAACGGTGTCGTCAGACTGGCAGACGCCGACACGATGGTGGTGCACCTGAAACTGGACGACAGTTTCAACCAGCTGCTGAACAACCGCCGCTATGCTTCTGCCCAGGAGTTTCTGGAGGCTTCGAAGGGCTTGCGCATTCGCTTGGTGAACGACGGGAATCCGACCATGATCACCGTCAATCTCGCCGCCGCCGCTACGCGTCTGGCTGTTTATTTCAAATACAGCAATGATGGCGAGACCATCGACCGCGACTACGAGTTTGTGGTGGGCAAGACTGCCACTCACTTCAGCCAATACAAAAACTACTATAACGGTCCGCTGGCGACCTTCAACAGCAACCGTCTCGACTCCATCGACGGCTCTCGCTACCTATACCTCAGCCCGATGGGAGGCACCAACGTCAAAATCAGTTTCGACGCCTTCGTGCGCCAGTTTGTCGAGGCACACCCCTATGCCGTGATCCACTATGCGGAGCTGCTGCTGCCTGTGGCGGATATCGCCATGAATACCAAACCAGACCTTATCGCGGCTCATAAGTACTACAACGACAGCACCGTGGCTCCCATCCCCGACATGTATGATGTCTATACCTACCAGGGCTACGACGGCACCTACAACAGCGAGCAGAACTGCTACCGCATCCGCGTCACCCAGCATCTGCAGAAAATCATGAGCAGCGGCCGCGACCGCGGCACCCTCCTCGTCCTCAATGCACGGCGCTCGTCGGCAGCGCATACCGTACTGAACGGCTATGACCCTAACGCCACGGGCAACAAGCCGATACGGCTACGTTTTGTATATTCTGAATAACCCTTAAGTCCCTCTATCCATGCACAAATTTTTTCTCCTCATGACAGCTTGTTGCCTCGCGCTTGCGGCGCAAGGCCAGTTACGGTACCAGAAATTTTATGATGCCGACAAGCAGCATGCAGCTGTGGAAGGCCTGATGACCGACGACAGTGTCCGCACGGGCACCTGGACTTGGTGGCACCCCAACGGCAAGGTCTACCAGCAGGGCGAGTACAACAACCGCGGCGAAAAGGTGGGTACCTGGAACGTATTCTACGACGACGGCGCCAAATGTGCCGTGGAAAACTACGACAACGGTTACTGCCGCGAATGGTACCACGATGGCACTCTGAAAAGCGAGGTGCTCATCGTCAACCGCATGAAACAGGGCTCCTACAAGTCGTGGTACGCCAACGGCCAGCAGAAGGAGGAGATTCCCTTCGTCAAGGGCGTCAAACAAGGTGCCACTCGCGAATGGCACGAAAACGGACAGCTCAAGTTTGAGGGCACCTACAAGGACAACGAACTCAACGGCCCAGCTACTTGGTGGCTGGACAACGGTCAGCTCGACATGAAAGGCTCCCTCCAAAACGGCGACCAGCAGGGCGAATGGCTCTTCTATTGGCGCACCAACGGCAAGCTGGGCATCCGTGGTTACTACGAGCAGGGCCTCGAATCGGGTACCTGGACCTATTATTACGAGACCGGCGAAAAATGGCGCGAGGGTACCTACGAGCGCGGCAACAAAAGCGGCCGCTGGACGACGTGGTACGAGTCGGGACGCAAACTCCACGAAGGCAAATACGTGGCCAACATGGAGGAGGGTGAATGGACGGCATGGTATGAAGACGGTCGCATCGACTATGTGGGCTCTTTCCACAAAGGCAAGAAACAGGGCGAATGGAAAGGCTTCTATGACGACGGTAGACCTCGCTATGTGATGAACTTCCTCAACGACGAAAAGCACGGCGAAGAGGTCCGCTACTACCCCAACGGCAAGATTGAGATACGCGCCCATTACAAGAACGGCGCCTGGCACGGCCGCTATGAGCGTTATAACAGCGCCGGCAAACCGGAAGAACTGGGCTCTTTCTCCGACGGCGAGAAGGACGGCAAATGGGTATGGTACGACCAGGAAGGCAAAGTGGCTAATCAGATGAATTTCAAGGCCGGCAAGCCGTCTAAAGGCGGCAATACCACCGGCAACAGCCGCGTGGGAGATTTCTGAGATGGCAGCTATACCTACGCTTCTCCTTGCTTCCAAATCGCCGCGACGCCGTCAGCTGCTGGCGCAGCTGGGTTTCCCTGTCCGTTTTGTGGATGTGGACGTTGACGAGAAGATGGAACCTGACACACAGGTCGAGCTGGTTTCGGCCGGACTGGCAATGCTGAAGTCACGTGGCTACCAACTTCCGTTGGCTGAGGACGAAATACTGGTGACGGCGGACACCATCGTGGCGCACCGCGGCCAAGTGTTGGGCAAGCCGCACAGCGACGACGAGGCGATAAGGATGCTCCGTTCGCTGTCGGGCGAGGCGCACAGCGTTTACACCGGTGTCTGCCTGCGGTCGCCTCTCAAGCAGGTGGTGTTTACGGAGCACACCACGGTGTGGTTCCGTCAGCTTAGCGATGAGGTGATTCGACACTATGTGGATATGGGCACATGCCGCGACAAGGCGGGTGCCTATGGCATTCAGGAATGGATTGGCATGGTGGGAGTGGAACGCATCGACGGTTGCTATTACAACGTCATGGGGTTGCCGCTCTCTCGCCTTTACCGTGAGTTGCAGCTGATGCGGAAATCTTGATCCATCGTGAGTTTCTTTTGGTCGAGCAGTTCGCGCACTATGGTGGCGAGCCGCTCGCGGTCTATGTTGGGCAGTTGCTGCGCCAGCTGCTTGATGTTGAGTGCCGTGTCGGCGAGGGCGGCCATAATCTGTTGCTGCTCGTCGTCGTGCAAGGCGTCAGGGTTTGACGTCCTTTCTTTATGGCGGCGCAGGCATACATCGCAGCAGCCGCAGTCGCTTTGCGCAGTCTCGCCAAAATAGTGTAGGAGTTGCCGCGAGCGGCACTCCTTGTCGTTGCTGGCATACTGTATGATGGCCTGTCGCCGTTGCCAGGAGGCTTGTCGCAGTTTTGCATAGTTCTGCTCGCTGATGACGAGATCTTTGACATCGATGCGGGGCGCGGTGAACACTATCTGGGGGTGGGTGGTCCTTTTCTGGTAGTCGACAATCTGAAGGCGATGCAACTCCTGCAGCATGTTGATGACGTTGGTCTCCGTGGTGCCGCAATACTGTGCTATCAGTTTTTCCCCTATGGGTATGAAATCGGTAAACAGGCCGCCATAGAGGCGCAAGATGGTGGCAATCATGTCGCCTTGCTGTTGGTGCGCCACCTGGTAGCGGTAGAGCTCCTCTTTGCCTATGAGAATGAAGAGACGCGACTGCAGCTCGGCATGTTCGGGCAGCGCAACCAGTCCTTCGCGTTCCAGGAATTTCAGGGCGCTGAAGAGCATGTAGGGCTCGAAGTTGTAGCTTTGGCAGATGGCTTCGAGCTGAAAATCGTAGTGGCTGTCGAGACCGGCACCAACGGGAACCTGGTAGTAGTTGCAGATGCCTCGGTAGACGTTCTTGATGTAGCTGACGGGCGGGAAGTCGCGCTCCAGTCCTTCTTTCAGCATGGCGACGTCGTTGTCGTTGTAGAGGATGACGGCGTAGGACCTCCGTCCGTCGCGTCCGGCACGACCGGCTTCCTGAAAGTAGGCTTCGGGCGATTCGGGCAGGTCCAAATGAACAACAAAGCGCACGTTGGCTTTGTCGATGCCCATACCGAAGGCATTGGTGGCCACCATGACACCGTCGGTCGACGTGGTCCATTGCTGCTGCCTTTTGTCGCGCTCTTTGTTGTCGATGCCGGCGTGGTAGGCCAGCGCCGCAAT
>CAMNKG010000049.1 GCA_946542135.1 uncultured Bacteroidales bacterium
CGTCCTCAACACACGCCATCCCGACGGCGAACAACTCGCCATCCAATGGCCTGCCGTCGATGAGAATATCTCCGTCAACCAGCATCCTACGACGACCGGCGCACAGCCCATCCAGGTCGTCGTTGAGGAACCGGAGCTCTGCCCGCGCTACAGCGGATTGACCATTCGCAACGTCCATGTGCAGGAATCCCCCGACTGGCTCAAGGACAAGCTGCGCACCGTGGGTCTGCGCCCCATCAACAACATCGTCGACATCACCAACTTCATCCTTATGGAGGTGGGGCAGCCCCTTCATGCCTTCGATGCCGACCGCATCGACGGCGGCAAGGTGGTCGTGCGCCGTTTGGCTCAAGACACGCCCTTTGTCACCCTCGACGGCGTGGAACGCAAACTCGATGCCCGCGACCTGATGATTTGCAACGCCGGCACGGGCAATGGTCCTCAGCCGATGTGCATCGCCGGCGTCTTTGGCGGCGAACAGTCGGGCGTGACTATGGAGACCCACAACATCTTCATTGAGAGTGCCTACTTCAATCCCGTAAGCATCCGCAAGACCTCCAAGCGTCATGGTCTCAAGACCGACGCCTCGTTCCGCTACGAACGTGGTTGCGACCCCAACATCACCCTCTGGGCACTGCGCCGCGCAGCCCATCTGGTGGCTGAGCTGGCCGGTGGCGAGATTTGCGGCGACATCGTCGACCTCTATCCCAAGCCCATTGAGAAAGCCGTTGTCGACATCAACTTTGAACGCGTTGCCAACCTGATTGGCAAAGAGATACCCCGCAACATCATCCGCACCGCCCTCCGCTCGCTCGACATCGAGATAGCCAAAGAAGACGAGCAAGGCATGACGCTGCGCATACCCACCTGCAAGGTCGACGTCTATCGCGAATGCGACGTGGTGGAAGAAATCATGCGCATCTATGGCTACAACAACATAGAGTTCGACGAGCGTCTCAACAGCTGTCTGGCCTATGGCGTCAAACCCAATCCGCAGCGTTTGAAAAACCTCGCTTGCGACTACCTCAGCTTCAACGGCTTCAACGAGATCATGAACAACTCGCTGACCAAGAGCAGCTACTACGCCAACAATCCCGACTTCCCCGAGCAACGCTGCGTGGCCATTCTCAACCCCCTCTCCAAGGAGCTCAACGTGATGCGTCAGACCCTGCTCTATAGCGGTCTGGAATGCATCGTCTACAATATGAACCACAAGATTTTCGACCAGAAAATCTACGAGTTTGGCCGCAGCTATGTGAAAAACGACCTGGATGCCGACGCGGCAGCAGCCGAAACGTCAGTCACCAAACGCTACACTGAAACCCAGCACCTGACCCTCTTTATGACCGGCGCCCAGCATGGCGAAAGCTGGCGCGCAAAGAGCCAACCTGTCGATTTCTACGACATCAAGGCACATCTTGTCAACATCCTGCACCGTCTCCGTGTGCCCATGGATCGTCTGCAGACCGTGCCGTCGACCGAGCATTTCCTCGCCGAGGGCTTGGCTTATCGCTTCAAGGACAACAACAAGCAGCTCGCCGTTGTGGGCCGCATCGCCCGTCAGGAACTGCAGCGCATGGACTGCCGTCAGGAGGTATTCTACGCCGATATCGACTGGGATCTTCTGCTGAAGTCGTTCCCCCGCAAAGACGTCACTTTCACCGACATACCCAAATATCCCGAGGTGCGTCGCGACCTTGCCTTGGTGATCGACAAGAAGGTTACCTTTGCCGAGATTGAAGCCGTGGCCCGCAACACCGAGAAAAAGCTGTTGCACAAGGTGTCGCTCTTCGATGTCTATCAGGGTAAAGGCATCGCCGACGGCTACAAGTCGTATGCCGTCAGCTTCATCCTTCAAGACCCGGACAAAACACTTAACGACAAACAGATAGAAGCTGTTATGGCCAAGCTGCAGAAGAACTTCGAGACACAGCTTGGTGCCAAGATACGTCAATAAGTCACTGAAAATAGCGCCATTATGGCCATGGGATTGGAACAATATGACATCAAGATACTCCTGGCATTGGTGAAGAGCATAGCCGGACGGAAAGACTTTTTCCGTTGGCTGATGAACAATGGCTACCCCGAGTTGGCAGCCTTCTCCAATGCCATCAGGGGCGATGTCGAAGCCATGAAGTGGCTCTTCGGACACCACTATGCATGGCTGGCCATTCTCTCTAACGCCATCGACGGTGAGGACAAAGCCCGCGTCTGGATAGGCCAGGCCACCCACCGCTGCAACCTGATGTTTGCTATGGCGTGTCGAGAGGACGTTGATGCCATCCGCTGGCTTCGCGACAACAACCTGCAGATCTTCCTGCTCATGGCCAAAGAAGTGGCTGTCGTTCTTGACACTCAAGCCCTTGAAAACAAAGGACCCTATGTCCTTCATTTTGGTGTATGATCCAACAAAAGACTACTTTTTACCAATATACACTAACTTACTAACAAAACTAATTCTCATGGAAGAAGAAAGAAAAAAACGTCGTCAGGAATCTTGGAACAGTCGCACTCGCTCGTCGGCTACCCGTCGCCGCATCGGCAACAACACGTTTGCTGCCGATGATCACGAGCGCGGCAGTCGCCCCTATGGCGAGAATGATGACAATTACAAAAAAACAAACAACAAAAAATTCACTAAAGTCAAGCGTCTGAAAGGCTCAGAAGACATCATCCAGAACAAAATCAACCGTCGCAAGAACCGCCAGGCACCTCCCGAGCCCAAATATGACGGCACGACCCGCCTCAACAAGTACATCTCCAATGCAGGTATCTGCTCGCGCCGCGATGCCGACAAGCTGATACAGGCCGGTGCCGTCTCGGTCAATGGTGAGGTAATCACCACGCTGGGTTTCAAGGTGAAAGAAGGCGACGTGGTCAGCTATGGTGGCGAGGTGCTCCATAGCGAAGCCAAGCGCTATTTCCTGCTCAACAAACCCAAGGGCTATATTACCACCGTCGACGATCCGCATGACCGCAACACCGTGATGACGCTGGTGCAGAACTGCTGCAAGGAACGCATATACCCTGTGGGACGTCTGGACCGCAACACCACCGGATTGCTGCTCTTTACCAACGACGGCGAGATGGCCCGCAAGTTGACGCATCCCTCGTCGCGGATCTATAAGATATACCAGGTGCAATGTGATCACCCCGTGGCTCCGGCCGACATGAAACGCATGATTGAGGGCATAGAACTGGAAGACGGCCCCATAGCTGTCGACGACGTGCAGTACCAGGACGGCGGCAAGGACCGCTGTGTGGTAGGCGTGGCGTTGCATTCCGGCAAGAACCGCATCGTGCGCCGCATCTTTGAACATCTGGGTTATGAGGTGGTGAAACTGGACCGTTCGGTCTTTGCCGGCCTGACCAAGAAAGACCTGCCGCGCGGTCATGTGCGCGAACTCACCCAGCAGGAGGTCAATTATCTGCAGATGATCTGACCCCGGCCGCAAGGGTGCGTTGTGCAGTCAGCAGGCTAAGAACGCATCACGTCGGCCACAATCTGGCTGACCATCTGTTTCAACTCTTCTATGAATTGTCGAGCGTCGTACTTATGGGCTTCTATCTCACGTAGTTTCTTCTCCCACTGGCCCGTAAGTTCGGCGCTTTTCAGCAACTCCTCATGTATCAAACCTATGAGGTGGATGCCCGTTTCGGTGGGGTAGAGTGCCTTGCGCGCCTTGCTGATGTAGCCTCTTTTGAAAAGGGTTTCGATGATGGCGGCACGCGTCGACGGGCGTCCTATACCGTTCTCTTTCAGCGCATCGCGAAGCTCGTCGTTGTCCACGAAGCGACCTGCCGTCTCCATGGCCCTGAGAAGGGTGGCCTCGGTGTAGGGCTTTGGCGGCGTGGTCCATTTTTCGGAAAGGGTAGGGGAGTGAGGACCCCGTTCGCCCTTGACGAAAGCCGGCAGCATCTTGGTGTCCTCCTTTTTCTCCTCCTCGTCGTCGGAAACCGTTTTTTTCTCCACATGCCAGCTGCCGTTGTCTTCCACCCATTTGCCGAAGCAGACCCTCCATCCGGGATGGGTCACCTGCTTGCCTGAGGCTTTGAACATCAGGCGTTCCCCTTTCTTTTTGTCGTCGTCGGGGCGGCACTCCACCTTGCCCGTCACGGTGGTGGTGGCCACCTTGCAGTCGGGATAGAAGACCGCGATAAAATGGCGAGCCACCAGGTCGTAGACCCTCTTCTCGTTGAGCGTGAGGTCGCCGTTGCTGGGGTTTTCGCCGGTGGGGATGATGGCGTGGTGGTCGGTCACCTTGCTGTTGTCGAACACTTTCTTGCTCTTGGGCAGCGTTTTGGAAAGCAGAGGCGCTGTTAGCGACGCGTAGGGGAGCAGACCTTTGAGAATGGCGGGACAGCGGGGATAGATGTCGTCGCTGAGGTATGTGGTGTCGACACGGGGATAGGTGGTAAGTTTCTTTTCGTAGAGGCTTTGAATGTATTTCAGCGTCTCGTCGGCCGAGAAGCTGAATTTTTTGTTGCATTCCACCTGCAGGCTGGTGAGGTCGAAGAGGCGGGGCGGCGCTTCGTTGCCGTTTTTTTTGCTTATGGCGGTGACTTCGAAGTCCTGACCTTCGATGGCGGCGAGGGCGCGACGGCCCTGTTCGGCGTCGGTGATGCGACCCCGAGGCGATTTCTTGGCATTGGCGGCATTCTCAGTGTCGGCATCGTCATCGCTATCGCTGTCGCCCTGAAGGGTGAAGAGGGTGTCGCGGTAGATGGTGGAAAGCACCCAGTACTGTTCGGGTTTGAAATTCTGGATTTCCGCCTGTCGGTTGACGATGAGCGCCAAGGTAGGCGTCTGCACGCGTCCGATGCTGAGCACCTGGCCGCGCTCGGTGCGATACTTGAGCGTGTAGAGACGCGTGGCATTCATGCCCAGCAGCCAGTCGCCGATGGCGCGGCATAGGCCTGCTTCGTAGAGCGACTGGTACTCGTCCTGCGGTCTAAGGTTCTGAAAACCATCGCGTATTGACTGTTCGGTGAGCGATGAAATCCACAGCCGCTGCACCGGACAGCGTGCGGCAGCTTTCTGCATGACCCAACGCTGGATGAGCTCACCTTCCTGGCCGGCATCGCCGCAGTTGACGATGCGTTCGGCCTTCTGCATGAGCGTCTCAATGACGTGAAACTGACGTTCGTAGGTTTTGTCGGCGATGAGTTTGATGCCAAAGCGTTGCGGTATCATCGGCAGACGGCTGAGCGCCCAGGGTTTCCACATCTCGGTGTAGTCTTGCGGCTCTTTCAGGGTGCAGAGATGGCCGTAGGTCCAGGTGACCTGGTATCCGTTGCCTTCCATATAGCCATCGTGGGATGTGGTAGCACCCAACACTTTAGCGATATCTTTGGCGACACTGGGTTTCTCGGCGATGCAGACTATCATAATGCAATAAATTGAAGATGTGGTTGTTGGATAAAGTAACAGCAATGCTTTGCTGTTGCTTATGGTCTTTTTTAACGTCCATCTGAAAAAAATATTGTGCATAAAAAATATATATTCACTTGTTGCGTTATAAAAAATTAGGACAACGTCCGAACAATAGACTACTACACACTGCAATCATGATTAGTGAGAAAATAAAGGAAATAAAATCCACCCTTCCGGCGACGGTCAGACTGATAGCCGTGTCGAAAACCAAGCCGGTGGAAATGCTGCGCGAAGCCTACGATGCGGGGCAGCGTCTCTTTGGCGAGAACTATGCCACCGAGCTGCGCGACAAGCACGCCGAGATGCCAGAGGATGTCGAATGGCACTTTATAGGGCATCTGCAACCCAAGCAACTCAAATACTATATCGGTTTCGTCAAGATGATTCATGGTGTCGACTCGCTGGAACATCTTGAGGCCGTGGAACATGCCGCTGCCAAAGTGGGCCGCACGGTCGATGTGCTGCTGCAATTCCATATAGCCCGCGAAGAGACGAAGTTCGGTTTCGGCGTCGACGAGCTGTCCTCGTTGACCGCCATGCCGGCGCTCCCGCACGTCAGGGTGTGCGGCGTGATGGGCATGGCATCGCAGACCGACGACAAAGAACAGGTGCGCAGCGAGTTCCGCCATCTGAAAGCCATCTTCGACCAACTGAAAGCCACCCTCTTTGCCGACAAGCCCGAGTTCTGCGAAATCTCAATGGGCATGAGTGGCGACTACACTATCGCCATCGAGGAAGGCGCCACGCTGATACGCTTGGGGTCATCCATCTTCGGCGCCCGGTACTATGGCCCCAAGGCATAGCGCCAACGATACATTATCTATCTGAAAATATTTCTCTTACCAACAATAAACTCAAGAATGCATATCTTCCAGAAAAAATCCAAGCTGATACTTTCCTATGTGGTCATCACATTCGGCATAGCCGTCTACACCTTCGCGTGGTCGGCCTTCATGCTGCCCGCCCAGATTGTTGGCGGCGGCGTAAGCGGTATATCGTCGGTGCTAAACATAGCGGCCCACATACCGCTGCCCATCGGTGTGCTGAACTTCATCATCAACGGCATCCTGTTGGCCGTCGGCTTCAAGGTGCTGGGCTCCAAGTTCGGAGCCAACACCATCTACGGTATCGTCATGTCGTCGCTGTTTTTCATTATCTGGCAGCAAGGTCTCGACGTCGGCAAACTTTTCCTGGTTGACGGGAAAATGGCTTTTGACCCCTTCATGTGCGCCATTATCGGTGGCGCCCTTTGCGGCGGTGGCATCGGCCTCACCTTCTCGATGGGTGGCAACAGTGGCGGAACTGACATCATCGCGCTGATAGTGTCGAAGTTCTACAACGTTTCGCCCGGCAAGGTGATTATGTATCTTGACATCTTCATCATCGGCAGCTCCTATTTCGTGTCGCACGAGATCACCAATGTCGTCTATGGCTACATCGTCATGGTCACGATGACCTATGTCCTCGACATGGTGCTTGACGGTAACAAGCAATCGTACCAGATCATGGTGTTCTCGACACGCAACAAGGAAATCGGCGACGCCATCACCAAAGAGATAGGCCGCGGCGTGACGCTGCTCGACGGCGAAGGCGGTTTCAGCCACCAGCCCCAGCAGGTGCTCATCGTCATGGCACACAAAACGGACAAGCCCAACGTGATGCAGGTTATCCACCGCATCGACGACAACGCCTTTGTCTCGGTGTCCAAGACCCAGGGCGTCTATGGCCGCAATTTCGAAAAACTGAAACTGTAATGCCCTTGCTTTATTTTGTTTTAGACCAAAGATAACAAAACTATAAAACACCATCCTAACGCATGCACCTACTATCCCCCTCGCTTCTTTCGGCCGATTTCGGCAACCTGCAGCGCGACATTGAGATGCTCAACGAGAGCGCTGCCGACTGGCTCCATGTCGATGTCATGGACGGCATGTTCGTACCCAATATCTCGTTTGGGCAGCCCGTCGTGAAACATATCAAAAAACATGCCCGCAAGCCCCTCGACGTCCACCTGATGATTCTTGACCCTGGCCGCTATATCAACGATTTTCGCGATGCCGGCGCCGACATCCTCACGGTGCACTACGAAGCCTGCACCCATCTGGACCGTACCCTCCATGCCATCAAAGATGCCGGCATGAAGGCTGGCGTTGTGCTCAACCCCCACACGCCTGTGGTGCTGCTTGAAGACACCGTACAGCTGTGCGACATGGTGCTGCTTATGTCTGTCAACCCCGGCTTCGGCGGACAGAAATTCATAGAGAACACCTATTCCAAGGTGCGTCAGCTCAAGACCTTGTGCGACAGGAAGAATCCCGGATGCCTCATAGAGGTGGACGGAGGTGTCAACACCACCAATGCTCCGCTGCTCTACGAGGCTGGCGCCGACGTGCTGGTGGCCGGCAACGCCGTGTTCAAATCGGCCAATCCCCAACAGACCATTATAGAACTGAAACGATGAAACGCCCCTGCCTCATACTTGCGCCAGGCAAAGAACGGTCGCTGCAGCGCCGGCATCCATGGCTTTTCTCAGGTGCCGTGGCGCGCATCGATGGCAGCCCCAGCGAGGGTGACCTCGTCGATGTGGCAGATGCCCATGGCCATTGGCTTGCTACGGGGCATTACCAGCAAGAGAGCATTATCTGCAAGATCCTTTCGTTCGACACCCCTGTCGTCGACGAAGCCTTTTTCCGGCAACGGCTTCTTTCGTCCGTGAACTACCGGAAGCGCCTGGGCTTTTTCGACGACAAGAGCACCAATGTGTTCCGCATGGTCCATGCCGAAGGCGACGGACTGCCGGGGCTGGTCTGCGATTGGTATAACGGTGTGCTCGTCATGCAAGCCCATAGCATCGGGATGCACCGCCTGTTTCCGCTCTTCACCAATCTTTTTGCTGAACTTTTGGCTCCCTACGGGCTGGTGTCGGTTTTTGACAAAAGCAGCGCCACCATTCCCGCAGCACGGCAGAAAGACATTGTCCAAGAACCCGTCATCGACGGCTTTATATGGGGCAGCGAGGAGGCCGAGCAGGAGGTTGTCGAGCATGGCATAAAGCTGATGGTCAACTTTTATGAAGGGCAGAAGACCGGTTTCTTTATCGACCAACGCGAGAACCGCCATCAGGTTGGTGCCCTCGCCGCAGGCCGTAGGGTGCTCAACTGCTTTGGATACACTGGCGGTTTTTCGCTCGCAGCCCTGCAAGGAGGGGCAGCATATGTGGAGACTGTCGATATCTCCAAGAAAGCCATAGCGCTATGTAACCGCAATGTGGAGCGCAACTTTGGCGATGCGGCCCCCCATCGGGGTGTCGTGGCCGACGTGCTCGACTATCTGGCCACGTCTGACAGCCGTTTTGACCTCGTCATCCTTGACCCTCCGGCCTTTGCCAAAAACCACCGCTCGCTGCAGCAAGGCCTGCGCGGCTACCGCGCCATCAACCAGCGCGCCATGGAGCACATGCCTGTCGGAGGTCTGCTGATGACCTTCAGCTGCTCGCAGGCCGTGTCGGCTGAGGATTTCCAGACCATGATCTTCACCTCGGCAGCCAACGCACACCGTTCGGTGCGCATCGTGCGCCGTCTGCCTCACGCCATGGACCATCCCGTCAGCATCTTCCACCCTGAAGGCGAGTACTTGAAAGGACTCCTCCTCGAGGTGGAATGACAGAACCTCGGCGGCTATATGCCGCGCCGCCGCGGAACACAAAAAACAAACATGAAACAATACAATAATTAACCTTAAATACCCAAACCCTTGAAACGAATGGAAAAAGGATACCTGAAAATAGATCAATACGATGAAAAGTGTGTAGACGAATTGGCCGGACACTACAAAGAGATAATCCGCCTGCTGGGCGAAGATCCCGAACGCGAGGGCCTGCTGAAAAGTCCCGAACGCATTGCCAAGGCCATGCTGTTCTTCACTTTTGGCTACGACCTTGACCCCGAAGAGATTATCCGCTCGGCGATGTTCCACGAGGACTACAAGCAGATGGTGGTGGTGAAGGACATAGAGCTCTACTCGCTTTGCGAACACCATATGGTACCCTTTGTCGGTAAGGCTCACGTTGCCTACATCCCCAATGGCACCATCGTGGGACTGAGCAAGATACCACGAGTGGTGGATGCTTTCTCCCGTCGGCTGCAGGTGCAGGAACGGCTGACGCGCCAAATCAAAGACTGTATACAGAACACGCTGCAACCGTTAGGCGTTGCCGTGGTCATCGAGGCCCAGCATATGTGCATGTCGATGCGGGGCGTGCAGAAGCAGAACTCCGTCACGACGACCAGTGACTTCACAGGGGCATTCCTCAAAGACCCCAAAACACGTGAGGAATTCATGCATATCATTGGCGTTCACCTGCATTGATGCCATCAGTGCCCACCGTCGTCAAGACACAACATTTTTTGAGAAAAACAATTTTCTTTATTTTCAACACTGTATGTGTTTTTTTTCGTAATTTTGTGGTCTCAAAAACCGAGAAAAAAAATAATATAAATCAAACAATACGATGATTACTAATAATTTCACCGCTCGCCATAACGGCGTTTCCAAAGCCGCTGACGAAGAAAAAATGCTTAAAGCCATCGGCGTTGCCTCGATGGAGGATCTTATTGACAAGGCTGTACCCAAGGCCATCCGCCTCGACAAGCCTATGCCCATCGCCGACGGCATCAATGAATACGAATTCCTGAACCGCTGCCGTGCCCTGGCCCAAAAGAACAAGATGTTCAAAAGCTACATCGGCATGGGTTACTACAACACCATCACGCCTGCCGTGATACAACGCAACGTTTTCGAAAATGCAGGCTGGTACACAGCTTATACGCCCTACCAGACCGAGATCAGCCAAGGCCGTCTCGAGGCTCTGATGACCTACCAGACCATGGTCAGCGACATGACCGGAATGCCTTTGGCCAACGCTTCGCTGCTCGACGAAGCCACCGCTGGCGGCGAATGCATGATTATGTTCTTCAACAGCCGCAGCCGTGCACAGCAGAAAGAGAACGTCCACAAGATTTTTGTTGACGACTGCATCTTCCCGCAGACCCTCGACGTGATGCGTACCAATGCCGCTCCCCGCGGCATCGAGATTGTGGTCGGCAAAGCCTCTGAGGTTCAGCTCGACAACACCTATTTTGGCGCCATCGTGCAGTATCCCAACCAATTCGGTGAGGTGACAGACTATACATCCTTTATCGCCAAAGCCCACGAACTGGGTATCTTTGTCGGTATGGCCACAGACCTGATGGCTCTGGCACTGCTCAAGACCCCCGGCGAGATGGGTGCTGACTGCGCCTTTGGTTGCAACCAGCGCTTCGGCCTGCCGATGGGCTTCGGCGGTCCCCACGCCGGTTTCTTCGCTGTCACCGAGGCTTTCAAACGCAGCTTCCCCGGCCGCATCATCGGCTGGAGCGTCGACGTCAAAGGTAACCCCGCTTTGCGTATGGCTCTGGGAATGCGTGAGCAGCACATCAAACGCGAGAAAGCCACTTCCAACATCTGCACTGCCTCGGCGCTGCAGGCCATCATGAGCGGATTCTATGCCGCATGGCACGGTCCGGAAGGCATCCATAACATTGCCGCCAACATCCACGCCATGGCTGGTGTGCTGGCCAAAGAACTTGAAAAATACGGCTATAAGCAGCACAACCGCGTCTTCTTCGACACGCTGGCACTGCAGTGCCCCGTGCCGACAGCCAAGGTGCGCGAGGTGGCCGAAGCCCATTGCATCAACTTCCGCTACATCTGCGAGGAATGCATCGGCATCAGTCTCGACGAGACGACCTCGAAAGACGACATCAACGCCATCATCACTGTCCTGGCTAAGGCGGCAGGCAAAGAGCCCGAACTGCTGCAATGCAGCGGCAAGGGTTGCTGCACCACCTTCGGCGATATCCCCGCTGAGTTGCTGCGTACCAGCAAATATTTGACTCATAGCGTATTCAACAAATACCACAGCGAAACCGAAATGATGCGCTACATGAAGAAGCTCGAGGTGAAAGACCTGAGCCTGAACCGCGCCATGATTCCGCTGGGCAGTTGCACCATGAAACTCAATGCTGCTGCCGAGATGCTGCCTTTGAGCTGGAGCCGCTTCGCCGGTGTGCACCCCTTCGCACCCGCCGACCAGGCCGAAGGTTCCATACAGATGATTAAGGAAATGGAAGATATGCTGGCCATCATTACCGGTTTTGCCGGCGTTTCGCTGCAGCCCAACTCAGGCTCGGCAGGCGAATACAGCGGTCTGACCGTCATCCGCAACTACCACATCGACAATGGTCACCCTGAACGCAACGTCTGTCTCATTCCTGCCTCGGCCCATGGCACCAACCCGGCATCGGCTGCCAAGGCCGGCATGACGGTTGTGGTTGTGAAATGCAACGACCGCGGCGATGTCGACATCGACGACCTGAAAGAGAAGGTGGCTCAGTACAAGGACACGCTGAGCTGCATCATGATTACCTATCCGTCGACCCACGGCGCCTTTGAAGAGGGCATCCTTGAAATCGTCGACATCATCCACCAGGCCGGCGGTCTCGTCTATATGGACGGTGCCAACATGAACGCTCAGGTGGGCTTGACCAGCCCGGGACATATGGGTGCTGACGTGTGCCACCTCAACTTGCACAAGACCTTTGCAGGTCCTCATGGCGGCGGCGGCGCCGGTGTCGGCCCCATCGCTGTCAGCGAGAAGCTGCTCGACTTCCTGCCCAAGCACTGCCTCTATGAGGTGGGCGGCAAGAAGGGCAACGCCATGGCTGCTGCTCCATTCGGCAACGCGCTGCTGTTCCCCATCACCTACGGCTATCTGCTGATGCTGGGCGGCAACGGCCTTACCGAGGCAACACGCCACGCCATCCTCAACGCCAACTATCTGCGTGCACGCCTGCAGAAATACTATAAGATTCTCTATACCAACAAGAACGGCATGTGTGGTCACGAGATGATTGTCGACTTCAGCGAATTCAGCCTCAAGGTCAGCGTCGGCGACATTGCACGCCGTCTGGATGACTACGGTTTCCACGCTCCTACAGTGGCCTTCCCGGTGCACAACACCCTGATGGTGGAACCCACCGAGAGCGAACCGCTCAGCGAGCTGGATCGTTTCTGCGACGCTATGATCAGCATCCGCCAGGAAATTGACGACATCATGACCGGCAAGTACGACGAGAAGAACAACCCCATCGCCAATGCACCGCACACGATGCAGGTGGTCTGCGCCGACGA
>CAMNKG010000050.1 GCA_946542135.1 uncultured Bacteroidales bacterium
ACGTGGAGGTAGGTGCCGCTGTCGGTGGCGCGGGGGATGGAGGAGCCGATTACGTTGCAGATACCATACAGGAAGGCGCCTTTGCTCTTGGCCAGCTGGATGGCTGCCAGGGTGTCGGCGGTTTCACCGGATTGGGACACGGCTATCACTACGTCGTCGGGGAAGATGACGGGGTTGCGGTAACGGAACTCCGAGGCGTATTCTACCTCGACGGGTATCTGGGCGGCTTCTTCGATGAAGTATTTGCCGATGAGTGCTGAGTGCCATGATGTTCCGCAGGCACAGATGATGATGCGGCGTGCGTTGACGAATTTCTCCTTGTGGTCGATAATGCCGCTCAGCAGCACGTCTTTGTCTACGATGTTCAGGCGGCCTTTGGTGCAGATGCGCATGGCGGAGGGCTGCTCGAAGATTTCTTTGAGCATGAAGTGGGCGTATCCGCCTTTCTCTAACTCGTCGAGGTTCATCTGGAGCGTGTGGACCTGAGGGGTCTGTTTGACGTTGCTGAGATTGGTTATTTTCAAGTCGCCTTCGCGATTCATGATGGCAATCTCCTCGTCCTGCAGGTAGATGACTTTGTTGGTGTACTCGATGATGGGGGTGGCGTCGCTGCCCAGGAAGAATTCGGCCTTGCCGGCCTTGCTGTCGTTGTTGCTGCCAACGCCGATAATCAGCGGACTGCCTTTGCGGGCGCATATCAGCTGGTCGGGGTTGCGCTTGTCTAAGATCGCGATGGCGTAGGCTCCGATGACGCTCTTCAGAGCCAGCTGCACAGCGGTGTAGAGGTCGCAGTCGTGCGTGTTCTGGGTGTATTCTATCAGCTGTACCAGTACCTCGGTATCTGTCTCGCTGCAGAAGGTCATGCCGTGTTTCTCGAGCTCGGTGCGCAGCGATTTGTAGTTTTCTATGATGCCGTTATGCACCAATGAGAGGTTTTTCGACTGCGAGAAATGGGGATGGGCGTTGGTGGCGTTGGGTTCGCCATGGGTGGCCCAGCGGGTGTGGGCTATGCCGATGGTGCCGCTGATGTCTTTGTCTGCCACCGAGGCCTCAAGTGCCGACACTTTGCCTTTCGATTTGTATACAGACAGTTCTCCGTCTTTGTTGATCATGGAAACGCCTGCGCTGTCATAGCCTCTGTATTCCAGACGGTGAAGCCCTTTAATCAAGATGGGGTAGGCTTCTTGCTCCCCGATGTATCCTACAATTCCACACATATTGGTTTCGATTTTGTATTTTGATTGTTGTTTAAATTGTTCATTACGCGCATGTTGCAAAGAACCGTAGGTGTTCTTTTGTGTGTATTTGCAATTTGCAAAAGTAATAATTTTTTTATAAATGTATGTTTCCTATTTGGTTCTCTTTAATATCTGTTCGGCCAGACCGATGGAATAACCATGGCTGTGGAACAGGATTTCGCCTCTTTGGTTGACCATTGCAACCAGCGGGTAGTCTCCGCGAAGGTCGAGTTTCAACGCGTTCAAAATCTGACGTTCAAATGGGTCTTTTTCGCCGGGCTCGCGAAGGATATAGTCGGTGTTGGGGAGGCCGAAACTTGTTGGTTTGGCAGCAGCTGGTGCCACAAGATAGATCATGCCTCCCCATGCTTTGTATTCTTTCTCCAGGGCCTGCATTTCTTTGATCAGGTGTTTGCCGGGTTCTTTGAAGTCGCCCAAGAAAACAAACAGCATCCCTGTACTGCCGGCATAGTCGGCCAAGGTGGCCATGTTGGCAATGATTTCCTGCGTCGGGTCGATGCTTGCATCGGCTTTTGCACTGCGGTCTGTCAAAGGTCTTAGAATGATCTCTTTAGTGATTTTTTGACCGTCTGTGACGGTGAAATATTCGGCACGCGTCAATACATCGCCTTCAGGATAACGGTTTCCTGTCATCAGGCGGTAGTAGCCTGGTTCCAAGCTGATTGTTGCTGGGAATTTGTCCATACGCGAATCCTCTTCGAAGTCGAAGGTGACAAAGTCGCCATTCTCGTATTTTGCTATCGTGAAATGTGGCCAGTAGACGGGCTTGGCCAGTTCTTTGGTGGGTTTGTAGGTCAACGTCAGTTTGGCAGTGGGTTGGACTTCGGTGTCTTCTTCAAACGACACTTTGACCCATTTGCCTTTCTTCCAGAGCTTTTCAGCGTCACCGTTGCATACATAGATGGTGTTTGTGGCGTTGTCGAGATAGGCTGGGATGTTCAGCGAGCGGCAGGCAGCGACGAAGAAGATGTCGCGGCTGTGGCGGTCGCTGTGGCGCAGTTCATATACGCCACGGGGCGAAATGGGACAGTTGTAGTAGTTGCCGGTATCGTCGACGGCAATATTTTCTTTAGTCCATGCTATCAGATTGTTGACATCCTTGATGTCGGCCAGCTTTTCTGCCAGGAATTGCCTCCACGGACGCACCATTTCGTTGCTTATTCTTGCAGGCATCAGGCCTTTGACGTAAAATTCATCGTAGGTTTCCATAATGCAGCTAATAGTCGGTTTACGCCAATGAGACTCAAGTGTTTCGGCGCTAATGTCACGCATGTCTTTGTCGCTGAAAGTCTTGAGATAGTTGTAGAGGTGGTTGCACGTAATGTTTCCTTCGTGTTCTCCCGCTATTATGGTTGTGTTTACGGTAATGATTTCGTCTGCGTGATTGTTTATGAATCTGGCAATTTCTTCATAGTTTCCTTCTGCCTTGTGGATCAGTTCCCAAGCCTGTTCATCGGTAAGATTTTTGTTTGGTTTCAGGATGTTTTTATAGTTCTCTTTTGTCGGGAAGGTCGCGACGTATGCTCCGCGGACGGAATCCTCATATTCCAAGCGTTTTGCGTTGCGGTCGGCCTTCTCTTTGGAGGGTGTCACCTTCGCTTCGCCGGCAACGGGTGGAACAACATCGGCCATTTCGGTGTATTCTGTGCCTGCTTCGCGCGTAAGGTATATGTCTACAGTGTCTTGCTTGCGGACATCCATCATTGTGTAATTGTATTGGGTTCCGTTGGTGGCCCAAATCTGCAGGTCGCCAAGTCCGGTGGTAAGTTGGGCGATTCCGTTCTTGTCGGTCTTTATTGTTGCGAGGGTGTAGAATTCGCTGTAATTGTATAGTTTAAACTTGACACTGGCGCCCTCGACGGTCTTGTTGTTAGCGTCGAAAACGCGTACGGTGGCTTTTTTTGTCGGCGCGTAATGGCTCAAAAGGTTCAGCTCGCTGTACAGTGCGGTCTGTTTCACCACCTCCTCGTCGCCCTTGTAGCGTCCGAAGGCTTTGCTGTGTACCATCATGCATCGTGTGGAAGGCACTGCAAACCAGCCCATATCCAATTCCGGGTCGGGCTCGCAGGCACCGAGGAAGTACCAGCGGTTGCTGTCGGGGATGTAGACCTCGACCCAGGCGTGGTTGTCGTCGCAGTGGGCCCAACGAGGCGTATAGCACTGGCGTGCAGGGATTCCGACGCTGCGCAAGGCGGTGACGGCAAATGTCGACTCCTCACCGCAACGGCCTAATGATGTGCGCATTGTGGCCAGTGGAGCTGAAGTGCGGCCGTCGCTGGCACGGTAGGCTACGTGTTCGTGACACCAGTGGTTCACTTCGAGGGCGGCTTCATACATCGAAAGACCTTCAACGCGTGGCGACAACTCGCGCTGCATCAGCAATCTGGCAGTGTCGAGGTTCTCATTGTTGACTCGGTATACCAGCACGAAATGGCGGAAGATGTCCTCTGGCACTTTTTTCCCCCAACTGAAGTGGTCGCGGGCTGCGAAGGCTGCTTTAACCTGCTGCAAGTAAAATGCTTGGTCGTAGTCGGCCAGGTCGCTGTAGGGCATATAGGCATAGAGAAACTCAAGAGCTTCGCGTGTCTCGGTGTCTAAGGTGTCCATCCCTGCAAACAACATCTCCGATCGTCCTGATGCAAGTTCCTGACGTGCAAGGAAATCAGTGTGCACTTGCTCGCGGTAATTCTTGTCGCTGATAAAGTGTTTCTCCTTATGACAGGAAATGATGGTTGAAACGCATACGATTAAAAGCAATAGATGTATTTTTTTCATGATCTCAGTTTTTTGTGTTGATTTCCTGCATTTCTATATTGGCAAAAAGTTGTCTGACTTTATCGGTGTCGGTAATGCTGCAGCCATTCATGATGGTTTTGCATGATCCGTGGATCTCGTTGACGCCTGTTAGTCTTATTATTTCAATGGCATTAGAGGGGACAATACCGGAGGCGGCAATGATGCCAATGCGGCCTTGGGCTTGACGGACCAGCTGACTGATTGTCGACGCTCCTTCCATGGCTGTCGGCTTGCAGCCTGAGGTAAGCAGTTTGTGGCATCCGCAGTCTATGATTTCCTCGAGGGCGTCGACGGGATTGCGGCAGTCGTCAAAAGCACGATGAAACGTTATGCTCATGCCCTTGGCGGCTTCTACTGCCTGGCGCGTTTTCGCGATGTCGATATCGCCCGCTGGCGTGAGGAACCCGAAAACGACGGCGTGGGCTCCCAATTGTCGCGACAGTTCGATGTCGTGCAGTATTACCTGCATCTCTGCATCATTGTATACAAAGTCGCCACCGCGCGGGCGTATAAGCACACGTGTCTGAAGGTTTAATTCGTTGGCACAGTAGGCTATTGCGGCTGCCGATGGGGTGGTTCCACCTTCGCCCAAGGCTTGGCAGAGCTCTATGCGGTAAGCGCCGCCTTTTTTTGCGTTGATGGCTGAGGTCACAGAGTTGCAGCAAATTTCAACATGAACGTTGTCGTGTGTTATGCGCATAGTGGATTGTTTGTGTTGTTTATTGTTTGTTGTGCTTTGTCGGTTCCAAACATGGGGCAAAACGGGTCTACCAGCTGATTCCCAGGTATTGGCTGATGATTTCTTTTGCGGTATTGATAAATACTATCGCCCCCGTCTCATGGGCGGGCATCCCGAAGTAGCTGCCGTAGTCGTCCATCTTCACCGTAAGGTTTTCTACACCTTGATGCTCCAGAAAAGCGGCAAGATTGGTGGTGTTCTCTACCGGCACGGCGCCGTCAAGGGTGTGGTGCACCAACACGATAGGCTCATCGCTTCGGGGCGTCCATCCCTTGCAGAGATTGTCGCTGTCGAGGGCTCCCATCAGCAACTGCGAGTTGGGGTGGTCGATGTCCATCATGTTGGGGTGGATGAAGGCGCTGATGCTGTAGGTGCCTACCAGACTGTCTATCTCGGTGCGCGTATAGCGCTTGCTCAGCACCCATTCGTCGATATGGCTCAGCAGCGGTTCTATAAACATGCTGTCGCGTGCAATGCCCAGATGCTTGAAATGGTTGTAGGACAGCATGACGCTGACCACCGTGCTGGGCATGGCGCTCTTGTCTATGATGACAAAACGCCGGTAGGTGGCGGGCAGGTCGTAGGGCCCTGCGCCGGCGAAGGAGCAGGTGAAATGGATGTCGGGGTGGCGCTGGCTGACTTCGCGCAGCACGGCTATGGTTGTCTGTCCTCCTTGCGAGTAGCCGGCATTGAAGAGGTTGTCTTTCCAGCGGTAGCCCATCTTTTCCAGCAGCTTGCGGCCTTCTATCAGCGCATCGACGGAAGCTCGGGCGTTGGCGCTGCTGAGGCAATAGGACTGCGGTTGCTCTTCGGTGACACCGAATCCGTAGTAGTCGGGCGATATGGTGATGAGGCGGCTGTCGACGATGAAGGCTTGCTCTTCGAGCCCTCCCCGCGACGGACATTGGTCGGCACGGTAGATGGTGAAATGATTGTAGAGCATTATGCCTTCGGCCAGGTCGCCGGCTTGCAAGGCATCGCTCATGGTGATGGTCCCCGACAGGGTGGTGGGATTGCCGTAAGGGTCTACCGACGGATAGACGAAATGGTAGGCTTTCATGTGGCTCGCGGCGATGTGCTCTTCGCGCACTATGCGGGCGCCGTCGCCAGGATCGTCGGACGGGGGCACAACCTCTTCGGGCTTACATGACGATGCTACGGCACTGAGGACAAGCAGATAAAAGCATAGTTTCAGACCATGAAGGATATTGAATGGTTTCATGCTGTTTGTTTAATGTTGATGTTGGATTGTTTGTAGTTGATTGTATCTTGTATGTGTTTGATTCTATGTGTTGAATATGGGGTGCAACTCGCGTCTATTCTGCGAATATCTGCATTTCACACTGCTTGCAGTTGAACTGCAGCCGGAACCGCTTGCCGTTGTTTGTAAGAAATAGTTCTCCTTGATAATCAGGAGATATGGTTTTGTTGTTTTTGTGCATCAGGCATTGCCCGAGTTCGTAACGCAGACAGTATTTGCACGTCATCAGCGCCTTGCCGTCATAGCGCTGTGTCTGTTCAAGTCCTCGCTCTGCGCATTGTGCTTGGTGGCGCCGATAGAATGACTCTGACTGGCTATTGATAATGTTGGCGCGATAGTCGAGCATTTGCTCAAAGTAAGGTATATCGTTGGGTCTATGTGTTTTATCGATAGGCCGAAAACGTTCTATCCTTATGTCCTCCAGCCGTTCTACGGCTCGACGTCGTAAGTCGTTAAGTGTCGAGGCGGGCAGGAAGGGCAGGGTGTCGAACTGCAGGCTCAGGTTGTCCAATCTGAAGGGGGTTCCACCTAATTTACCTAACTGTTTTTCTATGGTTTCCTGTGCCTTCTGTGGATTGTTGGCGGTGGCGAAGACTTCGGATGTCGTCACGGTAGCTTGGCATCCGTCTTCGTCCACCACGCTGAGGAACGTCTCGTGGGATGTCTGTCCAAAAGTCATGGAAACAGATATTTTGCGTTCAGAGGTGTCGCCTTCAAGCTTCTTTTCGAACGCGTAGTCGTTGTTGCGCCATATGGGGGTTCCTGGCTGCAGTTCAACGGGCTTGTTGGCAGCAACGGTGTTGCCGTTGACGTGATTCACAAGAAAGCCTTCCAGCTGGTTTTGGTTGTTGAAGAAACACAGGCCGTCGCCGGCAGTGAGGGTTTCTTTTGTTTTGATTGTTAATTGATTGCCGTGTGAATCGACCACTGTGCCTATTCTCTTGCCCAACGATTTCTGTGTTGCGTGCGAGGCCATAGGCTGTCGTTTGACCAGGAAATAGTCTGTGAAACCTCTGTTGAAGGTGCGCTCCGGTTCAGGAAGGAAGTGGATGCTTGTCCTGCCCGACGAAGCTGTTGCAAAGCCTTCCCGTCGGGCTATAATGCTGTCAATGAGTTTCCGATAATAGGCTGTGATGTTTTTTACGTAGCAGATGTCTTTCAGGCGACCTTCTATTTTGAAGGAACGGATGCCGGCATCAATCATCCTTTCAATATGTTGCGCTGCCGAGAAATCTTTCAGCGACAGCAGGTGCTGATTGTGGCACAGTATGTTGCCTTTACTGTCGGTGAGGTCGTAGGCCGAACGGCAGGGTTGGCTGCAGGCGCCACGGTTGCCGCTGCGACTGTTGAGATACTGGCTCATATAGCATTGGCCGCTGTAGCTCACACACAGCGCTCCCTGAACAAAGGCTTCGAGTTCTGCCTGCGTCGTGTTGCGTATCTCTTTCATCTGGTCAAGCGTGGCCTCACGGGCCAATATAATCCTGCTGAAACCTACTTGTTCCAAGAACTTTATGCGTCGTGGGTCTATGTTGTGTGTCTGCGTGGAGGCATGTAGTTCGATGGGAGGCAGGTCTAACTCCAGCAGCCCCATGTCCTGCACTATCAATGCGTCGACGCCGGCATGGTAGAGCTGCCATATCATCTGGCGTGCTTCCTCCAGCTCGTCGTCAAACAAAAGGGTGTTGACGGTGGCAAAGACTTTGCAATGGAATATGTGGGCATATTTGACCAACGCTTCGATGTCTGCCATGGTGTTGCTGGCGGCTACGCGTGCTCCGTATTGGGGCGCGCCGATATACACGGCATCGGCGCCGTGGTTTATGGCTGCGATGCCCTGTTCTTTGTTTTTGGCAGGCGAGAGTAGCTCCAGTTTTACATCCATGATTTTGTGTTAACGGTTGTGACTTTTTTTTATTGTTGTCTACCAATCATTTCTTTCGTATTTTCAACTTTACGTATTAGCTCTTTTATGTTGATGTGTCCATATCACAGATTTCTTGTATTTTTGTATCACTTAAAAACTCATTAACCGACTTCTAATTATCAGAATTTAAAACTCTTGTATGGATACGAAACTTATACTGCCTTCACGCATTTCTTCGCTTTCCAAACTTGACAGGTTCCTTAAGCAGCCTCGCTTTGCCTCTTCCAGGTTTTTTCTTTTCGTCGATGAGAATACCTATTCGCATTGCCTTCCTTTGCTAATCTCCAAGGTTGCGGCCTTGGAAAGTGCCGAATTTTTCGAAGTCCCTGTGGGCGAGGAGGCCAAAAGCATAGAGGTGGCCGCGCAGCTGTGGGGCGCTCTCTTGGAGAGCGGCGCAGACTGCAACAGCGTGATTGTCAACTTGGGTGGCGGATGTGTTTCGGATTTGGGAGGTTTTGTCGCCTCCGCTTTTAAGCGGGGGGTGCCTGTCGTTAATGTGCCTACCACCTTGGTGGGCATGGTGGATGCTGCTATCGGCGGCAAGACTGCCGTCAATCTGGATCATGTGAAGAATGCTGTCGGCTATTTCCACCCTGCTGCAGCGGTATGCGTCGAGCCCGCGTTTCTTGACTCGTTGCCTGATGAGGAATTGGTGGCGGGCTTTTTTGAAATGGTCAAGACGGTGCTGCTGTCTGACGCAGCGTCTTTCGAGGCGCTTGCCGAGGCTGTTGGACAAGAGGGGAGGGTGTCTTTGGACTTGATTAAAAGGCATCTGAATGATTGTGTCGCCTTCAAGCAAGCTGTGGTGAAAACTGATCCGTACGAGCATTCGGTGCGCAGGATGTTGAATCTTGGTCATACCTTCGGACATGGCATAGAAAGTTATCTGCTTGAATGCGGGACGCCTGTCTCTCATGGCGTTGCCGTGGGCATCGGCATGGCTTGCGCTTTGTATCTGTCGGTGAAGAAAGTGGGCCTTGATGCCTCGTTGCTGGAGCGTTATGTTGCCATGTTGCGCAAGATGGTTGACGTTCCGCCATTTTCGCTGCGCGACACCGAAGGGATTCTTCACTATATGCGCCAGGACAAAAAAAATCGCGACGGCTTGATTCTATGTGTGTTGATTCAAGAACTAGGTCTGCCGGTCATCGATGTCTCTGTCGATGAGAACGAGGTGCGCGATGCGTTACTTTCGCTGCATAAGCTCTGATGTCATTGCGCTGCGTCGAGCGTGAGGATGGTTTGATAAAGGACTGGAAATCTTTCGGCTAATGCTACGGGGTGTCCTTGCTCCAGAAAACAATGGGTGCTTGTGGCTGTGCAGACTATACGGTTGTCAACCTTCATTGTGTATGAAAAGCTGATTTTCAGCGGCGTCATCTCGGCTACGGCAACATGAATCATGATGTTGTCTTTGAATGTGGTATTCTTTTTGTAGTGTACCTCGATGCCGACAACGGGCGACACCACGCCTTCGGCTTCCATGCGGTCAAAACCGTATCCCAGTTGGTCCATCCAGTCTACCCGGGCTTCTTCCATAAACCGTATGTAGTTGGAATGGTGTGTGATACCCATCTTGTCGCATTCGTAGTACTTTACTTCGTGATGATAGGGTTTGATATTCATTGCGTGTTTTTTATTGTCTGTTGTTGCTTACAGGGTCAGGTCCATCTGTGTCGTCACCCGTCGGTCGCAGTATTTCCTGAAAGGACACTCGTAGGGTGTAAAGCAGTGTTCTCCTGTCTCAACATGGGGTTCCATACCTTGTATGATTGTTTTGAAATGCGCTACTTGCTTTGCTATCAGTGGCTCAGCCTCTTGTGCCGCTTCTGTCAGGTCCTCGTACAGCGGGTTGTCGTTGCCATCGTTATAAATAATGCTGAAAGCTTTTGGAATCAGATTGTTGTCTCTGTTTTTTGACAGTTGTGCCATGCTGTGGGTTATCACATAGTGTTGTATGAAGAGATCTTGACGAAAAACCTCTTTGACCGATGCTGAGTTCTTGATTTCAAATATCTTGACATGACCGTTGGCGGCTTTTGTGACGACATCGGCCAATACCAGCACCTCGTCGAAGAGGAAACCTGCTTCAAATAGCGTTACCTCTCCGGGTGCATTGAGCAAAAGTGCTGTCGCTTCGGGATAGCGATGCACGGCACCTCGCATCTGCATGCTGATGTCTGTACCTCCTGGGAACATGGACTTTATCTTCGCTTCAAAGGTGCGGCCTTTCCGGAACCGGTACAGCGTCTCTTGGCTGCGGTAGGCCAATTGGGGCTTATACACATCCAGATACAAGGCCTTCTCGCATTGCTGGCCCATGATGAACTTGCTCTTGGTCAGTCGGTAGTGCATCGTCGATGTCTCCGTCAGTTTTCAACTAATATTTGTGTCGTGGTCCTCGCCCGTTGTTGCAGCAGGATGGTGCGGTCTGCCACGATCTCGTCGATGATGGCTTGGTTGTAGTATCGTATGGTGATAAGCTGTAGACCGGTGTTGTATACCAATCGGAAATCGTTTTCCAGCTCCCTTCTTAGCTGCTGGATTAAGATGTCGTTATAATCTATGCATAGCGAGAAACTCAGGGCGGAGTTTTGCATCAAGTTGACTCTGATGTTCAGCCGTGCAAGGACGGCGAAAATAGTCTGCAGGTTATCCTCTGCGATGAAGGAGAAATCCTTGGGCTGTATTGAAAGTAGTATTTGGTTGTTTTTGAATATGTAGAGTGGCGTCATGGGCGCTATGCTTTCATAGGGTCCAATGACGGATCCTTCGGCTTGGGGGTCTAAGAATGACTTGATGTTCAAGCTGATGCCCTTATTCTGTATGGGTTTCACGGTCTTGGGATGAATCACCGATGCGCCATAGTAGGCCAGCTCGATGGCTTCGTTGAAGGGTATTCTGTCTATCTTGACCGTGTTTTTGAAGTATTTAGGGTCGGCGTTAAGGAATCCCGGCACATCTTTCCATATGGTCATGTTTTCCGCATCGAGGCAGTAGGAGAGGATGGATGCTGAATAGTCGCTGCCCTCCCTGCCAAGGGTGGTCGTGGTACCTTTGTCGGTTCCGGCTATGAAACCTTGGGTGACGACGATGGGATAGCTCCCGTCGGCTCTCTTTTTCTCTGTCAGCATCCCGATCTTGTCATGCGCCAGTAGGCTGGACTTTCCGAAGTCAACGATGCCTTCCCTGTAATTCTCGTTGGTGCGTATCACCGTCCTGACGTCGACCCAAGTGTTTGTGATGCCTATGGCGTTAAGATAGCCGGATATCAGCGTGGTGGAGATAATCTCACCGTACGATACCACTTGGTCATAGTCGAAGTTGTAGGTCGTTGGCGTTTTTTGTGTGGCGCAATCCAGTTGGTCAAACAGCTCTGAGAGTCTTTCTACGGTTGGACAGCGTCGCTTGTCGAAAAGCTCGTCGGCTATGCTCATATGGTAGTCTGTGACTTGTCTGACCAAGGTCTTTCTTTCTTGCTCATTTCCAGGCACTCCGGGAATAACCTTTTCCAACAGGTTGGTTGTCTTCCCCATGGCCGATATCACAACAATAAGCGGTGAATCTTTCTGCTGGCCAACAATATGGGCTACATTTCTTATGGCTGCAGCACTGTTGACCGATGCGCCGCCGAATTTGAATACTTTCATAACTGGATCTGTGGGTTGTAGAAGAGTTGATGCCGTGTGGTGTTATCGCAATTCGCGCTCCATGTCGCGACGGTTGTCTTTAGCTTTGATACTCTCTCGTTTGTCGAAGAATTTCTTGCCACGGGCCAGTGCAATATCCAGCTTGGCATAGCCTTGCGGGTTGACGTAAAGCAGCGTAGGGATGATGGTATAGCCGCGCTCCTTGATTTTGTTCTGCAGTTTACGCAGTTCCTTGCGGTTTAGTAGCAGTTTTCGGTCGCGTTTGGCAGCGTGGTTCAGCCAACTGCCAAAACGGTATTCGGCGATATGCATCTGGCGGACAAACAACTCGTTGCCAATAAAAACACAATAGGCATCGGTAAGGTTGGCCCGACCGTCGCGGATGGATTTTATCTCTGTCCCGGTCAGCACCAGTCCTGCCGTGTAGGAATCTAACAGGAAATACTGGTATTCGGCTTTCTTGTTCTTTATCTCTATGATATTCTTCTCAATCATGCTCCTATTACGTCAAATCCGGCAAAATGTTGTGCTATTCCCTAAAATAATTAGTAGATTGTCCGTCTTTAAAAAAGCCACATCCAGTGGATGACCCATTCTATCGTACTTCAACAAGACTGTTTAGAGGTATTTCCATTTTCTCCAAATAAAAATCACAGTTTGTGCAAGGTTCAAGAACAATTTTAATATCCTTTCCATCAGGATCCACCAGCCTAACCGGATTCCAAACGCAGTAGGCATACGGCGACAGCGACGGGTATTTGTCCGCCATCGGGTCCACGCTGAGCCAACCAGTCATCAATTCATGCTCCAGTACCTGGCCATCTCTGAACAGGTGCTGTTCTCTTATCCACTTTGTAAGGCAAGCAAACAACCACTTAGTCTCTTTGTCATTTGGGACCTATCATCAT
>CAMNKG010000051.1 GCA_946542135.1 uncultured Bacteroidales bacterium
TGTCGAGGACTATGAGGTTGGTGGTGAAGTAGGGACACTCAACAAGGGTGGCGGTGGCGTTGGGACGGTAGCTGTAGTGTGTACGTCCGTCGGCTGTGGGCCTGAAGTCTATGGCATCAAGGGCTTCGGCGGTGTGGAGCTGACGCAGCTTGCCGTCGGCGTCGGGACGGTTGTAGTCGTAGATGCGGTAGGTGGTGTCTGACGACTGCTGTATCTCGGCCAGTAGCAATCCCTTGCCGAGGGCATGCACGCGACCGGCGGGGATGAAGAATACATCGCCGGACTCGGGCTTCTCGATGTGGAGGATGTCCTCCAGCTTGCCCAGACTGAGAAACTGCTGGTACTCGTCTTGGGTCACCTCTTGGCTGAAACCGTCGACGATTTGCGCGCCGGCTTCGGCTTCCATGATGTACCACATCTCTGTCTTCCCGTTTTCCATGCCCCGTTGTCGGGCCAGCTCGTTGTCGGGATGCACCTGGATCGACAGGCGGTCGTTGGCGTCGATGATCTTGATAAGCAGCGGAAAGTCGTTGCCGAAATGGCGGTAGTTCTTCTCGCCCATCAGGTCGGACATGTATATTTCAACAGCCTCGTTAAGGGTGTTGTCGGCAAGGAAGCCGTTGGCAATAACAGACTCGTTGTCTTTGACAGCCGACAGCGCCCACAACTCGCCGCAGTTGGGCAGGGGACTGTAGTCGAATCCCAGCGTTTTTATCTTGTTGCCTCCCCATACCTTATTTTTATATAGGGGGAGGAATTTTAGAGGGTAAAGGGTCGTTTCCATGTTTGTGGGGGTTATTGTTTGGCTGTGGCTGTGTCGTCGGCAGGTGATGGCGCCGCTGCGGTTGGACTGCCGGCAGGTGATGCTGTCGCTGCGGTTGGACTGCCGGCATGCGGCATGTCGCTCGCTTTCAGTATCCGGTCAAGTTCCCAGATGCGGAAGTCGCGCGCCACGATGTGACTCTTGGCGTCAACGAGCACAAGGAATGGGATGTGTTCTATGTCAAGAAATTCCACAACGTTGCAGTCCCATTTCTTATGCTGCTTGTCGATGTTGATAACCACGGCAGGTATGTCGGAATAGTTGTTGCGAAGAATGTTGATGATGTTGCCGCACTGGCTGCACCAGCTGGCTCCCACCAGGATGATGTTGCCTGTCGTGTCGGCGGCAAGCACCGTGTCGATGGCGACGAGCTTCTGGTTGTCGTCGAAATAGCGGAAATAGGGAAGCGGGTTGCCAGCCGCTAAGGTCTCCTGGCGCTTCAGCCGCTCTGTCAGCAGCGTGTAGTGGTAGGTCTCTTTGGCCTGACCATTGAGCTGCTGGTGCAGCGAGCGTATCCGTTCGGGCTCGTCGGTGATGTCCATCAGCCTATTGAGCAGAAAGGGCGTCAGGGGACTGTCGGCATGCTCTGCTATGTGGGTGGCAAGACATTCTTCAGGATTGTCGCCGCAGAGCTCCATCTGGTAGCGGATCTGACTGTTGGACCGCGAGCCCGTGACGCGTGATGCGTTGGGGTTCTCCTTGTCGAAGAGGATGCTGATGTTGGCATTCTCCACAAACAGTTGCAGCGGCTCGCCACCGTTGTTGAGCTGCAGTTCGGCATAGGTGGGTTGCTTCACCGTGCCCGTAAAGTCGCAGGTGTTGCCTTTCCCTTTGCTGGCGGTCATGTGGCGCGGATGGCTGTAGCTGTCGTATATCGTCAATGTCACCACCCCTGTCGTTTTGGGAGGCAGCGTCACGGTGATATGGAACGACTGACAAAAAACGAATGTGGGTAGCAGCATTAACCACAACCCAACAGCTGTCCTGCTAATGCACGACAGCAATGACACGCTCTTGTGCTGCATCAATAGGAGTGATAGGTTGAACTGTTGCGTTGGTTGTTGCCGCGAACCCGATAGTTCCTATTGATTTTCTTGCTGGTTTTTTTCTTCGAAGAATACATGGTTTCCGAAGAGGATTTGCATGAGGTGGTGGTGCCGCATACGCCCACAAGACCAAACAGTACCACCAAAGTCATAAGAATTCTAACTGCCTTTTTCATGTTCATGGGTCTCATTTTGCATCTGTAACATTTTTTTTGCCATGGCAAAAAAAATGGTGATGGCGGTTTATATTAATGATATTCAGTTTTTTCTATCGTTTTTTGTTGCCAAAATGTTTTTTTTCGGTTTGCACAAAGTAACAAAAAAAAATTGGCTTGGACAAACATTGCTACATTTTTTTATTGCAGATTAAGTTTTTTTTGTAATTTTGCAATTTCAAAAATAGTGTTTTCAAAATGGAAAAAACAACTCAGGCTAAGCTTTACGAATGGGCTTCCTACGTGATTATCGTCGCCGCAACGGTTTATTTCTTCGTCTCCAAAAAAGAGGTGACTATCACTATGTTGGGTATCGTCTTGGCGCTTTTCTGCCGCAATATGATGTACCGTGTCCGCTACAAAATGTGTGAGGATGAAAATGAGGAACTGAAGGTGGACCTCCGCCGCCTCACCAATCTCCTCGAAGTGGCAAAAAAAGAAAATAAGTCCAACTGATTTCCCCCTCCTCGCTCTCCATCGACATTAGTTTATCATTTATTCATCATAATTTATTCATAAGTTATTTTATGGCAACAACAACAGACATAAAGAATGGTCTTTGTATCAACTTCAACAACGACATTTACACGATTGTCGAATTCCTCCATGTGAAACCTGGCAAGGGTGCCGCTTTTGTCCGCACCAAAATGCGTAACGTCAAGACGGGTCGTATGCTTGAGAATACCTTCCCCAGCGGCGCCAAAATCGACATCGTCCGCGTCGAACGTCGTCCCTATACCTATCTTTATAAAGAAGGCGACATGCATGTCTTTATGCACACCGAGACCTACGACCAGATCAACATTGACGAGAAAATCATCAACGCTCCTCAGTTCCTTAAAGACGGTCAGTATGTGGAAATCACTGTCGATGCCGATACCGAAACGCCTCTGATGTGCGAGCTTCCTCCCTTCATCGAGACTGTGGTCACCTACACCGAACCGGGCTTTGCAGGCAACACCGCCACCAATGCCATGAAGGATGCTACCGTTGAACCCGGCGTACAGATCCGTGTGCCGCTCTTCATCAAAGAGGGCGATCGCATCAAGGTCGACACCCGTACCGGCGAGTATGCCGAACGTATAAAATAATCTGTAGTTATCGTTTTTATCTTTTCCTTTGTTTCCATGACTAAACGTGGAAAATTGTTCCTCTTGTCAATAGTGGCTTGCCTCCTCTTGTCGGCCTGCAATGGCGGCGGAGGTCAGCAGCAGCCATCACAAACAACCCCCTCTGTGGATTATAGCCAAGTCTCCGTCCCCTCTTTCGACGGAGACTCGGCATTCCTTTTCGTCAGCGATCAGCTCGCTTTCGGCTATCGCCATCCAGGCACCAAAGGCCACTCCCTCTGTGCCTATTATCTGGAACAGTGTCTGCATCGCTGGTGCGATACCGTGGTGGTTCAGCCTTTTCTGACCACCCTTTGGGACGGGCAACAGGTGGAGGGTCTCAATATTATTGGCTCCCTTGCCCCTGAGCGCGACCAGCGCGTCTTGCTGGCTGCCCATTGGGATTCGCGGCAATGGGCCGACCACGACTTGGATACGAACAATTGGCATCGGCCTCTCTTGGGTGCCAACGATGGTGCCAGCGGCGTCGCGGTGATACTGGAGCTGGCTCGCATCATGTCTTCCATGCCGCCGGATGTGGGCGTCGACTTTGTGCTCTTCGATGTTGAAGATCAGGGTATACCCGAATGGGCGGGACGCTACGAAGACAACACTTGGTGCAAGGGCTCTCAGTATTGGGCTCAGAATCCGCATCGCATGTTCTACTCCGCACAATACGGAATCCTTCTCGACATGGTGGGCACCGACCAGCCCCGCTTCACCAAAGAGGAAATCTCGATGAATTTTGCTCCTGGTCTCATGGACAAAATGTGGCGCTGCGCGGCTTCTCTGGGCTATGGCAATGTCTTCGTCGACGATCTCAGCGGCAGCATCCTCGACGACCATCTGTATGTTAACCAGATCCTCCGTATACCTATGATCGACGTTGTTCAGAACAGCAAAGAGTGCAGCTTCTATAAGCACTGGCACACGGTCAACGACAATCTCGACGCCGTCAACAAGCAGTCGCTCTCCATCGTCGGCAATGTCACCATGAAGGTCATTTATGGCGATTTTCCCCATCGCAAGGAACTGTAAACATGATTAAACGCCTTTCCCCGTTGCTGCTTTTGGCTGCGTTGCTCGTCGGCTCTTGTGGCCGGAACGAGTGTTCCGTGAGTATCGGCGCAACCAATTTTTCCATCGAGCCTAACAGTGCCGCCTATTATGGTCTCAACAACCCGGGCGGCTACATGTATTTCAGCGGCGGTCATAGAGGTGTCGTCATCATCCGTCTGTCCTACGATTCTTTTGTGGCCTACGAACGTACATGTCCTGACGACAACAAGACGCCTGTGTCCGTTTCGCAGGAGTGGGGCTCCAGTGTTCTGGAGTGCCCTTCGTGTCATTCGCGTTTCCTTGTCGAGGGCGAGGGCATGCCTCTTGATGGCAGCGCTACAGCATGCCCCCTCTATCAATACTCCGCAAGCTACAGCGGTGGCGTCCTCTGGGTCTTTTGACGCCTGCTTACACTTTTAGAATTGGAAGTAAATGAACGGCTGCAAGTCGGCTGTGATGAATTGGAATATGATGAATACGGCTGCCACCACGGCTAAGGCCATTGCCCACAGGGGCAGCGAGGCAAACCAGATACGGTAACGGCGTTTGAAACGGTCTGGAAGCCAGTGGATAATCATTCCTAACGCAAAGATGAGGAAGATATTCCAATAGTTGTTTATCACGGGTCCTATGACGCTGGTGTCCCAGGGGCTGCCTATCTGGTTGACCATCTCTTTGGCTGTCCGCCAGGCGGTCTCGTTGGCCTGGGCGGGGCCAAGATTGGAGCCGCTTCGGAAAAACAGGCGTGTGAAGGTGATAAACACGAAAGTCAGGAAGATGTTCCATACGCTCTCGATGGTGAGGGTGCCTTTCTTTTTCGCCCGTTCTTTCATCAGCGGACGTATAACAAGGTATCGTATCATGGTCCCTCCGCAGATTATGCCTGACCATATTTCACCGAGGCGCAACGCCGGCGCCGGCCATATCCTGTTGCACACCAGAAATACGAGAAACAGCAACTCGGTGGCTACGATGCGTGTCTGCCATCCCTTGGGCTTCCACCATTTGTAGACCAATATTCCCAACCCGTTGAGGCCACCCCAGGTGATGAAGTTGAAGCTGGCGCCGTGCCACATGCCGCCGAGCAGCATGGTGTCCATGTTGTTGACATTGGTGCGGAACTGGCGCCGGTGGCGTGGAAAGATACAGTAGATGGCCACCAATAGTCCGATGACGGTGGTGACGGCGAGTGTCACCCACGCTGTCTGTGCCATAAGTGCCACTGCAACAAGCATTCCACCTAATATGAGGTACGAAGGCCACGAGGCGCTGCGGTTGCCGCCAAGGGGTATGTAGAGGTAGTCTTTCAGCCAGTTGCTAAGAGAGATATGCCATCGCTTCCAGAAGCCTGCCGGGTTGGTTGCCTTGTAGGGCGAATTGAAGTTCTTCGGCAGATAGAAGCCCATCAGCATCGAAACTCCGATGGCGATGTCGGTATAGCCCGAGAAGTCGGCATAGACCTGAAGGGAATAGAAGAACAGTGCCGAAAGGTTTTCAAAACCAGTAAAAAGCAGGGGGTTGTCGAACACGCGGTCCACAAAGTTGACGGCCAGATAATCGCTGAGGATGATTTTTTTCATCAGTCCGTTGAGGATCCAGAACACGGCGATGCCAAACTGTCGGCGGCCCAGGAAATAAGGCCGGTAGAGCTGCGGAATAAATTGGTCGGCACGCACGATGGGGCCCGCCACCAGCTGCGGAAAGAAGGTTGTGTAGAACCCAAAGTCGAGGATATTGTGTGCGTGGCGTATGCGACGCTTGTATACGTCGACAATGTAGCTGATGTTCTGGAAAGTGAAGAACGATATGCCGACGGGCAAGATGATGCGTGTGGCGTCGAAACGGGGTGTGTCGGTAAAATGGTTGGCGAAGACGGCCAGATAGTTGACCACCTTCAGGTCTGTATGGAAGATGGTGTTGTGTATGTCGGTGAAGAAGTAGGCGTATTTAAAGTAGAAAAGGATAAGCAGGTTGATGACCACCCCTCTCACCATCCACGCTTTGCGTCTCCTCTGGTAGCGGGCAGCTCCAGTCGCCTGTGCTTTCTCGTAGAGCGCGTCGGAACGGATGCCTATGGTCCATCCCATCAGCGTCGAGAAAATCAACAGCAGAACAAAGAGATAGGAGGTCTTGTAGTAGAAAAAGAGACTGACGAAGAAGAGGTATCCGTTGCGCCACACTCGACGGTCCTTGAGCAGACAGAATCCGGCAAAGACAATAAGGAAGAAAGCCCAAAAGTTGAATTGGGTGAACAGCAGCGGATGCTCGGGGTCGTAGCGGAATAGGTCAGTAAGAAATGTAATCAGATCTCTCATTCTTATTCATTTCATTGTTTTCTTGCGGCGTCGTCACCTCTTTCTTGTTTCTATGGTCTTGTGTGCGTTGTGTGGTTCTGTATTCTGCGGGCTTCAGCGCGATAAGGGTCTTGACCAAAGCATTGGTGAGCAGGTCACCGAGCATTGCATAGCCTTTTCGGGTGAAGTGGATGTGGTCGCGCTGGGCAAGAGCGTTGTCCTGCCACACTTTCATCGAATTGAGACCTCCCATGATGGTGAATTGGTCCCATACGGCGTTGCCGGTCTTCTGCCCTAACCGCAGAAAGGCTTCGCGTGCCATCACTCCGTTGGGGTTGACTTCGTATCTCCGCTTGACGCGACGGAAGCTGTCGTTGTTGGTCACGAAGATAAAGGCACAGTCGGGGTTGGCAAGGCGGATGGAGTCCATCAGCTGCATATAGCGTCGCTGGAACACGACGGTGTCGAAGTTGGCTCCAACGGCATCGTTGATGCCGATGCCGAAGATGACGAGGTCGGGATGCAGCAACTTCAGGTCCTGTACCATGTAGGGGCTTTTCTGGAGGTATTCTACCAGCGACGCTCCGTTGACGCCTATCGAATGGTAGGATATTCCGGGCTTGTCATTGTCCAAATATACGCCGGTCAGCACAAAGGCTTGGCCTGCCTTACAGGGCATGACGATGTGGAACGAGTCAACCGACTCCTCCAGCTGAAAGGTGTAGCGTCGCAGCGTGGTGTCGATGGTTTGGGGCGAAAGGGTCTGCTGATTGCCTTTTGCATCGGTGATTTGCAGCTGCGGAACTACGCCCCCTCGTGCATAGCCTAACAGGATGATGCGCGTGGTCTCGAAGTGGATTGAGGGCTCGTTGAGGGTGATGCCTATGTCGGTGGCTGTGTCGGCTGCGGTGACGGCTATGCCCGTAAGTCCCAGTTTCTCTTCGGGATTCTTGAAGACGCTGCGTGTGAGCTTCAGCGCCCTCGAACGGCTCACCTTATAGTCGTAGGGGTTGTTGCATTTTGGCGCTGCAGAATAGGGGAAGATGAGCCCTCGCGGCCCTACCAGGTTGGGAAAGTTTATCAGCAGATTGCGACGCACACGGTGTGGGAATGTACCTCCCTGTATGTGGGAGGCTCCTAATTGTACGATGTTGATATTGCCTTCGCCTGTGGCAAGGAGGTGATACCATTTCTCCGCAAAATGTCGCAGCGCACTGCTGTCGCTGCCCAATATCAGGCTGTTGCTGTCGTAGCGTATAAAGGCGTATGAGGTGTCGATGTCTACCAACAGGAGACTGTCGTTCTCAATGTTCTGGAATCCAGCATTGCTGCTTTGGGCGTTGCACCCCACAACAGCAAACCATAAGCATACACATAGTGTCCAATGGACTATTCTTCTAACCATATTTTTTCGAATTGTTCTGGCGTTACTTGTTGCCTTATTTTGTATAATTCATATAATTTCAGTAGCATGTCGCTCAAGTAGTCACCCATTATCCGGGCTCCTTTGACGGTGAAATGGATGTAGTCCGACCCTGCGTAGCCATTCTTCACCCATGTCACCATCGAGTTGTTGCCCCCCATGGCATCGTAGATGCTCCAATAGGCGGCTCCATGTTCGTTGGCCATCTGCTTGAGTTGCTCCACAATCTGCGAAAGCTTGGGATAGGAGGCAAGTCGGCCGTTGACCTTGGTGCTCATGTCCGACGGCCCTATGAACAGGATGGCGGCATCGGGACAGGCTCGACGTACATAGTCTATCTGTTCTCCCAGTCTCTTGCAGTAGTTCTCTATGACTTTGTCGCTTTTGAGGTAGGGCACCGAGTTGCCTCCAAACTGCATGATGATTATGCCGATATCCATCATGCTGTAGGCTTCGGCTAACTGCTCGGCATTGACCATAGTGAACTGATGGCCGGAGACACCGCGCATCGACACATTGTCAACGGCCACTCCGGGACCGTCGTCGACCAGCACGCCGTAGACATCGGCATTGCCTGTAAGCGAAAGCACTGCGTCGCTTGCGGGTTGCGGCATCTGCCATGAAATCATGTGTATGCCGCTCTCGCTGATGGTTTGTTTGTAGGTGGGTGTCGCTCCTTCCGGCGTGATGTCATTCTTGGTGGTGTTGCGCATGCTCACAGTCAATGGACCGGGCCTGTTGTTGAAGAGCACCCGCACCGTGGAGAAATGCTTGACGCCCTCCTCGGCCATGCGGTTTGTGCTGGCGTGGAGGTTCATGGTGACTCCACCGGTCATGCGCCAGCAGCGCAGCATGGGACCATAGTTGCCGTTGGAACGGCTGAAGGTGCTGTCGCCATAGGTCGACAAGCCTTTCAGCGCTCCCGAGGCCGATTGGTTGAACGAAAAGGTGGGTATGGGCTGCCGCAACGGCAACATGCCGGGACCGCCGCCGCCAAAGGTTTTCTGCATGCGCTCTCGCAGCCGGCACGAGATTCTGTCTTGTTCTATCTGTGAGTCGCCATAGTGGACGATGCGGATGATTTTGCCGTCGCTCTGGGCTCGTTCGGCTTTCTCGAAGAAGCGGTCAAAGTATGTGATGTCGTCGTCGGGAAGCCATACGCGTGTCTGCGACTCGAAGAGTACCGATCTGCAGTCGTCGACGGAGTCGCGGGCATTGGTGAGGTCGCGTTCTTTCACGGCAACCAAAAGCTCCTCCATGCGCTGTGTCTTTTCGCGAACGAGCACATTGTGCAGTTTAGGGAAATAAAGTCTTGTACCGCCCAGAGATATGCCGTCGGTTGGAAAAACGAGACATAGCAGGGCAAGAAGGACTACAATAGAGGCAAAGAACTTTAGAATCCCTGATGCTTTCATGCGGTTTGTTCAGATGGTCTCAGGGTTATTCTGAAAGCAGTTTTTGGGTGAGTTTCTCAAGCTCGTCCACGCGTTTGTACAACTGTTCAAGGTTGCGCTGGTAAACATAGTTCTTGCGCTGTTTGATGGCATCGGTGGCGGGCGTTCCTAATATCGTTACATTGTCAGGGTAGTTGCGCGTCACTCCCGACTGGGCTGCTATGGTCACATGGTTGCCGATCTCAATGTGGCCTACGATGCCTACTTGTCCGGCTATGATGCAGTTGCAGCCAATCTTGCCGGAACCGGCTATGCCGCTCTGGGAGGCCATGACGGTGTTGGAACCAACGGTCACATTATGGGCTATCTGGCACAGATTGTCCAGCTTGACGCCTTTGTGGATGACGGTGGAACCTAATGTGGCTCTGTCGATGGTGGTGTTGGCTCCTATCTCCACATCGTCCTCAATAACGACATTGCCGATTTGGTCTATCTTCTGGTAGCTGCCGTCGGGGGTCGGCGCAAAGCCGAAACCGTCGCCGCCCACTACGACGCCGGAATGCAGTATGCAACGCGACCCAATCTGTATATTCTGATACACCTTCACTCCTGAAAAGAGGGTGGTGTTGTCGCCTACCACACTGTTGTCGCCTATATAAGTCTGCGGGTATATCTTGCTGTTGTTGCCTATTTTGGCGTTTTCGCCGATGAAAGCGAAAGGTCCAATGTAGCAGTTCTCTCCGATGGTTGCCGTGGGCGAGATGAAGGCCAACGGGTCGATGCCTTTTTTGTCGAGCTGCATCTCGTTGTAGGTCTTCAGCAGGTTGGCAAAGGCCAGATAGGGATCTTTCACCCTTATGAGGGTGGCATGTATCGGATGTTCGGCAACGAACTCGTTGCTTACAATGACTGCTGAGGCTTTGGTGTCATAGATATAGTTGGTGTATTTGGTGTTGGCAAGGAAAGAGAGACCTCCCTCTTCGCCTTCTTCTATCTTGCAGAGTTTCCACACTTGTGCATTTTCATCGCCTTCTATGGTGCCATTGAGGATGGTGGCGATTTGTTTGGTGCTGAATTTCATGTTGTTATTTGTGTTTTGTCTGGGTGCCTTTGTGCCCAGAGAGGTGTAAATAAATATACAACGGCGTCTTACGGATTAAATTGTATATAGCCTTGTAATTTTGTTGTTGTAGAGGGTTCGATCAGGTTCACTTTGAGCAGGTCGTCCATACTGCTGAAGGTGTTGCCGCGTTCTCGATAGGCCACCAATGCTTTTGCCTGATAGTAGTCGAGGTAGGGATGCCGCTTCAGGTCGTTGATGCTGGCGCTATTGATGTCGATTTTCTTGACGGCGCTGGGGTCTACCGATATATATGATGCTATCTGGTTGTAGCGTTCCTCATCCATGCCATAGACTTCGAGCAGCTGTTCTTTGCGTACGTATCCGCCGAGCAGATTACGGTATTTCACGATGCGCCGTGCAAAGGTGGGCCCGATGCCATACAGTTCTTGCAACTGGAGGGTGTCGGCACTGTTGAGTTCCACTATCTGTCGGGGTGCTTTTTTGCGGTTCTGGTTGCTGTCTCTATACCAGCTTTTGTCGCCTGTGGTGCTTTGATAGCTGTCGGTCCTGTGGCTTCGTGTGGCATACCACTCTTTGCGTTGTCGTTCGTTGGCTTCCAACATCGAGTCGCCGAAGCGCTCTATGGCAGCCTCCATCTCGCTGTGGTCGGAAATTTGGGGCGCCCTTCTGTGGAACGGGTTGACGATCAATACAATCAATGCGGCCATAAGCACCATGCTCATGACGGCGTAGCCTTTCCATTGACCGTGAGTGGGTTTATTCATCTTCGAAGGTTATCGTGCCGCGTTGGTGTAGGATGACAGGCTGGCGGAATTCATCGTCGGACTCGAAGCCGTCGCCGTAGGTGACGCGCTGGCCGTTGACGGACTTGACGGGTTCCATCGAATAGATCCTGTGGTCGCCAGAGTTCCACACGATGCTTTTAAGATAGGAGGTGTCTCCGGTACTGTAGTCGATGACGACTACGTTTTTGCGGGCTTCTATCTCTTTCTTCTCGTCGAAGGAACAGGCGTAGTCGGCTCTGACTACGGCAACATCTTTCTTGTTCTTGTCCACGATGCGAAGCGTCACACCATTAGGGTATTCGGTTTTTTTCTGGGGTTTGTCATAGATAACCACCTTGGGTGCCGTCATGATCATCTCCACATTGCCATGCTTGCTCATAATCATCTGTATGGTGTCGAGCGATTGTTGTGGCAGCTCTTTGTCGTCGAAAAAGTGCACTTTCTCCATGTCGTTGCGGCATCCGGCAACCGTCAGCAGACACAGAAACAAACAAAGAAGCCCATGGTTGATGGGCTTCTTCGTTTTGTATGGCACTCGACGGCTCATAGGCTATGCACCGTAAGTTTTTTTGTTATTTCTTTGTTCTGACAGTGGTACTTACGCCAATCCATCCGGGCACGGTGTAGGAATGTCCGTCGATGAGGTCCATCATGAAGGCATCGCTCTGTTTGGGGAAGTTGGCGGAGTAGGAGTTGATGAGACGTTGTGCAGCCTCGACATTTTCAGGCGATGAGTCAACATTGATGGCGCGGCGTGCTGCGTCAACGGCAGCCCAGTAGGCGGTACGTCCACCGAGACCGTCGCTTACGGCTCTGGCACCTTTGGCGTAGAGCTGGGCGATGAGGCGGTAGGGCTCGCCTTTCGAACCGTCAATGTCGGCGGCTTTCTGGTAAGCACTGCGGGCTGCACCGTAGCTGTTCATGTTGGCATAGCAGAGTCCGATGAGGATTTGCATGTTGTATTGGTCTTTGGTGGTCTCAGCGTCCTTGAAGGCGTCGTTGAGGTATTTGACGGCTTCGCTGAAGCGGTCTTTGTTGTAGCACATCTGGCCCATCAGGTAGGCTGTGGAGGGCGAGGGATCAAGTTTGTAGAGGCTTTCGGTGGCCGAGAAAAAGAGGTCGGTGTTCATGCAGCTCTTCTTGCGCAGGATGGTGGTGATCTTCTTCAGCAGGGTGACGTCGTTGGGA
>CAMNKG010000052.1 GCA_946542135.1 uncultured Bacteroidales bacterium
AGGCGGAGAGCATCTGTCGCGACATCCTCGCCGTCGATGCAGACAACCAGGACGCCCTGCGAACGCTTGTCCTCGCGCTGACCGACCAGTTCAGCCACAGCGTCTGCGTCGTGCAGCGCCGCAACGGACAGTACGAGCTGCTCGACCCCACCTGGGTACCCAACGTCCGCGAGCTGTGGAGCAGCGCCGAGCAGCAACAAGGCTACCTCATGGGGCTTCCCAACGGCGCCGACCTGATGGTGACACCCACATCGCCTGCCGCCAACCACTATGTGCGCATCAACGGCAACACCACCATCAAGTCCGACGGCACCCTTGAAGGCACCATCGCCATCACCGCCGAAGGGCAGAGCGACGCCGCCGTGCGCCGCGTGTTCAGCGCCCGCCAAAGCGAATGGCAGCGCAACCTGGAGCTGGAGCTGATAGCCATAGCCCCTAACGCCCAAATCAAGAAGGTGACCCACACCGACCCCGACCGCTACCTGGAACAGCCCGTCAGCATCACCTACACCTTCTCCATCCCCGACTATGCCATCGTCGACAACGACAAGCTGATATTCATCCCCCTGACGGCACGCAACTTCTACAAACGCGCCATGGGGCACCTCTATTTTGACACCACCCTGACCGAACGCTCCCAGCCTTTCGCCGACCGCTGCTCACGGTTAGTGGAAATCAACGAGACCATCACGCTTCCCGACGCATACAGCACCATGGACTACAATGCAGCCATACAGGGCGTCGTTTCGCCAGCCGTCAACTATGGCTGCGGCTTCGACCTTAAAGGCAACAAGCTCTATTTTGGCGAGAGCGCCATGTTCAACAAACGCCTCTACGAAGCCAGTGAATGGTCCGCCTTCCGTCAAGCAGTCGCCAACCAGCTACAGGTGGCCGCCACTCCGGTAATATTGATGAAGTGACGTTAACCATTACTCTTTAACCTTTAAACTTTAACCTTTAACCTTTATTTTGAGTTTTGACAGCAAAATGAACAGAATCCTTATAATAATGACCGCCGTCGCCTTATTCTCGTTTTCATCATCGTTTTCAACAACGGTTCACGCACAAGACGCGGAATACAACCTCATCCGGAAACATTACACCGTCAACGACGACGGCACCGTAGACATACGCTACCGCAAAGAGCTGAAGCTGCTGCGCAACAGGGCCATCACCGCCTATGCCGACAAGGGCGAGACCTTCATCCTCTACAATCCCGCCATCGACCAGCTCACCATCAACGAGAGCTACACCATCCGCAAGGATGGCAGCCGCGTGCAGACCCCTGCCAACGCCTTCATCGACCAGCTGCCTTCGCAATGCGAGAATTGCGGACGCTACAACGGCATCCGCGAACGCGTGGTGGTGCACACCGCTCTGGAATACGACTGCATCATCGTGCTCGACTACACCATCCGCCGCAAGACCGACTACGTGGCCACACGCGAAATCCTCAACCAGGACTGCCCCGTGAAGCGCTATGAGTTCATCGTCGACATCGCCAAAAGCAAGCAGAACAACCTCATCTCGTTCGACTACAACGGCAACGGCGCCAAGGTGAAAAGCCTCAACGACGGACACACCTACCACATCGTCGCCACGCAGCTGCCCCAGACCTACGTCGACAGATACCTGCCGGCACCCGAACAGCTCTATGCCCATGTCGAATTTACCTACGGCCACCGCTACGTGTCCGACAGCCAGTACGACAACGACAAGCTGCCAGAAGCCGAAAATCTGATCACCGAACTCTTCGAAAACGACAAGGTAGCCTATATGACCCATATCCGCGACTATGTTGTGGACAACATCATCACCAACAACATCCCCGAAGAGCTGACGGGCTACAGCTGCGCCACCCCCAGCGAGACCTTCCGCTCCAACTGCGGCACTCCCGCCGACAAACGTCGTCTGGCAGTAGCCTTACTCAACCAGGCCGGTTTCGTAGCCCGACTGGAAGGCAACACGGCCAATGTCAGCCTCACCGATGCCGGAACGCAACGTGCCTACCGCCTGTCCCTCAACGACAAAAGTGCACCTCTCCCCATCGATGCCGACAACAGCATGAAGAGTACCATCAATGTCAATCAGGATCTAATATGGTCAGGCGTGAGCCTCGGAGCCACCTACAACAAGATGACGCTGCCCAGCGAGGCTGGCGCCTTCAAAATCAACATCACTCGTCTGGCACCCTCGCGCAAAGCACCGCTCCAGGTGCGCAACGTCAACGAGAAATATCACTACACCATCATGACGCCACGCACGCCTAAAAAACTGCTTGTCAACCCCATCGACATACAATACACCAAAAAAGGCATCGGCACCATCCGCATTTGCATCAAGCAACTGAGCAACGGCCTCATCGATGTGGTCCGCGAACTGGAACTCCATGTTGACAACAACATTGTCACGCCGAAGCAATACAAGGACTTCCGCCAGATGATGCAAGACTGGAACCAATACAACAGCGTCATCATACGCTCCGATTTGGGGAGACCGATTATGGGGAATTAAAGGGATTCAAGGAAAGTTAAAGACTGATTTACATCACACTATAGCGGCGGAAAATCCTTCCGTCGCTTTTTTTATTCCACTTTGTAATATATTGCGCCGCCCAAACGTATATTGGACAAAAAGGTTAAACAACAAAACCACACTCACAAGGTTCTCGATGACAACAAAGGAATACAATGACTGCGTCAACCGATACAGCGACGACCTCTTCCGCTTCGCGCTGCGCTACACCGGCGACAGCGACGACAGCCAGGATGTTGTGCAGGACTGTTTCCTGACCTTGTGGGAAAAGCGCGAAGAGACAAGACACGACGAGACCAAAGGCTACCTGATCCGCATCCTCTACCGCAAGCTTGTCGACCGGCACCGCCATCGTGCCGTGGTCCGCGACGCACAAGAACAGCTGATACCAACCCAGGATAACTACAACCAGCACGGCAACTTTGAACTGCGTGACGCAATGCAGCAAGCCCTCAATCAACTGCCCGACCAACAGCGGCAACTCGTCCTGCTCAAAGACCTTGAAGGCTACAGCTACGAGGAGATGGCATCGATGACCGGCCTGAGCGAACAGCAAGTGGGAGTCTACCTTTTCAGGGCACGAAAAACAATGAAGAAACTATTGGATGATTACCAATATTAAGAAGAAACGTTAACATTAACGTTAACCACAGAATGATTTCAGCAATCCAACCACGTCAACCAGTTAAAGTTATAGTAAAAAAAAAATAATCACAGCGACCCAACCGCACCAGCCAGTTAAGGTTAAAGTTAATGTTAAAGTTAAAAAATGAAAAATAATATGATAACTAACGAAAACTACGAAGGCTACCTGATGCGCTACATTGACGGCGAGCTTAACCAGCAAGAGATTGCCGAGGTGGAAGCCTATCTCGGCAAGCATCCCGAACTGCAGGACGAGCTTGACGCTGTAAGCAACGCCTCGCTGAGAGTGACAGCCCCGCCTGTGGCGATGCCCGGCAAGGAACGGATGCTGCATCGCGAAACGGCAACCATCCCGATTTGGCGGCGCCAAGTCGGCTGGAGCGCGGCGGCAGCAGTGGCACTGTTCATCATCGCCGGAGCCATTATGCGTTCATTTTCCACATCCGGCATCCCTGCCAGTCCAACGGCCGTGGTTTCACATTCCGACAGCCTGAAGACGGAAGCTGTCCAGTCCGTTTCCGACTCCATTCCTTTCGACAGCATCTACATCAACCCAGCACAAAAACCGCCCGTATATTTGGCGGCAATCACCACAAAAACAGAGCAAAACATCGCATCCACAATCGTCATCGACACTGAGCAACCAACCATACCAGACAATACGATTTCACAAGACGACCAGCCCCTGCTGGCCGAAAACCCTCAACCCAGCAGAAACATTCGCATCGTGGGCGGATCCATCATCGTCGAGACTGACAACCTTGTTGAGATTGAGCCTGCCCCTGCCCCGTCGTCAAACCCCAATGCCATACGCGGATACACCATCGAGAACTCGCAACTGGCAAAGGAGGACGAGAAAGGAATCGTCGGCCGAACTATAGAATTCCTCGTCCGGCGCCTTAACCGCCAGCAAATCAACGACACACCTCTTGCATACACTGATTAAACCATTGAAAACAAAAAACATCACGATATGAACAGAAAGATTAAAACAATCCTCGTCACAGCATTGATTTCCCTCTTCACTCTTTGCGGGTCAAACGCCTACTCGCAGCAGTTCCCCATCGTACTGAAACAGGATCTGCCAAAAGCGCCGAGAATCGTCAGAACCACAGGCGACTACAACATACAAGTAGTATGCGACACCGCCAATTTCATCTGCGTCATAACCTATGGAACCGTCGACGACATCGACTCTCTGCAGTTCCCCGCCGAAAAGCTGTCGCAGAGCGAAGGACAGTTTGGCACGACACTCACCTTCGGCAACGGGTTCCCTTACCACAACCGAATTCAGTTGCACACCACCGCAAACAATATGTCGCTGAACGCGACAGGCGAGTCGATGATAACCCTGTCCGACGCCCATAGCGACACGCTGACGTTCGACGCGCTGGTTCTGCAGGCCGAAGGCAACAGCATAATCTCGGTCAATCAACCCCTCGTTGCCAAGACAGTACACATCAACGCCAACGACTATTCTATGGTTCGCCACAACACAATCCACGCCGACAAGGTCCAGCGCGACATCTACGGCGGTGCTCGCATTGTCGAAAACGGAAAAGCTGTCGACGAAGCGCCCCTCGCCATCCTCTATCGCCAAACCGGCGAACAGGGTGCCTTTATGGACATTTCCGGCGGCACGTCGTATCTAGCCAGCCGTCCCTTCGGCGGCAGCAATATGCCGACGGGCAATTTCGTTTGGGGCACCGGATTCCACTATTCCTTCAGCGGCCGCATAGCCACGTGGCAGCGCCCGCACTGGGGCCTGTCGACCGGTTTTGGATTCAAGGCTGAAACCTACCACACCGACAACGCTTTCCTCGACCTCATTGTCGACACCGTCAGCGGCCTCACCTCGCTCCAAGCCGTCGATGCCAGCAACATTTTCGGACCCAGCAACAGCAACATTTCGTGGAGCAGCACGATGTTCAGCTACCAGTTTTTCATCCCCATCCACCTCGAATGGCGCAAACGCACCGACAACCGCGGCCTGCGCATCGGTGCCGAGTTGCGTCCTGGAATCACCTTATTCAACAAGAGTTTCTATCTGGTCCGCACCGGATTCTATCAAGACCAGAACAAGGCCGCTGCAAGCAACAACGAGAGCCTGGGCAAATACTTCAACCGTTTCCAGCTCGGTGCCAAGTTTTCTGTCAGCTACGACAAACTGAGCTTCTATGTCGAAAGCACACTCACGCCCCTTTTCCGCTCACGGACCGGCCAATCCAACACGCGTCCCGCCCTCGACCAGAAGCTCTACCCTTTCAGCGTCGGATTCAGCATAACCCTCTAAGGTTAACTTTAACCTAAACGTTAACCCTAACTTTTGATAAACATAATAATACAATTACACGATGAAAAAAGCAGCATTAACCATATTCCTCTGCCTGTCGGCATTGCTGTCGGCAGCCCAAACCGTTGACAAAAACAAAAGCACTTACGGCCTGCTGGAACGCACCTCCATAGGCATCAACATCAATCAAGTCGTCACATCGTTCCGCTTTTCTGGCTTCCTCAAAGGCAACCCATCGCGGGCCCTCGAAGCCACAGCCTCCGTCCGCCTCTGGCAGCACCTCGAAGTGGGCGGATATATGACCTTGATGGGTGCCAGCCCCTTTGCCAGCAGCGGCGGTGGCAACTATGGCGACCGAACCCTCTACCACTTCGAATGGAGCGACAACAACTATCACCTTGCAGGCGGAGCTTATGTCGAGCTGCACAGCGTTTCGCTGAAAAGACAGAAGCAGAGCCGCTTGTACACAGACCTCGTTGCCCGCGGCGGTTTTGGCCTGAACGGTATGACCGACGGCTTCTGGGGCGGAGTCGGTGCCGAACTGGGCTTCACGCCCCAAGTGCGACTGGTCTGCAACTTCGACTTCGGCGCATTCCCGCTGGGCCAAGCCAGCGAAGTAGTTGGAAACCAAACCAGCTCACGAGTCAGCGTAGGACTAAAAATCAGTTTAAAGTAACTGCCAAAATACAATATAATTAATATATGTGGCTGATTTGCAACCAGCCACATCATTTTTCCGCCGTCGCGTCAAAGCGGTGCACCCGACTGAAACATCGGATTACCAGTCCAATGCTGCTTAATAAATGATTTGCAATCCACCTACTTGATTCCGCGCAGATTCTTCAGCGTTTCGTAGGCTTCGTTGATTTCGCGGAACTGCGCTTCGGCGTTCTTCTTCATCTCTTCGCCCAAGCCTTCCACCTTGTCGGGATGGTATTTCATCGCCAGGCGACGATAAGCCTTCTTGATTTCGTCGTCGGTGGCGCTGCTGTCGAGACCCAACACCTTGTAGGGGTCCTTGCCCGATCCGGTGCCGCGACCGCTTGACGAGCCGCTATAGCTGCCGCCATAGCCGTTGCCATAATAGCCGTTGTGGCTGGACGCTTCGTGGCGCACATGGATGGAGACAAAGTCGCGCGCATTGATGCCAAGTCCGTTGCCGATAGTACGCAGCACACCGATTTCGACCGCCGACAGGTCGCCGTCAGCGCCGGCAATACCGTAGAGGAAGTCGAACATGTGGTAGCGCGTCGTATAGTCGGTGTTATATTTAATCTGTCGGCAAACATCGTGGAGCGGTATATCCTGCTGCTGCACATCGCGTAGTTTCAGCAGCAGCTCCTGAGCCTGCGACTCGCTGTAGTTGGTGCGCAGAAAGCTCTTGACGCGCTCCAGCTCACTTTTTTTCACCACTTTGTCGGCTTTCATCACCGCGGCGATAAGCACGAGCAGCGCCATCGTCAGGTCGTCGCTGGTGCCCGTGTTGGTGTAGCGGCGGCCGCTTGAGGTGTTTTGATAGTTAGTATATGCCTGTTGGCCGCCGCCGGCGACGCGACTGCGTTTGTTTCCGCCGGCGTTCTCTAACGACGAGCCGACCAGGTAGCCAATGATGCCGCCGATGGGGCCCAACAAGCTCCATCCGAGGCCTCCGAGTATCCATTTTCCAAGTCCCATAGTTGTTGTGGTTTGAGTGATTTTATTAGTTGAGGGTTATCTCTTTACGTTTTTGTGGTTTAAGTGGGTTTAGTAGTTGAGGGTTATCTCTTTTTCGTTGTTATTGTGGTGCGACGTCCGTCTCCTCGTGTGCTACGAGGAGGATTGTTAGGGTTCAGGTTCGGTAGTTTCCTCTTCGTTAGGCTGTCCTTTCAAGGCCGAATTGACAAAGTAGCCATTCTGGCCGCGTTTCTCGACAAGGGGGGCGATGTTGAACTGCGAGGCGCTGACCTCAAGTTTTTCAACCAGATAGCGGCGTATGCTCTCGTCGCGGAAACGGAACACATGCTGCAGCGTCAGCGTGGCTTGTTCTTCGCTGTAGAGCGACTCTGCCAGCCGGCGCGCCTCCTTTTCGGAGGGATGACGCGACTTGATGCCCTTGGCACGGAGGAAGGAGACGAAGCCCGTGTCCTTGACACCGATGGCCGACACCTCGTCGTAGAGCACCATCTGAGGCGGCATGGCCATGTTGGCTTTGTCGGGATGCTTCGTCATATAGTATTCTTCTTTTAAAAGGTAATAGCGCTGTGCGGGGATGGCTGCAGCCATGTCGAACTGGGGCTCGAGGGTGACGACGACGGTGGTGTCGTAGTTGAGCACTTCCGCCAGCTTGGAGAAGATGTTGAACTGTTCGGCCGAAAGACCCGCTTCGAGGGGGTCGAAGGCGATGAACTCCATGTCGCCCGAACCTCCCAAAGCATTGGCGACCATACGGAAAGGCGATGTTGCCACCTTCACCAGCAGATTGCCGAGCGTCTTCCACACGATCTTCATATAGGAGAATTCCGGCGAGTCGATATTGCCGGCCACGGGGATATCGAACTGCACCTTGCCGTCCTTGTCTTTCAGCACGTAGAGGGCAGCCTTGAGGGGCACGTTGACCTCAGCCTTCACATCCTTGCGCTTGTCGCCGACTTCCGGATTGAAGAGGTCCAGCTTGTTTTTGCCGTTGAGCTGGCTGTTGCGGATGGTGTTTTCGCTGGTGAACGAGAGGGTGCCGTCGACGAAGGGATACGCCAGATAAGCCACCGCATAGGGCGAGAGGTCTTTGAGGTGCAAGCTCTTGATGGTCAGCAGCAGATGCTGGTATTCTTTCCAGTCGTCCAGGTTGCCTTTCCAGTCCACAAAAGCCATGCCGCCATGAGGCAGCTGCGCCCGTATCTTGGCATTGTTCTCGCCACTGAAAGAGAGGTTCTTAGAGGTGACATTGATCTTCGTAACGGGGAACGAGAAGGCATCGGGCAGCGTGAAGTCGCGATAGGTGAAGGCGGCATCGGCAATATTGACCGAGCCCACTTTGAGGTTGAAGGGTTTGGCAGGTGCCGACGGCGCGGCACTTGGCACCTCAGCTTGTTTCTCTGCCGAAGGCTTTGCGGGGGCCAACAAGCGGTCGAAGTTTGAGCCATTGGCGTAACGGTCGAAATGCGACACCAATCCATTGATGTCGACCGACTTGACATCGTAGAGGTTCTCATCGATATTGATGCGGTTCACCAGGACCGCCAAGCGGTTGCAAGCCATTACCTGGTCGCCGGTGAGGTCGCGAATATCGACACCAGCCAGCGACACATTGCCGGCGATATCCATCTTCAGGATATCATCCAGACGACCCTGAGCGCTCACCTTGGCGTTGAGCTGGCCCGCCAACTTGCTGACCTGCACCACATCCGTCAGATAGGAGCGGATGTTGGAGATGGCAAATTTCTCGAGGTCGAGGTCGACCTTGAACTGGTTGTCGTCGAGGTTCAGCGACGCATCGGTGCGCAACACGCCGCCGTCGGCGAGCTGCAGTTCCAGACCCGCATCGGTGTTCTCCGACCCGTCGAAGTAGACTCCGGGAATCTTGACATTCAGATTTTTCAAGTTCCATTCGCCACCCGAGCCGGCATCGGCATAATACACCTCGCCACCCGTCAGGCGGATATTGTAGAAACCCAGCCGCCAGTCGCTCGACGCGGTGTCGTCGGGTTCGTCGGGTTCGTCGGAGGCAAAGTGGTCTATGATGCTGCTGAAGTTGAAGCGGTTGCCGTCCTGAAGCACACGGACATGCGGGTTGACCAGCGTGAAATGCTTCACATACAACTCGTCAGACAGCAACTTGCGCAGCTTCACCGCCACATCGAGGGTGTCGAAACGGAAAAAGACCGTGGTGTCGTCATCCTCGTAGAGCGAGAGGTCGTAAATCCTCACCTGCCCTTTCAGAAGGTTAATTTTCAAGGTCTCCACCTTGAGTTCACGGCCCACAAGCTGCTTACCGTGCTTGTTGACATACGCTTTGGCGACAGGTGCCGCCAGCAGAAGGACAAGAAGCAGCAAAAGCAGCAGGCTGCCAACAACTATCAATGTGATTTTCAACCACTTTTTCATAACAATAACAAAGCAAATATTTCGCAAAAATAACAAAAATAATCTATATACCAAATAAATCGGGGACAAGTGCGTTAACTTTTTCAAGACAACGAACCAAAAAGAAACACCATGATAGCAGTCCTATTGGCCGGAGGCACCGGCAGCAGAATGCAGAGCGACACCCCAAAACAGTTTTTGACACTCGGCGACGGCCGCACCGTATTGGAACACACCGTCGAAGCCTTCGAGCAGCACCCCGCTGTGACGGAGATATGCATCGTCATGAACGAAGCCTGGATCGACGCCACCAAAAAGATTATGGCACAGCACCCTTGGAAGAAAGTCACACACCTTGTGGCCGGCGGCAGCGAGCGCTACCTCTCCACGTTGGCAGCCATCGAGTGCTACATGGACCGCGACGACGACTTCTTCATGCTGCTCCACGACGTGGCGCGACCCTTTGTCAGCCAGGCCATCCTGGACCGTGTGGCACAGGCGCTCCACGACCACGACGCCGTAGCGGTAGGCATCCCCTCGACCGACACCATCTGGCAAGTCAACCCCTTCAATGCCACCATCCAGCGCATACCCGAGCGGACCCTCATGTGGCGCGCCCAGACGCCACAGGCTTTCCGCTTCACGCTGCTGCGCGACGCCTACCAGCGCGCCTTGCAAGACCCCCAGCTGCACGTCACCGACGACTGTGGCGTAGTGGCACACTACATGCCCGAAACGCGCATCCACATCGTTGAAGGCGAGGAAGAAAACATCAAAATCACCACCCCAAAAGACATGAAAGGCCTATGAAAATAAGAGAATTGACACAATACCTCAACAGCCGCTTCCTGCCCTCCTACCAGGAGAGCTACGACAACAGCGGCTTTCTGGTTGGCGACGAAGACGCCGAACTGCGCGGCGTGCTGCTCACCGTCGATGTCACCCCCGCCGTGGTCGAGGAAGCCATCAACAAAGGTCTCAACCTCATCGTTAGCCACCATCCAATGATTTTTGGCGGCATGAAGCGCGTAACGCCCGCCAACGCCACCGGCCGTATGGTGATGCAGCTGATAGCCAACGGCATAGCCGTCTATGCCGCCCACACCAACCTTGACAACTTGGATTGGGGCATCAACGGCATTCTGGCCGAAAAAATAGGACTGACACAATGCCGCATTCTGCGCCCCATGGCAGGCGTGCTCCGCAAAATGGTCACCTACGTACCCAGCGACCATGCCGACAGCGTGCGCCAGGCCCTTTTTGCGGCCGGTGCCGGAAGCATCGGCGACTACGACAGCTGCAGCTACAACAGCACCGGCACGGGCACCTTCCGCGCACAGCCCGCGGCACACCCCTACTGCGGCGCCATCGGAGAGCTCCACCACGAGGCGGAGACCCGCATCGAGGTCATCTACGAGCAACGCATCGAGCAACGGCTGCTCCACAAACTTCGCCAAGCGCACCCCTACGAGGAACCCGCCATCGACTGCATCCCCCTCGCCAACACACACGCCAACATTGGCGCAGGCATGGTGGGCCAGCTCCCCACCCCTACCGATATCCATGCATTCCTGGCACTGGTCAAAGAGCGCCTGCACCTGCCCATGGTGCGCACCTCGGCGCTCGACATTCGAGGCGCCGCGCCAACCATCAGCCGAGTGGCCCTCTGCGGCGGTTCGGGCAGTTTCCTCATCGGCGACGCCAAAGCCTGCGGCGCCGACCTGTTCCTCACAGCCGACCTCAAATACCACGATTTCCAGTCGGCCGAAGGCGACATCGTGCTTGCCGACATCGGACATTTTGAAAGCGAACAGTTTGCAAAAGAATTATTTTATCGTGTCATATCCGAAAAATTTAGTACATTTGCGTGCCAAATTTCCGAGCAAGACCACGGCTTTATATATTATATATAATTAAAAAGCAACATATTACACGCCTTGTCCGGAGCTACATTTAGAGACAAAAAACTAAAATCATATATAACAATGGCAAAAAAAGTCGCATCAAAAACAGAAACCCCGAAAGAGAACACCGTTTCCGAAATTGCACGTCAGGACGTTGACATCGTCGTTGAAAAACGCCTTGTGGCACTCTACACCCTTCAGAGCGTCGACTCCGAGATTGACAAAATCCAGATCATCCGCGGCGAACTGCCCCAAGCCATCCAAGACCTTGAAGACGAGATAGCAGGATTGGAGACCCGCATCCAGAACTTCAAAAACGACATCGACGAAACCAACAGCAAGATGTCGGCCGAGAAGAACGAGATTGCCGAGCACACCGAGATGATCAAGAAATACCAGAAGCAGCAGGACAATGTGCGCAACAACCGCGAATTCGAAGCCATTAACAAAGAGATAGAATACAAGAACCTTCAGATACAGCTCTGCGAGCGCCACCTGAAGGAAGCCACCGCCCACATCAAGGAGGTGCAGCAGCACATCGCCGCCGCCGAACTTCTGCTCGAGAACCGCCACAAAGACCTCGACGCCAAGAAGGAAGAACTCGACGACATCATCAAGGAGACCGAAAAAGACGAGACCCGTCTGCGCGCCAAGTCGGCAGAGCAGGAACAGTTTATCGAACCCCGCTACCTGACGGCCTACAAACGCATCCGCAACGCAGCCCGCAACGGTCTTGCCGTCGTCACCATCGACCGCGACGCCTGCGGCGGTTGCTTCAGCAAAATACCGCCCCAGCGCCAGACCGAGATCAAGATGCACAAGAAAGTCA
>CAMNKG010000053.1 GCA_946542135.1 uncultured Bacteroidales bacterium
ACGGGAGTCGTATCATCACCACAGCGACATAGCGACATTTGAAGCCTGAAGACTGCAAATCGTGGGTGAAATACTCCACCTTGGGGATAGAGATGGCTGTCATCATAGGTGCGGCGGTGTGGGGTGGCGTTGCCATAGACAAGAAACGCAATGCCTCCTTTCCGTTGTTTACCCTTCTGATGACGGCGTTGGGTCTCGTTGTGGCATTGATAAGAATGGTCAAGGGCGTGAAATAACTGTTCAGATTGCTTACACTATACTATGGAACAACTGTTTAAAGAATGGGCAGGCGAGGACTGCCTAAGGAAAAACCAGCTTACCGCCAACGGCTCGAACCGTACCTATTTCCGGTTGGAGGGAGAAACGAAGAGCTGCATAGCAGCTATCAATGAGGATGTTCGTGAGAATGAAGCCTTCATTTATTTTGCCGACGCGATGAACAAACGCGGCATCCGTGTGCCGCAGGTCTACGCCGTCAGTGCCGACAAGAAGCTCTATCTGCAGGAAGACTTGGGCAATGTGACGGTATATACCTATCTGAGTTCGCGGGCCACCAACGGCGTCGACATTACTGACAGCATGCGCGAATTGTACAAGAAAGCCATAGACCAACTCCTTGTCATCCAGACACGCTGCCGCGACGTGGATTTCACGAAAGCCTACCCTCGGGCGCGCTTCGACCAGCAGGCCATACAATGGGACCTGAATTATTTCAAATACTATTTCCTTCGGTTGTTCCATATCCCCTTCGACGAGCAGCTCCTCGAGGAGGACTTCCATACCTTTACAGACTACCTGCTCGATGACGACTGCGACTACTTCATGTATCGTGACTTCCAGTCGCGCAACATCATGATCAAGGATGGAGAGCTCTATTTCATCGATTTCCAGGGAGCCCGACAGGGAGCACTCTATTACGATCTGGCATCGTTGCTCTACAGTTCTAAATCCAATGTTCCCGAAGAGATGCGCGAGGAGCTGCTGGACTATTACCTTGACGGCTATAACATGATGATGCGAAACCAGGGAGGTAAAGAGTTGGATTGCCTTGCGTTCAAAACAAAATTCTATGGCTACGTCCTAGCCCGCATCATGCAAGCCATGGGCGCTTACGGCTATCGTGGCGTCATCGAGAAGAAAGAATATTTTGTCAAAAGCATACCTTTTGCCGTCAACAATTTGCGTCGCATTATCACCGAGCATACGCTGCCTGTCGCGATACCCCGCCTGATGGAGGCGTGGAAATCCATCTGTTCGATGCCGGAGTATAGTCCCGAAATCAATAGGCTGAAAGTGAGTGTGTTCAGTTTTTCGTACCGTAAAGGCATACCCTTCGACAAATCGGGCAATGGCGGCGGTTTCGTCTTCGACTGTCGTGCCTTGCCCAATCCAGGCCTGTATGACGAATACAAACCCTTGTGCGGACGCGACGCCGAGGTCATAGCCTTCTTTGAGCAGCATCCCGAGACCGAGCAGTATCTGAGCAGTGTCCGCGATATCCTGAGTCAAAGCGTAAAGAGCTATATGGAGCGGGGCTACACCCGACTGATGGTTAATTTCGGCTGTACCGGAGGACGCCACCGTTCGGTATACTGTGCCGAGCAAATAGCCAAATTCCTATATGAAAACTTTGACTGTGATGTCACCTTGCACCATTTAGAATACAGCAAATTGAGTCGTGAGGGACAATCATAATAATATACATATCAATTTTTTGCATAATGTTGTTTGAAAAAAATACATTCAATCTTTCTCTGAATGAATAATTGTTTGTATATTTGCAAATTCAAATTCAAAGAAAAAAACAATAAAAAATATTAACAATATGAGTAAGACTGGATCTATTATCCTAAAATGCACTCTGGGACTCTTGATTGTGTTCCTGGCAGTTATGATTTTTCTCTGTGTCAATCGTCCGCAGCAGCGTGAGTCGGAATACTATGTACGCCGTGATGCCTGTGGTGAAAAATTGAAGGTGATTCGTACCCTCGAGGAGGCTCACAAGATCACTTACGGTACCTATTGTGGCGACTTCGACACGCTACTCCTCAACCTCAGCAAACCGGAACAGCGTATCATTCGCAAAGTTATTGCCCCCAATGCTCCCGACTCGGTGAGCGACATGCCGGAATCGGAACAGATTCGCAGAGGCTGGTTGATCATGGAAGAGGCCAAGGTGGTTCCTTTGGACAAGTTGCGTGAGGATAAAAAACTGACCCTTACAGACGAAGAGTTGGCCGATGTGATCTATGTTCCTTTCACCCACAAACAGAAAAAGTTCGTCTTGAAGGCCGACTCGGTGTCCGCTTCGGCATCTGGCGAAGGCGGCAAGCTGCCCACCTTTGAGGCATATGTCACGCTCGACGACCTGTATTCCGACTATACCAACGACGAAAACAATTCGGGATTCCACAAATTTGTCGAGATCTTCACGGGAAGCGACGCCCAGTGGCTGATCAACAAGAAAGCCACGCTGATTGATATGGGCCGTTTCTGCGGTTGGAAAGTTGGTGACATCACCTCAGCCACCACTGAAAGTAATTTTGAATAATGATTATTTATGTCGTATAAAATCAACACACTGATTAAATCAGACAAGGTCGTTGTTTCATACGAAAAAAGATTATCCATTTGCCTTACGTCAAATGGATTTTCTTTTTCGATAACTACGGTTCATGACGACCTGCTTGCCATAGGAGACGTCGCGTGCAGCCTTGACGTGGCGATGTCTGACCTGATGACGAGCGTCAAAAATGTCTTTGCCGACAGCGGTATAGCCACCTATGGACTGAAGGAGGCCGAACTTGTTGTCGACAGCAGCCGGTTCGTATGGGTGCCGCAGTCGCTCTACGACGAGAAGCAGCAACGCACCTACCTCGATGCAGTATGCAAGATAGAGAACGGCCAGGGCGTGTATGTCGACTATAATGATGCCATCAAGGCTTACATCGTTTTCAGCGCTCCCAGCGCGCTGGTCTCGGCTTTCAAGATTGCCATCCCCGGCCTCAAGGTGCGTTGCCAGCATGACAAGATGGTCAATGCCATAATGGTAGAGCATAGCGACCTGAAATCGTTGCTGTTAATCAATCTCAGGGATAAAGAGAGCGATTACGCAGTGTTCTGCAATAAGAAACTGCAGCTTTCCAACACGTTCCGCTGTGAGAGCTACGACGATGCCATCTATCATGCTTTAAATCTGACCAAGCAGCTCCACCTTGAAGAGGCGCCGTTGACGACGGCGGTATGTGGCGCTATTGATCGGGAACGATTCGGACAGTTGCGACAGTTCTTCCCCAATGTGGCGCTCTATACGGGTCGTCAGTTGACGTTGACAGAACCCGAGATGCAGCATGTGCCGTTGTACAAGTATGCATTAATACTCTCGTAATCATGCGTATCATTGCCGGAACACTGCGAGGACGACGACTCAACCCACCCACATCGCTGCCAGTGCGGCCCACTACGGACATGGCACGCGAGAGTTTGTTCAATATCCTTAACAACTATGTGGATTATGAGGAGTGCCGTGTGCTGGACCTCTTTGCCGGCACGGGCGCCGTGAGTCTGGAATTTGTCTCGCGTGGCGCCAAAGCAGTTACGAGTATCGATATCAGCAATGCCTGTACCGACTATATCAAGTCCGTGTCGATGCAGTTCAAGGTCGATAACATGCACGTGGTGCGTGCCGATGTGTTCGACCTGCTGAAACGTGCCAACCAGCAGTTCGACATCGTTTTTGCCGACCCACCGTATGCACTCCACGACCTGCCTAAGCTGCCCGACCTCGTCTTCGATAGCGGTGTCCTCACCGATGACGGCATCTTCATTCTGGAACATCCCAAAGAGTTCGTTTTTGAAGACCATCCCCATTTCTGGCAGCACAGGGCTTACGGCAAAGTCAATTTCACCTTTTTTGCCATGCACTTGGACGAGGAATGAGGTGATGCTGAATGGATACGACAACGATATTCTAAAAAGACAAATCGATTAAACTAAAAATATTATGCAAGCAATTATAAAAACAAACTTTCATTTCCCCAAACAGAAAAGCCTTTATGTCGGCAAGGTGCGCGACGTATACAATATTGATGACAAGTATATGGCCATGGTTGTCAGCGACCGTATCTCGGCCTTTGACGTTGTCCTCCCCAAGGGTATTCCTTACAAGGGTCAGGTGCTGAACCAGATAGCTGCCAAGTTTCTTGATGCCACAGCCGACATCGTCCCCAACTGGAAGCTGGCGACCCCCGACCCCATGGTCACCGTGGGATTGAAATGTGAAGGTTTCCGCGTGGAGATGATAGTGCGAGGCTATCTGGCGGGTTCGGCCTGGCGCGAATACAAGGCTGGCAACCGCGTGCTTTGCGGCATCACGTTGCCAGAGGGCATGGTGGAAAACCAGAAATTCCCCACGCCGATAGTGACGCCCACCACCAAAGCCGACGAAGGTCACGATGAGAACATCTCGCGAGAGGAAATCATCCGTACCGGTCTTGTTTCGAAAGAAGATTATGACCTGTTGGAACAGTATTCGTTGCAGCTTTTCCAGCGTGGCACAGAGATTGCTGCCGCCAAGGGTCTCATCCTTGTCGACACCAAGTATGAGTTTGGCAAGCGCGACGGAAAGATCTATCTTATCGATGAGATCCACACTCCCGACTCGTCGCGCTATTTCTATGCCGACGGCTATGAGGAGCGCCAGCGCAACGGAGAGCGTCAGCGTCAGCTTTCGAAAGAGTTTGTCCGCGAGTGGCTTATGGCCAACGGATTCCAGGGCAAGGAAGGTCAGCAGGTGCCAGAGATGACTCCGGAGATAGTGAACTCTATAACAGACCGCTACATAGAGCTGTATGAGCATATTACAGGAGAGAAATTCGTCAAGGCAGACGCCTGCGAAGACATAGAGCAGCGTATAGAGCGCAATGTTACCGCATGCCTTGAACAGTTAGGATGATGACGGTATGAAGAAAATACCGCATACCTTTACTATTGTATTCTCTCTCATTCTATTCGCCGCCCTGTTGACATGGATTATACCGGGCGGTGAATTTGTTAGAGAGTCCATCTCTGTCGCCAATGCCGACGGCAGCACTACGACACGTCAAGTGGTGCAGGGCGATTCGTTCCATTATGTCGATCGCCAGCCGCAGACCTGGCAGGTCTTCTCGTCGCTGTTCTCAGGCTTTTGCGACAAGGCCGACATCATCATCTTCATACTGATGGTGGGTGGCGCCTTTTGGATTCTCAACAACAGCCATGCTATCGACATTGGCGTGATGGCCTTTCTGCGCCGCGTGCAGCGGCTCAACAAGGTACGTTTCTTTAAAAAACTTGGCGTAGAAAATCTCATCATCTCGCTCATTATGGTGCTGTTCAGTCTGTTTGGTGCTGTGTTTGGCATGAGCGAGGAGACGATAGCCTTTGTTGTCATCTTTGTACCGTTGGCCATCTCGATGGGCTATGACTCAATCGTCGGAGTCTGCATGTGCTATATGGCAGCCCATATCGGTTTTGCCGGAGCCATGCTTAATCCCTTTACGATAGGCATAGCGCAGGGCATAGCGGGACTGCCATTGTTCTCGGGATTGGAATACCGACTGGTATGCTGGCTGCTGCTGACAGCCATTGGCATCGCCTTTGTGTTGCTGTATGCCAACCGTATCAAGCGTCATCCCGAGAAGTCGCCCGTCTACCGTATAGACTCCTATTGGCGTGAGCGCACACAACAGCAGAGTGCTGAAGCCGTAGTTTACCATACACCCCGAGTGGCGTGGATAGTCTATTTCCTGTTGGGAGCAGTGCTGACGTTCACCGCGTTCCGTTTCCCGACGACTACTATAGCCATCGGCAGTGGCAGTTCCGACATCTGTCTGATGCCCATACTCGCCGTATTGTTCTGGCTGACAGGTTTTGTGGCGTTGCGGAAGTCGGTTCATTTCTTCATCCTCGACCTGCTGGTCTTTACGGTGTGCTACCTTGTTGTGGGTGTGTTAGGCTATGAATGGTATGTCATGGAGATATCGGCGCTGTTTTTTGCCATGGGCATCCTTTCCGGTGTCGCTGACGGGCAGAGTGCCGACGACATCGCCAAACTTTTCCTGGCCGGATGCAAAGACATCCTCTCTGCCGCCTTGGTGGTGGGGTTGGCCAGTGGCATCATCTTCATATTGAGTGACGGCAAGGTGATAGACACGATACTCTACGCCTTAACCCGCTCGTTGGCCCGCGCCGGCGAGGTGACCTCGATGGGCGTCATGTATGCCTTCCAGACCTTGCTCAACGTCGTCATGCCCTCAGGGTCGGCGAAGGCCGCATTGACAATGCCTATCATGACCCAGTTTGCCGACCTTACCTCCATGTCGCGTCAGGCCGTGGTGCTGGCATTCCAGTTCGGTGACGGCTTCACGAACATGATAACCCCCACGTCGGGAGTGCTCATCGGATGCCTTGGCATAGCCCGCATTCCTTACGCCACCTGGCTGAAGTGGGTGTGGAAATTCATACTTTTCCTCATAGTGGTAGGATTTTTGCTCATTCTGCCCACACTCTTCATTCCGCTGCCGGGATTTTAAGCAACCGGGAGGTCTGCTTATATGAAACGCAACAAAATCAATCCTGTCTGAAAACATAAAGATTAACATATGCCGATAAAGAAAACACTCCTCACCATAATGCTGGCAGCCTCGATGCTCGCTGTCGAGGCTCAGGACACCAACTATGTGCGCTATTTGCTTCGCCAGCTCACCTCCGAGCAGTTCTACGGACGCGGCTATTCCTTTAGAGGTGACAGCATTGCCGCCGAATTTATCCGTTCGGAGATGCGGCGCATTGGGTTGAAGCCCTTGGGCGACGACTATTACCAGCCTTACACGTTCAGCGTTTCGTCGATGGAGGGGCCGCTGTTCCTTGATGTCAACGGCAAGCGGCTGCAGGCCTATAAGCAGTATCGGGTTCCACCGTTCAGCCAGTCGGCATGGGGCAAATACAAGGTCATTACGCTGCCTGCAGAGACCCTCCTTGATGCCGAGAAGCTGAAGAAGTTCCTGAAAAAGAATGACGACCTGCTTCAAGAGGTCTTTATCTATATCGACGCCACGGCCGACATTGCCGTCGACGAGAATACCCAAAAGCGATACGACACCTTCCTGAACAATCTGCATCTGCGTAACCCCTTCAATTCCAAAGGTGTCATTGTTGGGAAAAAAGAGCTCAGCACCTATACGCCAGCCTATACCGACATAGAGCACAACTATACCTATATCGAAGTGTTGGCGTCGGCTATGCCCTCTAAGGTGAAGAGAATAGACTGCTCTATTTTCAGCCAGTTTCATCGCAAGTATCCCACGCAAAACCTGTATGGCTACGTGCAGGGCGAGGTAGACACCATGATGGTGTTTACTGCCCATTACGACCATCTGGGTACCATGGGCGACAGCATCATCTTCTATGGTGCCCACGACAATGCCAGTGGCGTTGCCGCCGTGCTGGACCTGGCACGTATGACAGCGGCAGAACATCCGCACTATACCCACCTGTTCTGCTTTTTCAGCGGTGAGGAGGCCGGGCTCTATGGCTCCAAATATGCCAGCGAACACCCGCTGTTCGACTTTGACAAGGTGAGACTTCTGGTCAACATCGACATGTTTTGCGGCGGCGATGAAGGGTTGATGATATTCAATGCCGAAGCGCCCGAAACCAAGGCCTATGTAGAGCGGTTAGAGCTCCTCAACACAGCGCTGAAGATAGCCCCCGAGATACGTCGCCGCAAAAACCGTGCCAACAGCGACCATTACTATTTTACGAAAAAAATTCCAGCCATTTTCATCCTCACCATGGGACAGCGCTATGGCGGCTATCACGATCCTGACGACACCTGCGACCGTTGCGGGTTAGAGAACTACCTTAACTACATCACACTGATTTCCTCACTCTCTTTTTAGCCAGATGGCGTCATCAAAGTTTTTTTAGTAACTTTGCAGGGCTTGAAAAAACAGGTGAGAATATACATAAATATTGATACATATATAAATACACTATTTATTATAGAAGAAAAACGCACAGAAAACTCATGATAGACTTGGAAACATCATCAAAAAGCGATGCCCTTGACAAGCTCGTTGTGATAGGCGACAGAGTGCTCATCCAGCAGGGTAGCGCCACGCAGCGCACCAAGAGTGGGCTCTACCTTCCTGCCGGTTATCAGGAGAAAGAAGACATCCAGTCAGGCTATATCCTCAAATGCGGGCCTGGCTATGCGTTGCCCAACATGGAGAGTGACGAATCGTGGAATCCCAAGGAGCGGGAACCCAAGTATCTGCCCCTACAGGTGCAGCCCGGCGACTTAGCGCTTTTTATGCAGAAAAGTGCCGTTGAGATCAAATACAACGGCGAAAAATACTATATCGTGCCCCAAAGTGCTATCCTGCTGGTGGAGCGTGACGAATTCTAATTGACGAATCAAATAATTACAGCATATGACTTCAAACGAGATAAGAAAGAAATTCCTTGAATTTTTCCAAAGCAAGAGCCACCATGTGGTGCCGTCGGCCCCGATGGTGGTGAAAAACGACCCCACCCTCATGTTCACCAATGCCGGCATGAACCAGTTCAAAGACATCTTTTTGGGCAACAGTGCCGCGCCTTATCCCCGCGTGTGCGACTCGCAGAAATGCTTACGCGTCAGCGGCAAGCACAACGACCTTGAAGAGGTGGGCCACGACACCTACCATCACACCATGTTTGAGATGTTAGGCAACTGGTCGTTTGGCGATTATTTCAAACGGGAGGCCATAGCCTACGGCTGGGAATTCCTCACCGAGGTGATGCATATTGACAAGGACCGTCTCTATGTCACCGTCTTCGGCGGCGACGAGAAAGAGGGTCTGGAGATGGACCACGAAGCCTACGATTTCTGGAAGCAGCACATCGCAGAAGACCGCATACTTAAAGGCAGCAAGAAAGACAACTTCTGGGAGATGGGCGACCAGGGTCCCTGTGGCCCCTGCAGCGAGATACACATCGATATACGCGATGACGCAGAACGCGCCAAGGTGCCAGGTGCCGAACTGGTCAACAAAGACAATCCTCTGGTCATAGAAATATGGAACCTTGTCTTTATGCAGTTCAACCGTTTGGCCAACGGAAGCCTTGAGCCTCTCAAAGCCAAGCATATCGACACCGGTATGGGCTTCGAGCGCCTCTGTATGGTCATGCAAAACAAGAAATCCAACTACGACACCGACGTCTTCCAGCCGCTGATACAGGAACTTGCCAAGAAGGCTGGCAAGACTTACGGCAGCGACGAAGAGGCCGACATCGCCATGCGCGTGTGCGCTGACCACCTGCGTGCCGTCAGTTTCTCCATTGCCGACGGTCAGCTGCCGTCGAATGCCAAAGCCGGCTACGTCATCCGCCGCATCCTACGCCGCGCGGTGCGCTACGGATACACTTTCTTAGGCTTCAAAGAACCATTCATCCATACCCTTGTGCCCACGTTGGTGGCCCAGATGGGCGAGCAGTTCCCCGAGCTGAAGAAGCAGGAAGAGCTGATACGTCGCATCATCCTGGAAGAGGAGCAGTCGTTCCTCAAGACACTATCCAACGGCATCCTGAAATTCGAGAACTATATTGCCAAAGCCATGGAGGCTGAGACCACCTGCGAAGCCTGCGAGCAGAAAGTGAAGGTGGAGAAAGTCATTGATGGCGCTTTTGCCTTCGAACTCTTCGACACCTACGGTTTCCCTGTCGACCTTACGCAACTCATGGCATCGGAGAAAGGCTGGACCGTGGATATGGACGGTTTCGCCAAAGGATTGGCAGAACAGAAAAACCGTTCGCGTGCTGCCGCCGCCGTAGAGAATGACGATTGGGTGGAAGTGCAGCCTGATGTCGAGGAGACCTTTATCGGCTACGACGAACTGGTGACAGAGGTCCATATCGTCCGTTATCGCCATGTGCGCTCCAAGGACCGCGAGTTCTACCAGCTCGTCTTCGACCGTACGCCCTTCTATGGCGAGAGCGGCGGCCAGGTGGGCGACACCGGCACCATCGGCGTTGGCGACGAGGTGATTCCTATTCTCGACACCAAGAAAGTCAACAATCTTATTGTTCATATTGTTAACAAGTTGCCTTCCGACGTGGAAGCTACCTTCAAGGCCGAAGTCGACAAGTGCCGCCGCATAGCCATACAATGCAACCACTCGGCGACGCACCTTATGCACAAGGCATTGCGCAACGTGCTGGGAACCCACGTCGAGCAGAAAGGTTCCTATGTCGACGACCAAAGACTGCGCTTCGACTTTTCCCATTTCGCCAAGATGACCCATGAAGAGATCCGCGAGGTGGAGAAGCAGGTCAATATCGACATCCGTCGTGCTATAGCCCTTGAAGAACATCGTGCTATGCCCATCGAGGAAGCCCGCAAGCTGGGTGCTATGGCCCTTTTCGGCGAGAAATACGGAGAGACCGTGCGTGTGGTCAAGTTCGGCGACAGCGTGGAATTCTGCGGTGGTACGCATATTGACAATACGGGCCACATCGGCTCGTTCCGCATAGTCAGCGAAGGCGCCGTTGCCGCCGGCATGCGTCGTATCGAAGCTGTTACCGGTGCTGCCGCCGAGCAGTACACCGACGCGCTCCAAGACCAGTTGGAAGAGGCAAAGCAGATGCTTAAGAATCCTAAGGATCTGGCTGCCGCCATCCAGAAGCTGCAGGATGACAATGCCGCACTACGTGCCGAAATAGCAGCCTACCAGAAGGAAAAAGTGGCCGCCATGGTCGACACCATTGCTGCCCAGTTGAGTTCCAACCCCATCTATGCCAAACGTATGGATGGCGACATCATGCAGCTCAAGGATGCACTGCTGCAGCTTCGCACAGTCCATCCCGACATGGCTTTGGTGCTGGGCAGCGTGGCCAACGGCAAACCGTCGTTGCTTGTCTGCTTAGGTCAGCAGCGTGTCGATGCCGGCAAGAACGCCGCCACCATCATACGTGCCGCCGGCAAGGAAATACAAGGCGGTGGCGGTGGACAGCCAGCCTATGCCACTGCCGGAGGCAAGAACCCCGACGGTCTTGACAACGCAATAGCCGCCGCTGTCAGCATGATACAAGAATAAGAGCATATGGACACCACAATCCGCAGCAACGCACATCTCTATCATGTCGACGCCTGTGTCGGGCAACATGCTTTGGCCGACACCTATAGGGTCTACACCCTGCGAAGGGTGCGTGGTGTCGTCAAGCGTCGCTACTATGCTGCGCTGCAGAGCCATGTAGCCCTTGACGATGAGCAGCGGCTGATGTCGTCGCTGCAACGTTCGATAGAGTCGATACCCTATCCGGTCCATATTGAGGAACGTTTCGTCTATAAGCGGAAGAACTACATCGTTTTGGCTCCGGGTCCTGCTGCCGAATCCCGCAGCAGCATAGCGGGACGTTTCTGCAACAAGGGCATCCTTATAGCGCTGCTTGCCATAGCCATAATGATAGTGCTGGTTTGGCTGTAGACATGCTCCGTTTTGGCTGCAAAAGAATGAAGTCCACCTCCTTAGCGGGGTGGACTTTGTGTTTTTATGCAGTCGATATCGTAAGCGTAAGGGTAGGGAAGAGGCAGGCGGTCAAATCCTCACTGAGAGACGAGGCAGGACGGAGGCCTTCCACGACGAGAAGTCGCCGTCGACGATATGTTGACGGGCGGCGCGTACCAGCGACAGATAGAACGTGAGGTTGTGGATGGAGGCAATCTGCAGTCCCAGCAGCTCTTCCGATTTGATCAGATGATGCAGATAGGCGAAAGTGTATTCGCGGTCGGCTCTGGCTGGCGAGGCGGGGGCGATGGGTTCGAAGCAGTGTTCCCATTTCTTGTTTTTGATGTTGACCGTGCCGTTCCATGTGAAGAGCATGCCGTTGCGGCCATTGCGGGTAGGCATGACGCAGTCGAACATGTCCACGCCACGTTCGATGGCTTCGAGGATGTTGGCGGGAGTGCCCACGCCCATCAGATAGCGCGGCTTGTCTTTAGGCAGGATGCCGCAGACCACCTCGATCATCTGGTACATCACCTCGGTCGG
>CAMNKG010000054.1 GCA_946542135.1 uncultured Bacteroidales bacterium
CCACGTTGTTGTAGCGCAGGTTCTCCATGCCGTCGTCGATGTCGAGGGCGTTGTGGAGCAGGTTGAGCTCCTCGTTTTTGTATACGTCTACTTTGCTGATGCTGTAGGTGTTTTTGGGTTTGCCGCGCAGGCTGAAGACGGCTTGTGTGGCGACGTCGCGGCTTTTGGTGATGCTGCCGCTGGCCGAGTCGCCCTCGGTGATGAAGATGGTGGTCTCGAGGCGTCGGGCGTGGTTGCTGTTGTAGTGCACGTGGCAGTCGCGCAGCTTGCGGTTGTTGAGGCTGGCCTTCTTGCTGCTTTCGCGGGCCACCTTCTTGATGCCGGCAATCTCTTTGCGTTCCTTCTCGTTCTGGTTGATTTTCTGCAGCATGGCGTCGGCGGTGGCGGCGTTCATGTGCAGGTAGTTGTCCAGGTTGCGTTTCAGGATGTCGAGCACGTAGGTTTTCAGCACGGGGCTGTCGTTGGTGCCGTCGGCGTTGTTGGGTGCCAGATGGGTGGAGCCCAGCTTGGTCTTGGTCTGCGCTTCGAAGACGGGTTCCTGTATGCGGACGCAGAGGGCGCAGACCAGTCCTTGGCGGAAGACGGCGGGTTCGTAGTCTTTCTTGAAGAATTCACGCACCACGCGGGCGAAGCCTTCGCGGAAGGCGCTCTGGTGGGTGCCGCCCTCGGTGGTGTGCTGGCCGTTGACGAAGCTGTAGTAGTAGTCGCTGCTTTGGCCGTTGATGTGGGTGAAGGCGCATTCGAAGTCGCCCTCCTTGATGTGGACCACGGGGTAGAGCCCTTCGCTGTCCATGTTGTGTTCCAGCAGGTCGAGGAGGCCGTTTTTGGAATAGTAGCGACGGTCGTTGTAGTAGAGCGTCAGACCTTTGTTGAGGTAGGCGTAGTTCCAGATGCGTTCTTCGACGTATTCGCCTACGAAGTGGTAGTTGCCGAAGAGCTTGTTGTCGGGGATGAACTCGACGAGGGTGCCGTTTTCCTCGCTGCTGTCGAAGATGCCGCTGTCGTTGGTCAGCTTGCCTTCGGCGAATTCCGCATAGCGGCATTTGCCGTCGCGCACGGCCTGGACCTTGAAGTAGGAGCTGAGGGCGTTGACGGCCTTGGTACCCACACCGTTCAGACCTACGGATTTCTGGAATACTTTGCTGTCGTATTTGGCGCCGGTGTTGAGTTTGCTGACGGCTTCGATGATTTTGCCCAGCGGGATGCCGCGGCCGAAGTCGCGGATGCTCACCCGTCGTTCGCCGAAGTCGATCTTGACGTTGATGCGTTTGCCGAAGCCGGAGGTGAACTCGTCGATGGAGTTGTCGATGACCTCTTTGATAAGCACATAGATGCCGTCGTCGTGGCTCGAGCCGTCACCCAGCTTGCCGATATACATGCCCGGACGCAGCCGGATGTGCTCCATGTCCTCGAGGTGGACGATGCTGGACTCGTCGTAGTTGTTGTTGATGGGAGTTGTATTATCGTATTCCATATTTCAAAGATTTGAAAATCAAAGCCAAAATTGATATTTGGCGATGATTTCAGAGTGCAAAATTACAAAATTAAAGGATAATGGGATGACCGCGGGAATTATTTTTCCCCACAGCGGATGTTGATAATTATAAAAAATGGAATTGCTTGTCGGAATGCTTCTCCGTTGATTGTTTTTCAATTATGGCGGTTTTTTTTCCGGGGAAAAAAGGGGTGGATGTAATTTTTGGACGAAAAAAGCTACTTATAGAATAGAAACTTGAAATGGTTTGCTTCGGAAATGGATTATAATAGTTGGATCGGGAAATATTATCAGGTATTGAACGTTATATAAATCAATCGCTTTAAAAAGTAACTAATGATGAAAATGATGAATTGGATCAAACGCCTTTTAAGGATGCGGTTTGCGAAACGGGAGCCGATGGGGCTGCTGTGCCTGGTGCTGTTCCTTGGTTTGGGCGCTTGTTGCCTTCAGGCGCAGGTGATTGTAGGTGCCTCGTTTGAAGAAACATATGGCAAAGGGATTCGCAAGGTGGTGCAGCGGGAACGTTGCGACGAACCCAGACGGACGGTCTATCGCTTTGACCTTGAGGGACAGATGGTTTCGTCACCCTATCAGGTCCATCGCAGGCGTCGGGTTGAGACGTTTCGGGACGAGACTACGGGCGAGGAAGTGGTGCGATTCCGGGAGAAAAGGCGGATGCGATACATCGCGGGTCGCGGCTATAAAAAAGACCGTCATTGGGCGAAGATAGAGATTCGCACCCGGCGCGACACCTTGGCGGGGCAATGGACCAGGAGGGTGGATCGGCGCTACGAGTATGACACCCTGACAATGGTGCATGTGGAGAAGCGGGACTTGCGGACGTTGACGGATTCGCTGTTCGAGACACTGAGAGATTGCAGGGGAACCAAGCCCGATTCGTTGGGGCTGACGAGTGTGGTGCACTATGCTGACGCGGGCTTCAGAACAAGGACGCGTTACGAATTTTGCGAAAAGCATGTGTTGAATTATGTGACCACTTTCGACAGTGTGGGCGACACGCTGGTTTGCACCCAGGTGGGCGACACCAACGCGTATGTCCCGAAGCCTTTTTTCGAGGTCACGAAACGCTATGCCGGAGGTGAGGCGACGTGGCGTTATGCGCCCGACAGCAGCTTGCTGGAGACGCGTCGTGTGGTTTTCACTCCGCGAGGCCTTATCGACACGATTTATGAATGGAAGAGCGCACGGGCCAGCCGCGGTACGACCCGTAACGGCGAGGCGTATGAGCGTGTGGAGACGCATGTGTACAGCTACAACAGTAGGGGAGGAGTGACGGAGGAACGCATTTATGTGGACGGACAGTTGGTCCTTTGGTACTCTTACAGGCTGAAATACTGGAAAGATAAGAAAAGCGCCCGGCGTTAGCCGAGCGCTTCATCTTTGGCGACGGGTGCGGATGGGGGGACTCGAACCCCCACTCCGTGAGGAACTAGATCCTAAGTCTAGCGCGGCTACCAATTACGCCACATCCGCATCGGTGTTGTTTCTGTTTGATTTTCTTGCGGTTGTATTTCTTTTTGGGTTGGAAAATCGTTTGCAAAGATAGTGCTTTTATTTCATTTGGCAAAAATATTCTTTCCTTGTGTAGGTTTTTTTTTCAGGCAAGAGTGTAAGATTCAGCCCACCAATTACGTTATTATAGCGTAGAACCCCAAAATAGAGTAAAAACCCAAAATACCCTCAACAATGAAAAAACTTTTTGTAATGCTTTTCGTGGCAACGATGGCCTTGATGGCCGCTTGCGAGAAAGATGACGACACTGTCCAGAATCCACCACAGGACCGCTCGGAAATGCTCGCCAACACCTCATGGCAGAGCCATTTGCAAAACACCTACACCTATTCTGGCGTCGATATGCTGCTGGACCTGAACACGATGCTTGACTTTGTGGACAGGACGAGCGGCAGTATGTTCATGGACTTGAATGTCACCGTGCCATCCCTGCCCAGTTATCCAGGTCAGAACACTAACGAGTCGTGGGACTATACCTACACCTTCGACGGCACAATTATTGTGATGACACAATCCTATGTCGACGATCAGACCGGCGAGACGGAGTCATCGTCCGACACGCTCATCTACAATGCATCCAACGAGACCATCACGTTCGATATGAACGACCAGGAGATGGTGGAAATGTTCGGAACGGATGTGTTGGTCTTCGAACGAATCAGATAATCAAAGATAACGACGAGTATGAAAAAAGCTTTCCTCTTGACAGCCCTTGTCGGGATGCTTCTATTGCAGGGTTCAACCCTTTCGGCAAAGCCTGTGGATCCCGGAAAGGCAGCCGTCGTGGCGCGCAACTTCATGTCGCTGACAAGGGCCTCCAAGTCGCCCGTTGTCCTCGACACGACCCCGCTGCCGTGGGCTTATGAAGGTATCTATCTCTTTGTCTGCCAGGGTGGTGGATGGGTGATGGTGGCTGCCGACGACGACGTGAAACCCGTCCTGGCCTATTCCGCCGACGGTACTATCGATGCCGACCACCTGCCTTACGCCTTGCAGCGCTGGCTCGACGGCTACCAGGAGCAGATAGCGGCGGTGCAACGCTGCCGCAATGCCGTCGGTGCCGCGACGCCGTACTATCAGGCCGACAAGGACGAATGGCGCCGTCTGGAACAAGGCATAGCCCCAAAGGATGGTTACGGCGAGGCGGTGGAACCGCTGCTTTCCACGCGCTGGGACCAGTATTATCCCTACAATGCCATGTGCCCCTCGGGCACCGTCAGCGGCTGTGCCGCTACGGCTATGGCACAGTTTATGAACTATTGGCAGTTTCCGGCTTTCGGGACGGGAAACCACAGCTATGTGCCTCCTCGTGTGGATACGGTGTTGAAGGCTGACTTCGGCCACACACTTTTCGACTGGGCTCATATGCGCGACAGCGCCTCGCTGTTCGTTACCGATGAAGAGGTCGCGGCGGTGGCTACGTTGATGTACCACTGCGGCGTCAGCTTGGAGATGGACTACGGCACGGCCATTTCGGGCGGCAGCAGTGCCATAGGCTTGGCAGGCGTGCAGGGAATGCACAGCATCGACAACGCGCTGAAGGATTATTTCCACTACAGTGACGATATGCAGGTGTACTTCAAAGGTCTCGGCTATAGCAACGAGGCCTGGCGCGAACTGCTCATCAACGAACTCAACCAACGCCATCCCATTCTCTATGCCGGCGCCGCTGAACAGGGCGGACACGGATTCATCTGCGACGGCTACGACAGCCGCCAGTATCTACACTTCAATTTCGGATGGAGCGGCGTCGGCGATGGCTATTATACGGTCGACTCCATCAGCCCCGGTGTGGGCGGTGTGGGAGGCAACGTCACCTATACCTTCAACCTTCAGAATGCAGCCCTTATCGGTGCTGTGCCCGAATATGCCCTGCGCGTGAGCGACACGCTGTTCAACTTCCAACGCAACGGCGGCACCGACTCGCTGCTTCTCAGCATCAACATAGCGGTCAACACCTTGTGGAGCGTAGCCAGCGATGCCGACTGGCTGACTGTCGACGATGCGTCGTTTGGCGTTGCCGGATGGCTCCGCTTCCATGTGGCTGAAAACCACGATGGCGGCGAACGCGTTGCCTGTCTGACCTTTGAGCAGGGCAATGAAACGGTACGCGTCAAGGTTGTCCAGGCTGATATGAACCTGGATGAGATGTGTCCTCTGACGGTGGTCATGGAGAGCACCCACGGCAGCGGCTGGCAAGGCGGAGCCTTCCTGAGCCTCGAATCGGCCAACGGCTATGTGTTTGGCACCGCCCGGCTCGAGGCGGGTCAGCGCGACTCGGTTGTAATCATGGTGGCTCCCAAGGATGTCTACTCTGTGTGGCACAGCGGCGGCGGCACCGACCGCTACGTCAACTACTGGGTGCGTAACCAGTATGGCGAGACCTTCGTCGAAACGGAATATGCCTACCTCAATGGCGGCACCGACCTGATTGCCTGGCCTTGTGGCCATGTGGCCATCCCCGAGGCAGCGCAGCGTCCGGCTTCGCCAACGGTCTATCCCAATCCCGTCGGCAACGTGCTCCACGTCAATGCCGCCAACCTGAAAAGGGTGGAGGTAATCGACCTCGGCGGACGCCATGTGGCCGAGTCGGCAACCGGTAGGGTCGATATGTCGGAACTACCTGCCGGCCACTATTTTGTGCGCATTGTCACCGCCTCGGGCAGCTCGGTGCAGCGCATCGTGAAAAAGTAGACACAATAAAAAAGACTTTTTATGGTTATCTAATGTGCGGACGGTAGCAATTGTCCGCACATTATATTTTTATAGCGATGTTTAAGAGATTGATATTCTTCTTGATGACCATGATCCTTGTGGCGCTGCCTGCGCAGGCCAGCTATCTGCTGGTGCCTATGGACGAAACCCAGCGCAACCACCTGAAAGCCTACGGCGTGGCTTACTTTGCGCTGCAGCGCGAGGTGGAGGTGACCTGGCTGCTCAACTACCGCGGCGGATCGTTCATGATGAAATATGCCGACGTTCTGGAACGCGAGGCGCGGCTGCGCGGCGTCAGTGTGGAGGTCATCGCCGACGGACAGTCGACGGCCATCCTGTCGGAAATAGCCGACGCTGCGGTCAACATGGATGCCGTCCGCCTGCAGAAAGCTCCCAAGATTGCGGTCTATTCGCCCAAGACCAAGCTGCCGTGGGACGACGCCGTGACGCTGGTAATGACCTACGCCGAGATACCCTACGACGTGGTCTACGACGAGGAGGTGGTGGCGGGCGTGCTGCCGCAATACGACTGGCTGCACCTGCACCACGAGGACTTCACCGGACAGTACGGCAAATTCTGGGGCAACTACCGCAACGCGCAATGGTATATCGAGGATGTCCGCGACCAGGAGGCCCGCGCCCACAAGCTGGGCTACTCCAAGGTGTCGCAGCTGAAACTGGCGGTGTGTCATAAAATCCGCGACTTCGTTATGGGCGGCGGCTTCCTCTTCGCCATGTGCTCGGCTCCCGACAGCTACGATGTGGCGCTGGCCGCCGAGAATGTGGACATCTGCGACGTGATGTTCGACGGCGACCCCATGCAACCCAATGCCCAGGCACTGCTCGACTACTCCAAATGTTTTGCCTTCAAGGATTTCCGCATCAGCACCAATCCCGCCGAATACGAAATATCGACTATCGACATCGACGACCGCACACGCCAACGCCAAATCAACGAAAAGAACGACTTCTTCACGCTCTTCGAATTCTCGGCCAAGTGGGACTGGGTGCCCACCATGCTGACGCAAAACCACACCCGCATCATCCACGGCTTCATGGGCCAGACCACCGCCTTCCGCCGCGAAACGGTGAAAAGCAGCGCCCTCATACTGGCCGAAAACAAAGAGCTGGGCGAGGTGCGCTACCTGCACGGCGAATACGGCAAGGGCACTTGGACATTCCTCGGCGGCCATGACCCCGAGGACTACCGCCATTTTGTGGGCGACCCGCCGACCGACCTCTCGCTCTACCCCAACTCGCCAGGCTACCGGCTGATACTGAATAATATACTTTTCCCTGCCGCAAAAAAGGAAAAGCATAAGACTTGAGGTAAAGGTTAATGGGTAAAGGTTAAAGGTTAAGGGTTAAAGTTTAAAGATTAATGGGTTCATCTATATTTTTTTGATTCGTTGGTTGCGTGCGACTATTCTGTATAATAGTTAAATAATATTCGTGCAATTCGTGCAATTCGTGTTCAAATAAAGGTTAAAGTTTTTTTTGATGAAAAAAGTATTCTTTATAATATTGCTCTTTGCAGTCATCACTTCTCAGTTCTCGCAGCTCCGTTCGCAAAACTGGACGCCATTCAACATGTCCAACTCGGAGTTGGGCAACTCGGTGTTGGCCATGACCTCCGACAAGAAAAACAACAAGTGGTTCGGCACCGACCTCGGCATGGCGCGCCTGACAGGCAAGACGTGGACCGACTTCTCCATGTTCAATGAAAAACTGAAAGGCCAATATGTCAACTGCCTCACCGTCGACGCCAACAATGTGCTCTGGATCGGCACCGACGACTATGGCGTCATCGAATTCGACGGCTCGCGGTGGACCGAACACAAGGCTGAGATGAAACGTCTGCAGATGAAGTTCATCTCCAAAATCGCCATCGACCGCAACGACGTGAAATGGATAGGGGTGACCCTGGGCGGCCTGGTGCGCTACGACGGTAGGGAATGGACCAAATACACCTCCGCCGACTCCGACCTGAAGAGCGACTTCATACTTTGCGTCGCCATCGACCGCCGCAACCGCAAATGGATTGGCACCAACGGCGGCATCTCGGTCTACGACGACCGCTCATGGAGCTCTTTCACCACTTCCAATTCCCAGTTGCCCCACGACATCGTTCCGGCCATCCTCATAGGCCCTGACGACGTCAAATGGATTGCCACCCTCGGCGGCCTTGCCCGCTATGACGGCACCGCTTGGACCATCTACACCACGGCCAACAGTCCGTTGCCATGCAACCAAATCAACGACCTTGCTTTCGACCCCTCGGGAGCCCTGTGGATGGCCACCGACCAAGGCATCGTCCTTTTCGACGGCAAGGATAACTGGAAGGTCTACCAGTCCAAGAACTCGCCGCTGCCCAAAGATGTGATGCGCCGCGTTATGGTCGACGGCCAAGGCTCCAAATGGTTCGGCAGCAGCCTCAAGGGGCTGGTGCGCTTCAGCGCGCAGCCTGTGATGGGCCGTGTGGTCGATGAGAAAGGTTCCCCTGTGGCTGGCGTGACCGTCAGCGACGGCAGCCATGATGTCCGCACCGACGCTCAAGGCCGCTACTGCCTCGAGGTGGCCACCAACGCCACCGTCACCCTCACCCCCGACCTCGAGGGCCGCACCTTCACGCCGCCATCGCGCAAACTGACCACCGTGACGGGGGCACGCTTCGAAGAGGATTTCGTGGTCTCGTCGGGCATGGTGGCAGAAGGCAACTCCTCTGAACGTGTGGTGGTAAATCCCTATCTGGAACAGGGCTACATCACCATCGCTATGGAAAGCCCCGTGGCCGAGGTGGAGTTCGTCAACGCCAAAGGCGAGAGCATACGTACCATCCCGCAGTATAAGAACGAGGCACGCATCACCATCAGCCGCATGCCGAAATCAAACTATACCCTCTTCATCCGCACCGCCAAGGGCGAAAAGAAACTGCAGTTCAATCTGCGATAGCACTCATGGCACGTGTGGTAACGCCCATAAAAAAAGCCTCCCCGATAGGGAAGGCTTTTTTGGTTGCTTTGTTTTTTTTAGCTGCATTTAACAACTCCGTCAATGTTCAGGTCACCGCATTTGTCGATGGTAACGCCATAGTTGCTGAACTGTTCGTTCATCTCGTCAAGGTCGTATTCCAGTTCACGGCCGTCAGAGAATTTGCAGTTGCATTTCTTGGAGCAAGAGCTGAAGCATGCCACGGTGGCAACCACTGCCAGAGTTAAAAGAATTTTTTTCATACTTTGTAATGTTTTTTAATTAATTACGCCTACTCTGTGAGGTTTTCGGCTTCCCCTTTTACAGTGCAAAAGTACACAAAATTTTTGTTTCTGCGCCGTTGGATGAAAAAATTTTGCTCCACGTCTGTCGTTTCTGCTTACCAGGGTGTTCGGAAGAAAAACAGGCAAGAATCTTTTGACGCCCCCGATGGTTTTTTTTATGTATCAGAAAAAAAATGTATTTTTGCAAGTCTTATTAATAATGAAAGATAACCGTAAAATAGTGGTTTTTATGAAGAAAGCAATCAAACTTCTCGTATTTTTGTTCTTGATGTCACCCTTGGCATCGTCCATCGCACAAATTAATCCTGCCCATTGGAAATTCAATGTCAAGGAGTTGTCGGCCGACGAAGTGGAACTGCAGTTCCAGCTGAAGCTCGACGCGGGTTGGCATATCTACTCGCAGAAGTCCGACCCCAACGGCCCTATTCCTGCCGAATTCACCTTCGAGGACAATGCCAACTACAAGCGCGTGGGTGGCGTCGTCGAACCCAAACCCCACGAGGAGATGGACGACATCTTTAAGTGTGTCGTACGCTCGTTTAGCGACAAGGTGACTTTCCGCCAGAAGATTAAACGCAATACCGACAAAACCTTCGAAGTCAAAGGCTCCATGTACTATCAGCTCTGCAATGATGGTTCCTGCATAGCTCCCGACGACACACCTTTCACCTTCAAGGTGCCTGCTGCCTCGGGCGATACCGCGACGGCAGTCACTGAGCCGCTGCCCATCGCCGACAGCAATGCCGACAGCGAGGTGTCTGTCGCCGAGGCGTCCCAACCGGCCGCGGAACTGAATGCCGACGACAACAGCGAAGGGAAAAAGAACGACAAATCCATCCTTGGCCTCTTCTTCGGCGCCCTGCTGGCCGGTATCGTGACGATGTTCACGCCCTGCGTCTTCCCGATGATACCGATGACGGTCAATTTCTTCATGCACAGCAGCGACAACAAGCGCAAGAACCGCCGCCAGGCGCTCTTTTTCGGATTCTCGATCATCTTTATGTTCGCCGTGCTGGGTGCCATCCTGACGCTCTTCCTCGGTCCCGAGTCGCTCAACGTCATCGGCACGCATGGCATCCCGAACCTCATTTTCTTCATCATCTTCTTTGTCTTCGCGTTGTCGTTCTTTGGCCTCTTCGAAATCAAGATGCCCGAGAAGTGGGTCAACGCCAGCGACGCCCAGGCCGACAAGGGTGGTCTGCTGACCCCCTTCTTCATCGCGCTGACCACGGTGCTGGTCTCCTTCTCCTGCACGGGTCCCATCATTGGCGCCGCCTTGGTAGAGCTGGCTACGTCGACCACCAACCGCTGGATCAGCCTGGTGTCGATGCTCGGTTTCGGCATCGGTTTTGCGCTGCCTTTCACGCTGTTGGCTTTCTTTCCCTCGGTGCTTAAGAACATGAAGTCGGGCGGCTGGCTCAACTCGGTCAAGATCGTCTTCGCCTTCCTCGAGCTGGCCTTCGGATTGAAATTCCTGCAGATGGCCGACCTCTACTGGGGCTGGCGCATCCTGGACCGCGAGATTTACCTGGCCCTCTGGATTGTCATCTTCACCCTGATGGGCGTCTACCTGCTCGGCAAGCTTAAGTTCAAAGGCGACGAGGAGCTGCAGCACATCGGCGTCGTCCGACTGTTCCTCTCCATCGCCTCGCTCAGCTTTGCAGTCTATATGATTCCCGGTCTGTGGGGCGCTCCGCTCAACGGCATTTCGGGCTTCCTGCCGCCGATGCACACGCAAGACTTCAATATCGAAAAGATTGTTGTCGACAACAAGGGTGCCGCTGTCAGCGCCGTCAGCTACGACGGCATACCCGCCGACCGCAAATATGCCGACAAGCTGCATGAACCGCTGGGCTACAAGGGCTTCTTCGACATCGAGGAGGCTAAGGCCTACGCCCGCCAGACGGGCAAGCCCATCTTCATCGACTTCACTGGCATCAACTGCAACAACTGCCGCAAGATGGAGCAGTATGTGCTCAGCAACGACGAGGTGAAGAAGTATATGAACGACAACTATGTGCTCTGTGAGCTCTATTGCGACATGAACGACATCACGCTTCCCGAAAGCGAGTGGGTCAAAGACGGCGAGCGCACCATCAAGACCCTCGGCCGCCGCAACCTCTTCTTCCAGCGCACGCACTACAATATGAACGCGCAGCCCTACTACGTCATCATCGATGCCGACGGCAACAGCCTTACGAAGGAGAACTTCGCCTACAATCCCGACCCGGTCAAGTTTCTCGATTTCCTGAAGGAAGGTACGACGAATTTTGCAAAAAAATAGTTTTTTGCAATTCAAAAATGTAGAAATTATGCTGCCATCGGCGAGTGGCAGCATAATTTTTTTGTTGTTCGCTTAGGTTGTGTTTTAGTGTTTTATGAGGATCGTAAAAAATAAAAAGGATTAAAATTTTGTCAGTTTGTAAAAAGTGTGTACTTTTGCAAACTGAAATCAACGAAAAAACAGTGCGGGGTGGAGCAGTGGTAGCTCGTTGGGCTCATAACCCAAAGGTCGGAGGT